>NZ_DATMVN010000861.1:0-12060 GCF_035563135.1 Streptomyces sp.
GAGATCCAGGGCCACGAGCGGGGCCCGGGCGCCAGTCCGGTCCCACGCAGTACCCGGCCACGGAACACCGGCCTGCCCGACCGGTCGTCGCAGACGGCCCGTAGGCAGGTTCCCCGGCGGGCCGTCCCGGTTTCTCCGGCTACCGATGGAAAGTCATCCGGGCACGGGTGACACGCCGCCCTCACGCGGGCCGGTGGTGCGATTGGACGGGCGGAATGCCAACGGCAGGGTGAAGGCCGGCGCGCCGGCCGCGCCGCCGGAAGTCCCCTCGCCCACGAGAGCGGCTCTCTCCGGGGCGGGCCGCCTGCGCACAGGACCGACGGTGACGAGGCGGGCGGCAGTGCCCGGCTCCGGCTTCGCCGGCCGGAGTGTTGTTCCGAAGTGGTGCGGAGCGTTGCCCCGGCGCCGGTGGTTCCCGCCCGCTTCACCAGGGCACCACTCCGGCGTCCTCGAAGAACCTGCCGGTCGGACCGTCGTCGGGCAGGGTCGCGAGTTCGATGGCGATCGCCGCACCCTGCCCGGGGGTGCGCACCCCTCGGAAGCCGTTGAGATCGGTCGCGACGAAGCCGGGGCATCCGGCGTTGATCAGGATGTTCGTGTCGCTCAGTTCCCGGGCGTACTGAAGGGTGACAGCATTCAGAAAAGTCTTCGACGGCGCGTATGCCACGGCCACCGGCCCCGTCGTCTGCTCGCCGGCGGTCCCTGACTGCCGGGTGAGGGAGCCGACGCTGCTGGACATGTTCACGATCCGCGGCGCGGAGGACGAGCGCAGCAGCGGCAACATCGCGTTGGTGACGCGGATGACGCCGATCACGTTGGTCTCCACCACCGTCCGGATGGTGGCGGGATCGACCCGGGTCGGCTCCTGTGGCATGCCACCGGTGATGCCGGCGTTGTTGACGAGGACGTCGAGACCCCCGGCCTGTTCTTCCACCAGCCGGGCGGCCGCGGTCGTGCTCGCGTCGTCGGTCACGTCCAGCGGGACGCCGAACGCGTCGACACCGGCCGCGCACAGCTTTTCGACGGCGGTTTCTCGACGCTGATCGTCGCGGGCGCCGACGCCGACCCGCCAGCCGAGGGCCCCCAGGCCCGCGGCGATCTCGTACCCGATTCCCTTGTTCGCTCCGGTGACCAGCGCAATCGTTCGTTCGCTCATGGGGACGATGCTGCCTCTGCCCCCGGCAAGGTGTCCAACACCGATCAGGTGGGCGACGATACTCCCCAGGTATCGATCCCGGGATAGCATGACTGGGTGAAGACCCGGGAACTGCGGTACTTCGTCGCTGTCGCTGAAGAACTGCACTTCGGGCGTGCGGCGCAGCGGCTCGGGATCGCACAGCCACCTTTGTCCCGGGCCATCCAGCAGATCGAACGCCGGCTCGGGTCGGCGCTGCTGGTCCGGACCAGTCGCAGCGTCATACTGACCGAGGCCGGGTCGGTGCTGCTGGTCGAGGGCCGGGCAGCCCTCGACGCGGTCGACGCCGCGGTCCGCCGGACCCGCCGTGCCGCCCTCGCCGCGACCGGCCGTCCCGGCATGGTGCTGGCCACGAAAGCCGGCGCGTCCAGCGAGTTGCTGGCGAAGCTGCTCCAGGCCTATGCCGCCGAACCCGGCGCGGTCCCCGTCGACGTAACTCTGTGCGGTCCGGCCGAGCAGGAACTGCTCCTGCGCGAGGGCCGGGCCGACGTGGCACTGCTGCACCGGCCGTTCGACTCGACGGCCGGATTCGACACCGAAGAGCTCAGCACGGAGAGCCAGGTCCTCGTCGTGCCTGCCGGACATCCCCTCGCCGCCCGGGCCCATGTGCACATGGCCGACATCACCGCGCTGCCGGGGCTGCCCCTGCCACGCTGGCCCAGCCCCGACGGCACCTACCCGCCCGGTCCGGGCCCGCAGGTCCGGGACCATGCGCAGTTGCTGCAGCTGATCGCGCTCGGCCGTGCGTGCGCGATCTCACCGGAGTCGTGCCGAGCCCAACTGCGCAGTGACCTCACCTCCGTGCCCGTGCTGGACGCACCGCCGGTCACCACTGTGATCGCCTGGCCATCGCACAGCCGGTCCAGAGCCGTCGCCGGCCTCGTCAGGACTGCAACACGCCTTTAGGACGTTTACCGAAAGCCCGTGCGGCGACCGGTGTGGCGTACTACTCCTGGAGAGCCTCAACGCCGGTCCGTTGTCAACCTTGGAGTTATCGATGGCCGTTCGCCGTGTCGTACCCAATGTCCAGTCGGAGGCTGCGCAGGAGAGCCGGGACTTCTACGGCCTGCTCGGATTCGAGGAGGTCATGAACCACGGCTGGATCATGACGCTCGCGTCCCCGTCCAGTCCGGCGGCGCAGATCAGCTTCACGGCCGGCGACAGGACCGCACCGGTCACTCCCGATATGAGCGTCGAAGTGGATGATGTGAATGCGGCCTACACGGCCATGCGGGAGAGCGGCGCGGAGATCGTTCACCCCTTGCAGGACGAGGAGTGGGGGGTGCGCCGGTTCTTCGTCCGTGACCCCAACGGCCGGGTGGTCAACGTGCTTGGACACCGCTGACTCCCGGCTATAAGGAAATGCGGGTCACAGCCATTCGTTGACGGCCGCGACGAGCACGGCCGCCTCGTAGCGGACGGTGAGTTTCTCGTAGCGGGTGGCCACCGCCCGGTGTCTCTTGAGCGGGTTGATCCCGCACTCCACCGCGTGCCGTTCCCGGTAGTCGATCTTGTCGAACTTCGATGGGCAGCCGCTACGGGAGCCCAGCTTCTTGCGGTTGCGGGCGTGGTCGGCCTTGTCCGGGACGGTGCGGCGGATCCCGTGCCGACGCAGGTAGGCGCGGTTCTTGCGGGAGGCGTACGCCTTGTCGGCGCGCACGCGATCGGGCCGGGTGCGGGGCCTGCCCGGCCCGATGCGGGGCACGCGGACCTTCTCCAGGACGGGCTCGAACTGCGGGGAGTCCCCGCGCCGCCCGGCTGTGATCACGATCGGTTCCTTTTGCAGGTCCCCCTTTTCCTCGCCCCGGGGGCGTGCTGGTGGGCCCGGCAGACAGTGGACAGGTGGTCAGTCCCCTGGCGTCGGCCCGGGCCTGCAGTTCGGTGAGGATCCGCTGCCGGGTGCCGTCCCGCTGCCGGCGGCGGAACAGGCCGTACACCCGCCCCAGGGCCCGTACCGCTCCGGAACGTCCCGCCATGGCGTCCCGGTCCGGGTCCGCCGCCGTATGCCGTCGATCAGCTGCCGTCGGGTCCGCATCGGCGGCCGACCAGACTTCTTGCCTTTCGGCAGCAGCGGCTCCAGCACCGCCCACTGCGCATCCGTCACCACGTACCACGAACCACGATCATCACACGTCCAAGATCCACTTTCGATACACGCCCTGGCGCCGCACCAGCCTGGTGGGAGCGGTGGCATGTGACTGCCGGGGCCTTTCGACACAAGGCCCCCGCAATGTCATGCGCCTACGGGCGGGCCCAGGGACCGGCGGATCGGAGCGCGACGCAGGGGCAAGGGCGAAGATGCGACCAGCGTCATACGGAGGTTCACCGCGTGGGCTGAGCGTGCACCAGGAGGAACTCCGTGGCCCGCGCGATGGCCTCGGTGGAAGTGGGGTGGACGGCTTCGGACTCCTCGTCCCGCTGATCCGCAGCGATGGCCGTGTACCACCAGGCGTCAGCGTCCGGATCGTGGTGAACAACGGCTGTGCCGCCCGCGTAGTGAAGCGGAATGGACTCGCTGGCAGACCTCTTGGTCACCGCGTGGGGCCACTTGAGACGGGCGGACTGGCGCTTGATGCCACCCCAGGCCGCACCCAGCTGGGCATAGCTGGCTCCACCGCGGCCGGCCACGGTCGCGGCGCTTTCCGCCAGCCGGTCGACGGACCGCTTGGCTTCGTACAGCGCACGCAGCAGCGCCAGTTGCACATCGGGTGCGGCCATGAGAGCGGGATCGAAGCGCTTGCCGGCGGCGTGATAGGCCAGCGCACGTGTCGAAATCCGCTCCGCCAGCGCGCGGGCCGCGTCAAGCACTTCGTCGTCCATGGTGAACGTGTCGTCCTCGGCGGGCTCCTTCCAGGCGGGCTCCACCGGAGTCACGACGGTGGTCCAGAAGTTCTCGTCGTTCTTGTCAGGGGTCGGGATCGCCGCAGCATCATCCATACGACAAATATACCTGTCGAACAGGGTTAGCGACAAGGAAACCTGTCAGATTCACACGATGGCAGCGATTCAAGTCGCCATGTTTGTGCCGGCGCCCCCTCATGGCCCTTCTCGGAGTCCGCCGACCGCCGTTCGGCGGCGACGTGACCGACAGCTTCGGCCGCCGGCCGGCGAAGGGCTGTGTCTCTCGCCGTAGGTGCCGTGGAACAGGCCGATCGCCACATGGCCGTCGCTCCGGCTGCTGCCGGTGGGACGGAGCCCCCCTGCCCGCGCTCGTCGCGGAGGCGGGACGGAGGACAGCGGCCGTTCGGCGGCGCAGGCCCCGCGACAAGGTCACATGTCCATGACCGGAAGGACAGGGGGTCAGTTCCAGACCGGAGCCGAGAAGACACTGGCCGAGTTGTACCCCGAGTGCGGGAAAACGGGCCAGCCCACGGGCTCGGGCTGAGTACGGTGGAAGTCGGCGGCCACGAGCGTCGCCAGGTTGAAATAGGCCTTACGGGTCTGCGGCTTCATCTTGGCCAGGTCGACCTCCGCTCCCGCGGAGAGGTGCTCGTCGAAGGGGACCACCACCACACCCCGGCAACGAGCACGGAAATGAGCCACCACGTCGTTCAGCTTGAAGAGCTTGCCGGTCGTGTGCGCTTCGGACACCACGGTGATGCTCCGCTGGACGAGGTCCGCGTAGCCATGGGCATTGAGCCAGTCCAAGGTGGTGCTCGCGCTGGCAGCGCCGTCCACGCTGGACGACGCGACGACGATCAGCTGATCGGCGAGTTCCAGGACACCGCCCATGGCGCTGTGGAGCAAGCCGGTGCCGGAATCCGTGAGGATGATCGGGTAGTGCTGCCCGAGGCAGCCGACGACCTTGCGGTAGTCCTCGTCGTTGAACGCGGTGGAGACGGTGGGATCCACGTCGTTGGCCAGAACCTCCAGGCCGCTCGGGGACTGGGAGGTGTAGCGGCGTACCGCCATGTAGTTGGGCAGATCGGGGAGATCAGCCACGAGGTCGCGGATGGTCGCGTTCGTCTCCCGGCGTACCCGGCGGCTGAGTGTGCCGGCATCGGGGTTCGCGTCGATCGCCACGACCCGGTCCTGGCGTTCGGTGGCGAGCATCGCTCCAAGGGCGGTCGTGGTGGTGGTCTTGCCGACTCCGCCCTTCAGACTGATGACGGCGATCTTGTAGCAGTCCATCACCGGGGTGCGGAGCACAGCCAGCTTCTGCTGCCGTGCCCGTTCGGTCCTCCTTCCGCCGATACGCAGCTTCTTGAGACCGCCCCGGACGCCGGACTTCTTGCGCAGGAGACGGTCGGACGAGAGCTCGGCCGATGAGCTGTGCCCCGGTGCGGCGCCCTGCCCCGAGTGATCGAGCGCCGCAGGAGCGTAGGGTGCGGCCGCACGGTGGCCGGCCGGTGGACCATCAGCGGACCGTGACGACTGCGCCGGCCCGGCGTACGGGCGTGACGGAGGAGTCCCGCCCGGGTTATGGGCAACGGACGCTCCGAGAGGAGCCTGCGGCCCGAATTCGCCGTGCGTGGTCCTGCCGGCCGTCTGCGCCGTCGGCCGGGATTCTCTCGAGGCGGAGCCCCAGGGCTCGCTCGCGTCGTACCGGTCCTGCGGCCTGTGGCCTCCGAAGGTGTGCGGCTTGTCCTCTCCCCCGGCAGGTGCGGGGGTGCTGACGTTGATGTCACGGTTATTAGTCATACTGTTCAGTCCTTTCCATGGTCTCGAAGCGCTCTTGGGGACGGTTTCGGCGCGTCGGCGACGGGAGGCTTCCGCCATCGATCTACCGTGAACTTCTGATTGGCGGGGCGCGTCCTCGCGGGAGCAGTCCTCGTCACCGGGGGCAGACGTCTGCGGCTGGCCGGCGGGAAGGAATGTCTGGACCTCAGGAGCATGTGTCTTCGGCCGGTCGGCTCCCGCCACCGCTCCGTCCGGAGGCCGGCCCCCGAGCCTGTGCGGACGGGTCGGGGATCCGCATCCGGACGCAAGCAACTCGGAGGCGTCAGCGCCCCTCGTCCCGAGGTCTTTCATGCTCCGAAGCTGCGAGGACCTGGCGGCCGCCCGGAAGCCTCTTCGGACCAGCATGCCGTTGCTGCCGACCGACAGTTCATGCTCCCTGAACTGTTCCGCGGTCAGGACCTGCTTCCCTCCGCCCTGGGACCGCGGCGGTCCTCCCCAGGTCACGTCCCCTCCGTGACCGCCCCACTCACGCTCCGCCATTGCGCGATGTTCAGCGGCTTCCATGGCTCGCTGGACGTCCGGAGGGATCTCGATCCGGCTTCTCACCCGGTACCGCCCGGTCTCCAGGTCCCCCGCGCACTGCAACTGGACCTTCAGAGGGCCCACGAAGGAGTAGAGCTGCGATTCCGCGTAGTCGCGCACCTTCTCGACCAGTTCCTCGCCGAGCATGACGAGACATGTGCTGTGCAATGCGTGGTCGTCGGTGTTGAGCTCGATGACAAAGCTGTTGGGCACAACCGTGCGGTCGTGGCTCCAGATCCTGGCATTGACGTCACACTCGCGCCGGAGCGCGCCGACGAACTCCAAGGGCTGCACCGCAGACTTGAAGGCTTTGGCGAAGGCACCGTTGACCCAGGCCTCGAAGCGCTGCTCCAGCTTGTTCAGCGTTCCCACTGTCAGCCTTCCGGTACGGATCGCCCGCCGTTTGAGCGAATGTGCGTTCACCGACTGGGTCTTTCTAGCCAGAATTCGCCCCTTGCTGCGGAGTGTCACCGCGATTCACTCGATCGTCCCCGCAGTCGCCCGCTTCGGCCGATGCCGGGTCCGGCGGGCCGGTGCAGGACCCGGTCACAGCGGGTCCGGTCCCGCAGAGGGGACTCCGGGTCGGCAGCCGGTCCTCACACGGGTCCTCCTGACGGCCCGCAAGGAGGTGGTGAGGCCGAGCACCGGGGCGGCAGGCCAAGCGCGCGAGTCGCGGCTCCTGTTCCGCAACCGGAAAAGCCGCGGGTGCCCGGGGTGTGATGCGGGGTCACGTGCGGCTTGTGTGGCGATGCGGACCCCTGGACGCGCCGAGGCCGGTGGGCTCCGGTCAGGGGTGACCAGAGCCTTGAGAGCTTCGCGCCGGTCCATGGCACGGGGTGGCCCTCGGCAGCCGAGGCCGGTCCGGCCCTTGTGCCGGCCCATGGGAATGATTCGCTCGGCGCCGAGTCGCCTGACCGACAGCACGGCCAGCGGTCCGACGGCGCCGCCACCGAGGACCACATGCCTCAGGGGTCACCGACGGCGTGCGTCCATGACCCGCGCGCGCCGGCTCGGTGCGGGGACCATCCGCACGAGACTGCGGACGACGGCGCCGACCAGGTCGTCGGAAGGTGCGTCAGTCCCGTCTGTCAGCAGCCGGGCGAGAGTGCGCACCAGAGCGGGTGATGCCATGACACGGCGGCTGAGAAGCGGGCGGTAGCCGTAACGGGCGAACACCAGATCGGCGACGGTGTTGCCGAGCCGGTAGTAACGCCCCCAGCGGCGGTTCACTTCGCTCACGTACTGATGCAGCGCCTGTTCACGTCCGGCCCCGACCGGCCGGTGCAGGGCGAGGGCGACGGTCTCGGCGGCGATCTGACCTGCCTCCATGGCCTGGGCGATGCCTTCGCCGCTCCACGGGCTGACCATGCCGCCGCTGTCGCCGACCAGAAGCAGTCCGCGACGGTACTGAGGCCTGCGGTTGAGACCCATGGGCAGCGCGGCACTGCGCAGCGGCGAGACGGCGTTCTCCTCCCGCAGCTCCCAGTGCGGAGGCATCCGGGTCAGCCACTGGTCCATCGTGGCCCGCAGATCGACTGCTCCGCGGCCACGGTGCGGGAGGGCGCCCAGACCGACATTCACGCGGCCGTCACCCAGCGGGAAGATCCATCCGTACCCCGGAAGGTCGCGGCCGGTGCGGGAACAGAGCAGATCGGCCCACAGCTCCAGGTAGGGGTCGCTGGTGCGGACTTCGCTGCGGTAGTAGCGGCGCGCGGCGGTCGCCATCGGCTTGCTCCGGTCCCGCTCCAGCCCCATGGCCAAGGCCGTCCGGGCGGAGGCGCCGTCGGCCGCGATCACCACGGGGGCGTGATAGTTCTTCGGCTGCTTTTCGGCTCCCACGACGGTGCTCACGCCGACGATGCGTCCGGCACGGTCGGTCAGAGGGCCCGTTGCCTTCGTCTCCAGGCACAACCGTGCTCCGGCGGCCACGGCGTGGCGAACCAGGATGTCATCGAAGTCGTGCCGGGAGCGGGTGAGGCCGAAGTCCGGATGACTGCCCGAGCCAGGCCAGTCGATGTGTACCTGGCGCCCTTCGCACACGCACCGCATTCCCTTGGTGCGCATCCAGCCCGGAGCGTCGATGTCGACACCCATGCGCACCAGTTGCTGCACACCCCGCGGGGTGAGCCCGTCCCCGCACACTTTGTCGCGGGGGAAGGTGCCCTTCTCGAGCAGCAGTACGTCCACGCCGGCCCGCGCCAGGTGCAGCGCCGCAGCGGAACCCGCGGGGCCCGCACCCACCACGATCACCTGCGCCCGGTGATCGCCGGAATCCATACCCTCGTCCGTCTCCACTTGCTGCTCCTCGGTGCGTGGGGCGTGTCAGGCCGTGCGACGTGACGTCGGCACGGTGGTTCGCTCCGCGGGCCGGACTCCGGGCCTACGCACCGAGTACATACCCGGCCCGAGTCCCCGGCATCCCCTCGATCAGGTCGCGAGGACGTACCCGGCCGGGACTGCCCCGGCGTACGCCGGCTTCTCTCCGGCGCAGTTCACGCATACACATCGAGGCGGGGACGCCGACAGCCTCCGGCACCCCGGTGGAAGCCTTCAGGCGACGCATGCTCAGGAGACGGCCGGCAGGACGGCGTTCACACAGCACGTGATCAGACTGTCTCCCGGGAACGAGAACCCTCGCCACGCCCGGGCCGTGAGGGTCTCGGTGTTGATACGGGAATCTGATGGAACAGGCTCGGCCACCGCATCTGCGGACGGAGAGGGCGGGCCCTCGGCCTTCCGGCCCGGCGAGGGCCAGGACGTGGAAACGGCCCTGACCGTCGCATTCCGACCGGCTGTCGTACGAAGACCACACTGTCGGTGATGCTTGCTGAACTCGGCCCGGCACGCCGCGAACCACGGCGCCCGCTGTCCGTCAGGACGCCTCGGTGCCGACCCTGCGCCCGGGTCCGGTCTCGCGTCGAGGTCACTGTGGAACCACCTGTGAGAGGGCCGGGCGGGAGGCCGCTTCACACTGAACGTCCGCCGCCCCACGCCGGGCCGGTGCAAGCCTGACCGCTCCTCGCGGATGCCCGCAACGGCTGAAGCCGGCACCCAGGCCCTCGGATCGTGCTGTCCGGGGCCTGGGCGGCATCGGCCTACCGGGTCAGGCAGTCGTGATGTTCTCCGCCTGCGGGCCCTTCTGGCCCTGGGTGACGTCGAAGGTGACGGCCTGGCCTTCCTGGAGCTCCCGGAAGCCGGTGGCGTTGATGGCGGAGTAATGCGCGAAGACGTCCGGCCCGCCGCCGTCCTGCTGGATGAAGCCGAAACCCTTTTCGGCGTTGAACCACTTGACGGTTCCGCTGGCCATGCTCGTGCCTTCCCGTTGATATCCGGATCCGCACCGCGCGGTCCCGGGGACGTAGTGGTCCGGACCGGCACAGCAGAACGCCCGCACCGAAGCGCGGGCAGGTACGGCGGACCACGACATCTGACGATGACGCTACATGGCGAAACCGGCCCCCACCAGAGAGCAACGGCGCGATGTGTACATCCGGTGGATCCCACTCACTCCTACGGCACACGGTCCGACGCGGACTTCGGGCACCGTCACCGGATCGCCAGGCTCCCCGCCCGACGCATGATCATGATGAACCCGCAGGTCACGGCGGGTGCTGGCCTTCGCACGGTTCGGCGCCACCAGGCCCGTGGCCTGCTGGCGCCCGAAACAGGATCACACCTGACGACTTCTCCGCCTGAGCCGTCATCGGGGAATCCGTCAACGTGATCCCGCCCCGGGCGGTTCCGGTGACCGCAGCGGTCGTGTGCGGGGCAGGGGCCGCGAGACCGCGTGCCGCTTCCGGGTCTCGTTGCGGCATGGCCGGTCATGTCGCACGACGAGGTCCGTTTTCCGAATCAGCATGCACGCGGCGGAGGCGGAGTACCTGACGGCCTGAGGTGTTTGGCGTGGGCATAACGGAATGAACAGTTCCTCCTCGTCGGAGGAAAGGTCCTCCTGAACGTGGAGCCGGCTGCAGGTGCGGTATCCGCCCAGGCAAGGACGTCTGCTGCGGCGCATACGTTTCCAGCCAGAAGGCGTCCATGCCCGTGGCCGCCAACAGGGGGCGGAACAGCTGGATACACCTGCCACGCATACATCCCTGCAGTCGAATGATTGATTTTGTTCATAATGCGGTTCTTTCGAGCATCTATTGACACACGTCGACGTCATGGCCAGAGTCGTCCCCGCCAGTGCTGTCGGTCACGCATTGAGGAGTGTCTCGCCATGCCCAAGATCGCCGCCCTCTCACGTCGCTTGATGCTCGGAGGAACACTGGCCACAGGAGCCGCCGCGGCCGGCCTCGGCTCGGCCTCCGGCGCGGCTGCAGCCACGAACGCCACACCGTCGGCATCAGGAGCGGGAGCCGATTCGGCGGCCGCGACCCCGCGCCGCCGCCCCGGCCAGAAAACGATGATCAACGTGCCCTTCGCCCCGTACAAGACGGTCCGGGTCGGCGTGATCGGGCTCGGCAACCGGGGTTCCGGCATGACCACGGGCTGGTCCGTCGTCCCTGGGTGCGTCGTCACGGCCGTCTGCGACATCCGCGCCGACCGCGTCAGGCGTACGGCCGACGGCCTGGTGGCCGCGGGCAGCCCCCGCCCTGCGGAGTACGGCGGCTCGGCGGGAGCGTACGCCAAGATGCTGCGACGCGACGACATCGACCTCGTCTACATCGCCACGCCGTGGGAGTTTCACTATGAACAGGGCAGAGCCGCGCTTCTGTCCGGCAAGCACGTCGTCGTGGAACTGCCGATAGCGACCGGTCTGGGCGAGCTGTGGGACCTGGTGGACACCTCGGAGCGCACCCGCAGGAACCTGATGCTGTCGGAGAACTGCAGTTACGGCCGTAACGAGCTGGCCATGCTCAGGATGGCCCACGAGGGCCTGTTCGGTGAGGTCACCAACGGCCACGGCGGCTACCTGCACGACCTGCGCGAGTTGCTCTTCTCCGACACCTACTACACCGACGCGTGGCGTCGGCTCTGGCACACCCGCAGCACCGCTTCCTTCTACGCCATGCACGGTCTGGCACCGATCGCCGCCGCCATGGACATCAACCGCGGCGACCGCATGACGACGCTGAAGGCGACCGCGACCGCGCCGAAGGGACTCGCCGACTACCGGGAACGCTTCGTACCCAAGTCCCATCCCTCGTGGCGCGAGACATACATCAACGGCGACCTGGTCAGTTGCGCGATCGAAACCGCCAAGGGCAGGACCATCCGGGCCGAGCACGACGTGAGTTCGCCCCGCCCGTACAGCCGCATCAACACGCTCGCCGGCAGTCGCGGCATCTTCGAGGACTACGCCGGTACGTCGCCGACCGGGGGACGCATCTACGTCGAGCCTGACCATGACGGCCACTCCTGGCGGGACTTCGACACCTACCGCAAGGAGTTCGACCACTGGCTGTGGAAGAAGATCGGCGATGACGCCGCGAACAACGGCGGTCACGGCGGCATGGACTACGTCCTCCAATGGCGCACGGTACAGCTGATGCGCGCGGGGCTGGTGCCCGACATCGACGTGTACGACTCGGCGTCCTGGTGTGCACCGGTCCCCCTGAGTGTCATGTCCCTGGAAAACAAGGGCCGTCCGGTCGCCGTCCCGGACTTCACTCGAGGCAGCTGGGTCAACGCCCGCCCCGGACTCGACTCGCGCAGCA
>NZ_DATMVN010000862.1:0-2908 GCF_035563135.1 Streptomyces sp.
GCCTGAGGGAGAAACCATGACTCGCCCCGACATCACTTCGGCCACTGCCCTGGAGAAGGCCGTCACTGTGGCACCCCAGCAGATTGCGCGCCGTGGCACAGCGCCGGTCGAGGAGCCGCCGACCGTCATCGTCTTCGACGAGGCCGCCCACGTATCGCGCCCGCTCCATGACCTGATCGCCGACCTGATGCGCCAGGGCCGGACCTCCGGCGTCCACATGCCGAGGCGGCGCCGGCTCGTGCAGCGGCAATACCCCACCCTCGACGCACTCACCGCCGCCATCGACAGGGGCGAGGCGTAGCAGCACCCCTCCGGCGCGGTTGAGGCCGGCCCCCGCCACGGGGGTCGGCCTCAGCCGTACCTGCCGGACTGCCGGGGCCCGGGGCGCCCGGCACATTCCGCTCGTCTAACCCTGGCCCGGGAGGCTCTGTGTTCGCCAGACTTCGCGCCCGTCTACGCCCCCGCAGGACTATCGCTGCGGACGTGGGCGTCACCGGCCAAGCCGCAGAGCGTGCGGCCCATTCCCCGGTCGGCTCCACGGCAGGCCAGCTCGTGGTGCCCTCCGGGCAGCAGGACGGCGCCGCCGCAAAACCCGCCACCGGCCCACCGATGTCCTCCGCCTCGATGGCCGAGGACATCGAGATCGCAACATGCGGCGCCTTGCGTGCCGCACACCTGATGGCACTGCAGCAGACCGCGGACCAGATCAGCGCGGTCCTTGGGGCGGAACTGGCCATCAGCTGCCAGGACGCCCAGGACCTGATTGGCCAGGGACACCACGCCTACTCTCGCGCCCTGTCCGCGAACCTCCCGGCCGTCAACGATCCGGACCGGCATCTGCACGTGCTCCGTGCCGCCAGCCTCATCAGCCGGCGACTCGCCGATGTCGAGGTGCTGCAACTCCTCGACCAGGAATACCGGCATCTGCCCGGCTGGGATGGGGCCACGGTCCTCGCCGCCGGCCACGACCTCCACCTATCCCTGATCCAGGCGACCGACTGACCGCTGCAAGGAGAGGAAGACCGTGCCCGGCACTCGTCCGAAACCGACCTCCGCTCCCATCCCCCGGGCCCACCCCGCACCAAGCGAACAAGGCCTCGCTCCGGGCGCGTTCCGGCGCGCCCGCCTCTACGCGATGCCCACCGCACCGCCTGCGGAACGAGTGGCGTCCCTGCTCCAAGTGCTCACCGCGCCGCCGCCCAGCTCAGGCCCCTGACCTCGTTCGCCTCGTAGCCCGACCGAGACCGAAAGGCAGTTCCTCGCCATGCTCAACGGCTCGTCCCTCTTACCGCTCCTTCCCCTGCTCCTGGCTGTAGCAGCCGCCTGGACGCTGCACGCCCGGCACCTGCGCCGCGAGATCGACAAGGCACATCTCGATGACCTCACCGGCCTGCCCCAGCGCCGTGGCTTCGACCGCACCGCCCCCGGGTTCCTGACTCGGCACGGCAGGCATGCGGTGTTCCTCTTCGTCGACCTCGACCGCCTCAAGATCATCAACGACACCCTGGGCCATCCCGCAGGCGACCGCGCGATCCTCGAAGCCGCCCAGCGTATGCGCGCCTGGGCCGGGCCAAATGGGTGCGTCGCCCGGCTCGGCGGTGACGAGTTCGCAGTGGCCACCGTCCTGCCCGCCCCCCAGCGCACGGCCCGTCTCCAGGAGCTGTCCGCTGTACTTGCCCACCCCTTCACCTTCCGCGGCGAGGCCGTGGACCTGATGGGCGCGACCATCGGCGTTGCCGCCCCTGATCTCGTCGCCACGGAGGACTTTGGCGTACTCATGGTCGCCGCCGACGCAGCAATGTACCGAGGCAAGCGGCTGTGCCCCATCGTCCTCGCCGATCCCGCAGACGCCGCTGGCCGATCCGCGGCGGTCCTTCAGTGACCACCACCTCGAGTGACCGCACCCGGTGCGCATCCCACCTGATGCGCTGCGCACCGCGCCGCTACACCAGCTCGGGCGCCTTCTGACCTTCTGCTGAGCCTCCAGACCGAGGTCTCCCGGTGTTGTCCCGTCTGCCCTCATCGGTGGCCGGGGCCCGCCGAGTCTTCTCGCACTGCCCGTTCCCGTCATCTTCACCGAGCGAACCGCCCACGGCCCCACTGGAGCAGCCGCATGGATACCCACCGCGCACCCGCTCTCGTACGCGCTTTCGACAGCCACTCCCAGGTTGAACGCCCGACGTTGGCCGGGCTCACACCCGACGAGCGAGAGCGGCTACTCAAAGACTCCGTCCCACGTGGCCTGAGTCATACAGGCGCCCGGGACACCGCCGACCTCACGCAGCGCATGCAGGACCTACGCCGCGAACAGGACCTTCCCAGTCCCGCATTCCGCAGCGTGCCCCGTACGGACTCACCCGAGGTCATCCAGGAGCGCGTCACCGCTGCGCTCGACGAAATCTACCGTCGGCCGCACGTCCAACGCCCCTAGCACCGGCCAGGCACAAAGCCTGAAGCCGCCCCACCCCACCCTGAAGGAAGTCACCATGCCGATGTGGGTCGCTCTCTTCCGCACCGACACTCCACAGCCCCAGCTGCTCGCCTACCGCATACGCGCCGCGAGTCAGAGCGAAGCCATCCGCAAGGCCCTCACACTGGCCCAGTCGCGCCGCAACCGCTGGCTGAGGGGCGGCGTCCCGCTCCATGCCGCCCCTCAGGTGCACCAACTGAACCGCTTCCGCGTGGGAATCCCGCTCGCCCAATCCCGCGCCTCCCAGCACTGACTGTGCACATCGAGCTTTACCTGCTGGCAGTAGCGGAACGCCCGCCAGCAGCCCTGCACCTGTCTGCAAGGCGGCCAAACTGCTCCGCTGGACCGCACGGTCTTGGGCTGGTCTGCACGGCACAGCCGCGACCAGTGCCACTTCTGGCGCCGCGATGTGCCGCCCCCGGCGCCTGCCAGGCCCAC
>NZ_DATMVN010000863.1:0-2223 GCF_035563135.1 Streptomyces sp.
CACGTCCCGCCACGGGCACCCGGTGCGGGTGCGGAACCGGATGCCGTTGATCAGCTGTCGCAACGTCCAGCGACGAGGGCGGCCGGTCCGTGGCCTACCGGGGAGCAGTGCCGCCAGGATCAGCCACTGCTCGTCGGTCAGGTCATGGCGGGCACCGGCCGGTAGGGTGCCGTCCACGAGGTCTCCGTGGTGAGGGTCTTCTTGGTCGTTGATCCCTCTACCGGAGGCCTCGCCTACGTCCCGGCACCAACACGCCTGATCAGCGCTTCCGCCGACTTCTCAAACACGGCCTAGCCAGCTCGGCCCCGCAGGCGCACCTGGTGATGCTGCACGTCCCTGGCGACGACTCGATCGCCGAGCTGGCCGAGCTGTTCTCAGTGTCGCGATCGACGGTGTATCGGGTGCTCGAGCGCACCCAGCGGACAGAGTTGGGCGCAGGTCATAGACAAGGAAGCTTGACATAGCGACAAGGGTCCTTTACGTTAGCGAGCATGACAGGGAACGAGCGCAGCCGAGAGAGCTACAGCGATTTGGAACGGACGCGGGCCGCGTGGCGAGATGCGCTACCCGGGTTGGCGGTGCTGGCGCTGGCGGTAGTGGCGATGCTTGTGTTCGACGATCCCGGGCCCAATGCCGGGACCGGGATCTGGGCGGTGCTGATGCTTGCCGCCACCGGCCTGTTCATGTGGGCGGAGGTCCGCAGTCTGCAGCGCGCCGATGAGTACCAGCGCCTGCTCCAGCTGCAGGCGCTGGCCGTGGGGTTCGCCGTCGTGGTGGTGCTGCTGCAGGTTGCCTCGTTGCTCGTCGCGGCACAGCTGATGGATGCCCGACAGGGCCTGCAAATCAGCTTCCTCGGCGGGCTCATGGGCTGGCTCGGAGTGCGAGCCCTCAAAGCCCGGAAGTCCTGATGCACAACCGGCTGCGCGAATTGCGTGCAGCCCGTCGGTGGAGCCAGGCCGATCTCGCCGACCGGCTGGGCGTCTCTCGCCAGACGGTCAACGCTCTGGAAACCGGCCGCTACGACCCGAGCCTGCCGCTGGCATTCAAGATCGCGGCGGTGTTCGATCAGCCCATCGAGGGCCTGTTTTTCCCGGACGACGAGCCCGCTGCCCAACCGTGACTGACACCCCGGCGCCAGCCCGGCGTTTCTTCTAGGAGGACCCATGACCGTTGACCAGTTGCCCGGGGCCGGCCGTCCCGCCAGTACCGACGTGCCCGAGTTGCCGCTCTGGCGCTTGAATGCGATGCGGGTCGGCTATGCCCTGATGGGCATCGGCCTGGCCGTCGTGAAGTGGCCGGTCGTGATCGGTTATGACAGCTCCACGCCCCTGTTCGAGGGCGTGGTCCACATCCTCCTGACCGCGATGGGACTCCTGGCCGTGCTGGGCCTGCGCTACCCCGTGCGGCTGATTCCGATCTTGCTGTTCGAGTGCCTCTGGAAGCTCATGTGGCTGGGGATCGTCGCCTTGCCGGCGGTGATGGCCGGCGACGTGGACGACGCGATGGGCGAGACCATCTTCAGTTGCTCGTTCGTCGTCGTCATCCTGGCCGTGACCCCGTGGGGCTACGTCTGGCGGCACTACGTCCAGGCGAAGGGCGATCGCTGGCGCTGACTGACTCAGAGCCACTACACCGTCGACCCCTGCCCCGTTACCGGGCGGGGGGTCTTCGCCGTGTCAGGGCCAGCAACGGCCGCCTACAGGGCTCCAGTTAGGCGTACTCAAGGTGATCCCAGAGGGGCGCAGTGATGGTTGGCCGGGCCCCTCGAACTGTTCCGAATTCTTCGCCCCGAGAACCCACGCCTTCCTCCTGAACCCCGACCGCGACCAGCGACGCCGTCAATCGAGCCGTCATAGTTGGTGAGAAAACCTCAATCCCTCCGCGGCATCGTGGGCTCTGAGGGAGACCACGCCGTGATCAGGACGCCAGGAAGACGGGCCATCCGCCGGGAGGTGGTTGACCCGGGGAGAGTGTCCGCAGCCGGGCGAGCGTGGTCGGGTCCTGGACTTCCAGCCAGGCGACGAGTTGGCGGAAGGACACCAGGCGCACGTCACGCTGTTCGGCCATCTGCCGCAGGGCCTCCTCGACGGCGTCCATGTAGATGCCGCCGTTCCACTGCTCGAAGTGGTTGCCGATGAACAGCGGCGCCCGGTTGGTGGTGTAGGCGCGTTGGAAACCTGCGAGGAAGGCGTCGCGGGCCTGGGCTCGCCAGGTCGGGTACAT
>NZ_DATMVN010000864.1:0-8390 GCF_035563135.1 Streptomyces sp.
CGCGACCACGCAGGCGCTCGGCATCCGGGGGCCGCGGACGACCCCCGGCGCCTGACCCGCCCCGGCGCGGCGCCCCGCTCCTGTCCGGTCACTCCTCGACGAGCAGCCGCTCGCGCAGCTGGGCCAGCGTGCGGGCCAGGAGGCGGGAGACGTGCATCTGGGAGATGCCGACCTCCTGCGCGATCTGCGACTGGGTCATGTTGCCGAAGAAGCGCAGCAGCAGAATCCGCTTCTCGCGCGGCGGGAGGTCCTCCAGCAGCGGCTTGAGCGACTCGCGGTACTCGACGCCCTCCAGCGCCTCGTCCTCGGAGCCCAGCGTGTCCGCGACCGCCGGGGACTCGTCATCCGTGTCCGGGACGTCCAGCGAGAGCGTGCTGTAGGCATTGGCCGATTCCAGCCCCTCCAGGACCTCCTCCTCGGAGATGGCCAGGCGCTCCGCCAGCTCGTGCACGGTGGGGGAGCGGCCGTGCTGCTGGGAGAGCTCCGCGGTGGCCGTGGTCAGCGAGAGCCGCAGCTCCTGGAGGCGCCGCGGGACCCGCACCGCCCAGCCCTTGTCCCGGAAGTGCCGCTTGATCTCGCCGACGACCGTGGGGGTCGCGTACGTCGAGAACTCGACGCCCCGGTCCGGATCGAACCGGTCCACCGACTTGATCAGGCCGATCGTGGCGACCTGCGTCAGGTCGTCCAGCGGCTCGCCGCGGTTGCGGAACCTGCGGGCCAGATGCTCCACGAGCGGCAGATGCATCCGCACCAGCCGATTGCGCAGCTCGGCCTTCTCCGCCGACCCGTCCGGAAGCTCCCGGAGCTCGACGAAGAGCGCACGCGCCCCGCTGCGGTCGTGTGGATCGTGGTGACCGTGCTCGCTCATCCGGCCCGCCCGCTCCGCCTGCGGCTGCTCCACCGCGGCCGGACGGAGCTGCGCGCCGTCCGCACCGCCGTCCGCGCCGCCTTCCGGATGCGGCCGGGCCTGCTGCTCCGGGAGGGCTGCTGGGCGTACCGCCTCCGACCGGATCGTCTCGTCCCGCACAGGACCGTCCCCGTTCCCCTCGCTCACGCCGGCCCGGGTCCCGCGCCGCGCTGTTTGTAGAGGCTGATGCTGACCGTACGGTCGTCGGCGACCGTCGAGTCGACCTTGCCGGCCAGCGCGGAGAGCACCGTCCAGGCGAAGGTGTCGCGCTCAGGGGCGCGACCGTCCGTCGTGGGGGCCGAGACGGTCACCTCGAGGGAATCGCCGACGAGCCGGAAGACGCAGCTGAGGACGGAGCCCGGCACGGCCTGCTGGAGCAGGATCGCGCAGGCCTCGTCGACCGCGATGCGAAGATCCTCGATCTCGTCGAGAGTGAAGTCCAAGCGCGCTGCGAGGCCGGCCGTGGCCGTACGCAGCACCGACAGGTAGGCACCCGCAGCGGGCAGCCGGACCTCTACGAAGTCCTGGTTCCCGGGCTCGCCTGCGATCTGGGACACCCTCACCTCCAAGGTGGCACAAACTCGTTCGAGGCTCCGGGACGGGTGCCCGGGGCCGTGCGGTCCGTCGCCGGTCCTGTGGTCCGGCGACGCTGTCGCGACCCATGATGCCGTGTCGCCGAGACCGCCATCCCGCGATTACTCATAGTAAACATATGAGCACACACAGTGGCTAGAGGTCTGCGGCGGTCAATTGCGAAGAACCGGCGCCGGTTTGACGTACCCAGACGTCAGACGATCGAACCGTCCGCGAAGCACCAACGCCAGCTCTCCGTGCGTTCGAAGCTGCGCATCACCGGATGGCCGGTCGCCTCGAAGTGTGCCGTGGCGTGCTTCAGGGGCGATGAATCGCAGCACCCGACGTGCCCGCAGACCAGGCAGAGCCGCAGCTGCACGGGATGGGTACCGGCTGCCAGGCACTCCGGACAGGTGTCGCTGAGCGGGGCGGGCTCGGGGCGCGGCAGTTCGGATACGTGGAGGCACTCACTCATGATGGCCACGTTACGTCGGATGTGAGGACGGTGAGATGGACGCATTGCCGCTGGTGGCACTCGTCGCGGCAAGCGCGGCGGTCGCGGGGGCCGCCCGCCGCACGCCGGTGCCCGCACCGCTGCTGCTGGTCGCGGCGGGGCTGCTGGCCTCTTACCTGCCGGGCGTGCCGAGCTACACCCTGGACGCGCACATCGTGCTGCCCCTGCTGCTCCCGCCGTTGCTGTACACGGCGGCGGTCGACAGCTCGTACCTCGATCTGCGGGCCAACCTGCGGCCGGTCGCCCTGCTCTCCGTGGGGTACGTGCTCTTCGCGACGGTCGCGGTGGGATGGCTGGCCTATCTCCTCGTGCCGGATCTGCCGCTCACGGCCGCACTGGTGCTCGGCGCGGTGGTCGCACCGCCGGACGCCGTCACGGCCGCGGCGATCGCCCGCAGGGTGGGCCTGCCCGCCCGGGTCACCACGATCCTCCAGGGGGAGTCCCTGGTGAACGACGCCACCGCGATCACCGCCTTCAAGGTGGCACTCGCCGCGGCCGTCGGCGAGGGCATGAGCTGGGGCGCCGGGATCGGTGAATTCGCGCTGGCGTCGGTCGGCGGCATCGGCGTCGGCCTGCTGCTGATGGTGCCGCTGCACTGGCTGCGTACGCACCTGGAGGAGCCCCTGCTCCAGAACACCCTGTCGTTGCTGATCCCGTTCGTCGCCTACGCGGCGGCCGAGCGGGTGCACGCCTCCGGCGTGCTCGCCGTGGTCGTCGTCGCGCTCTACCTCGGGCACCGCTCCTGGCAGGTCGATTTCGCGACGCGGCTCCAGGAGGCGGCCGTCTGGAAGATGGTCGCGTTCGTCCTGGAATCCACGGTCTTCGCACTCATCGGGCTGCAGCTGCCCTTCGTGCTCAGGGGCCTGGGCTCGTACGGCGTGGCGGAGTCCTTCGGCTACGCGGCCCTCGTGTTCGTGGCCGTCGTCGTGGTGCGTTTCGTCTGGGTGTACCCGGCGAGCTACCTGCCCCCGTGGCTCTCCGGGCGCATCAGGGAGCGCGAGGGGGTACCGCCCTGGACCTCGCCCCTGATCATCGGCTGGGCCGGGATGAGGGGCGTCGTCTCGCTCGCGATCGCCTTCTCCATCCCCATGGTCACGCATGACGGGGAGGACTTCCCCGCACGCAACCTGGTGCTGTTCCTGACCTTCACGACCGTCATCGGGACGCTGGCCGTCCAGGGGCTCAGCCTGCCCCTCCTGGTGCGCGTGCTGAAGCTCCCCGAGCGCAGTGAGCGGGACGGGACGCTGGCCGAGGCGCAGGCGCAGAGCGAGGCGTCCGCAGCCGCCGACGCGCGGCTGGAGGCGTTGCTGGCCGATCCGCGCAACGCACTGCCGGGCCCCCTCGCCCAGCGGCTGCGCGCCGTCATGGAGAGGCGCCGCAACGCCGTGTGGGAAAGGCTCGGCGCGGCCAACCCGGTCACCGGGGAGTCGGCGGACGACACCTACCGGCGACTGGCGCGGGACATGATCGCCGCCGAGCGGGAGGTCTTCGTGCGCCTCAGGGACGAGCGGCGGATCGACGACGAGATGCTGCGCGCCCTGCTGCGGCGGCTGGACCTGGAGGAGGCCGCCGCCTACCGGGAGCCGGACGGCGCGTGAGCGGGGTCCCGGCCCTCCCAGGGCCTGCCGGTGACGACCGCGGTGACCGTGGACCCCGGGGCGAACGCGCCCTCCCCGGCCAGCACGGTCAGCCCGTACAGGAGTTTGGCGACGTAGAGCCGCTCGACGGGCAGGCCGTGCCGGTCCTCGAAGTCGTCGGCGAAGGCGTGCAGCTCCGGAGTGGTCCGGGCGTATCCGCCGAAGTGGAAGCGCTCGTCCAGGGACCACCGCCCGGCGGGGGCGCCGAACGCCTCCCGCTGCAGATCGCGCACGGCCTCTGCCAGGAAGCCGCCCCGCAGGACGGGGACGCCCAGGGCGCGCTGCCCTGGGCCGAGTCCGGCGGCGAGCCCCGCCAGGGTGCCCCCGGTGCCGCAGGCGACCGCCACCGTGCCGGTCCGCCCGCGCAGTTCGCGGCCGAGCTCTGTGCAGCCCTGTGCGGCGAGCGCGTTGCTGCCGCCCTCCGGGACGACCACACAGTCCCCGAAGAGGCTCAGCAGGCCGTCCAGGACCCTGGGAGCGGCCTTCGCGCGGTAGGTCGCGCGGTCCACGAAGTGCAGGCGCATGCCGTCGGCCGCGCACCGGGCGAGGGAGGGGTTCAGGGGCCGGTGGGCCAGTTCGTCGCCCCGTACGACGCCGACGGTGGGGAAGCCCAGCAGGCGCCCGGCGGCAGCCGTGGCGCGGAGGTGGTTCGAGTAGGCCCCGCCGAAGGTCAGCACGGTACGGCCGGCGGCGGCCCGGAGGTTGGGGGCGAGTTTGCGCCACTTGTTGCCCGGCAGGTCCGGGTGGATCAGATCGTCGCGCTTGAGCAGCAGCGTCACGCCGTGGCGCGCGAAGCGCTCGTCCCCGGCCGGCTGCAGGGGCGAGGGGAGCGCCGGCTGCAGCCGGGAGAGGTCGGGTGCTTCGTCGTCCATGCCTTCATTGTGTGCCGCTCCGGGGCGGCCTACTTCAGCCGGTCGTGGATGCGGTTGCGCATGCCCGTCATCGAGAAGCCGCGCGGGTCGACCTTCCCCGGCTGCCACTCCCGGTGGCCGATGACGGAGGGGGCGTCCCAGCCGTGGACGCGGCAGACCGCCGCGGCGGCCTTCTCGACGGCCTCGAGCTGGACGGCGGGCCAGGGGTCCTTCCCGTCACCGAGGTTCTCGCACTCGAAGCCGTAGAAGTGCCGGTTGCCGTCGGTGTTGGACTCGTTGTCCGAGGGCAGGCGCTTCTCGGCGACGACGGCGCGCAGGACGTCGTCGTCGCCGTAGCCGGCGTGGTTGGTGCGGCCGTAGCCGACCAGGTGGACCCGGCCGTCCTTGGCGATCACGCCGTGGCAGAGCGGGCCCGGCAGCCCTGAGTAACCGTCACGGCAGATCTCGACGGTGCGGGCCGTGCCCTTCGTCACGGTGTGATGGAGCATCACCCCGTGCACCGGCCCCCAGGGGCCCTTGTGGTTGCGGTTGTGCGTACGCCAGTCGCCCACCTGGACGACGGTCAGCCCCTCGTCCTTCAGGGCCTTGAGGAATGTGCTGGCGGACATGGGTGAGGACATGGCCGACTCCTTCGTTCGCGGGGAGCGCGTCCCCGTACAGCGCTTGTACCGGAACACGAGGCTCCGGCAAACCTGTTCGAGCACTGTTCGCGCCGTGTGCGAATCGATCAGGACAGAACGCGAGTTCCCCGGGCGGGCCGTGCTCAGTCCTGTGCGAGCCACAGGTCGGGGCCGAACACCTCGTAGTGGATGTCGGCCGCCGCCACCCCCTTCTCCAGGAGCTGCGAGCGGACGGCGCGCATGAAGGGCAGCGGGCCGCAGAGGTAGGCACGGGTCCCCGGGGCGACCGGCAGGCCGCTCAGGTCGACGGTGCCGGTGCGGTGGGCGGGGTGCCCGGGCTCCGGATCCTCGTACCAGAAGTGGACGGAGGCGTCCGGGAGGCCGCCGGCGAACGCCGCGTGCTCCGTGCGCCGCGCGTGGTCGGCGGGCGACCGGTCACCGTGGACCACGGTGACGGGGGAGCGGTGCCCCTCCTGCGCCAGGTGCTCCAGCATCGACAGGATCGGGGTGCAGCCGATGCCGGCGGAGGCGAGGAGCAGCGGGGTGCCGTCGGTGCCGTCGAGCACCAGGTCGCCGTACGGTGCCGAGACGCGCAGCCGGTCTCCCGCGTGCAGCCGTGCGTGCAGGTGCGCGGAGACCTCACCCTCCGGCCCGCCCCCGCCCCGCACCCGCTTGACCGAGAAGGAGCGCAGGCCGGAGCCGGGCGCACCGGTGAGGCTGTACTGGCGTATCTGACGGGCGCCGTCGGGGAGTTCCACCTGGACGGAGACGTACTGGCCCGGCCGGAAGGCGGGAGCCGGTCCACCGTCGCAGGGGGTGATCCGGAAGGTGGCCACGTCGGGGGTGTCCTCGGTCCGCGAGGTGACCGTCCACTCGCGCCACACACCGCCCGCCGTCACGCCCTGTTGCGCGTACAGCCGTTCCTCGAGGGCGATCAGGGCGTTGGCCATCAGCCAGTAGACCTCGTCCCAGGCCGCGGCGACCTCGGGGGTGACGGCGTCGCCGAGGACCTCGGCGATCGCGTCGAAGAGGTGGGTGCGCACGATCTCGTACTGCGGCGCGGTGATGCCCAGTGAGGCGTGCTTGTTGGCTATGCGGCCCAGCATGACGTCCGGCCGGGTCCCCGGGTGTTCGACGAGCTGGGTGGCGAAGGCGGCGATGGATGCGGCCAGGGCCTGACGCTGTGTGCCGGAGGCCTGGTTGCCCCGGTTGAACAGGTCCCGGAGCAGCTCCGGGTGAGCCTCGAACAGTTTCCGGTAGAAGAGGTCCGCGATGTCCCCGATCGCTGCCCCCACGGCAGGAAGTGTGGCGCGGACGGTGGCGGTCGAGGTCTCGGAGAGCATCGGTCGACTCCTGGGGTGTGTGGCCGGCCGTCCGGGTGGCCGGTCCTGTGAATTGGTATATGCCATGCATATTTTTGGCCGGGTCTCACCCCTGCCGCGCGCAGGGGGCGCGTGTGCGCAGGGGCGTGGGCGGATCAGCCGGGGGTGGGGCGGCCGCGGCTGATGCCGATCAGCAGCGGGCCGGTGGGGGAGGACACGAGATCGCCGAGCGTGAGCGGGTCGAGCGAGGCGTAGAAGGCCTCTTCGGCCCGGCGCAGGGCGGAGCGGAGGACGCAGGCGGAGCGCAGGGGGCACGGGGCGCCGCCCTCGCAGTCCACGACCTCGCCCGGTCCTTCCAGCTGCCTCACCAGGGCGCCGATCGAAGCGGACCGTCCGGCGGTGGTGAGGGAGAGGCCCCCGCCCCGCCCCCGCCGCGCATCGACCAGGCCGAGATGCTGGAGGCGGGCGACGACCTTCGCGGCGTGCGTGTACGGCACCTGCATGGTGGCCGCCACCTCGCGGGTGGTCGGCGGGTCCTCGTCCTCCGCCGTGACGGTCAGGCGCATGAGCATCCGGAGC
The DNA here is from genome assembly GCF_035563135.1 of Streptomyces sp. Lineage (GTDB taxonomy): Bacteria > Actinomycetota > Actinomycetes > Streptomycetales > Streptomycetaceae > Streptomyces. The sequence continues at coordinate 7,025 of NZ_DATMVN010000864.1, forward strand.
GCCACATCGGTGAATCGGGTCAGCCGCATGGCGGCAGCGTAGATAAATGGCATATCTGATGCAACTTAGGACCCGGGGTCTCCGGGCGAGGGGGCGCGTCATCATGGAAGGGTGCGACCCCGTGGCGGATGCGGGGTGCGCGTGGACAGGAGAGGTGGTCAGTGGTACCCGGCCCGCGGAGCGCACGGTGGCGGGTTTCTTCGACTCCGTCGTCGCGGCCGGCACGCGGTGAGCCGGGTGACCGCGGCGGGCATCGTGCCTTCGGCGCTCGAACTCCTCGACCGGCACTGCCTGAAGGCCGTCGACGCATGGAAGAACATGGGTCTTTCGGCGGACGCGAACGCGGTCCTGCTCGGCCGCGTGGACACTCCGGGGGCCGCGGGCGACGCCGAGGCCGAGGCCGTGCGGGCCTGCTTCGCGGAAGCCGGCGCGGCCTGGGCCGAGGTCTCCACCGACCAGGCGGAGGCGGACGCCCTGTTCCAGGCGCGCCGGCTCGCCTGCCCGGCGCTGGAGCGGCTGGGGCCGGTGCTCACCGAGGACGTGGTCGTGCCGCGGTCCCGGGTGCCGCAGATGTTGGCGCGCGTCGAGGAGATCGCCGCCGGGCACGACGTCCTCGTCGCCAACATCGCCCACGCCGGTGACGGCAACCTCCACCCCCTGATCATCACCGAACCCGGTGACGAGGCGGCCAGGGCCCGTGCCCAGCTCGCCTTCGAGGACATCCTCGACGCGGCGGTCTCCTTCGGCGGGACGGTCACCGGTGAACACGGCGTGGGCCTGCTGAAGACGGGCGGCATGGACCGCGAGCTGGGACCCGTCGACCTCGCCATGCAGCGAGCGGCCAAGGCGGCCCTGGACCCGCACGGCATCCTCAACCCGGGCAAGGTCGTCGTGTCCGGAGCGCCGCTGGTCCGCTGAGGGCTCCGGCGGACGGCTACCGCAGCGGTTCGCTGAGCTGCACGGCGCGCAGAGCCGCCGCGAGCGCCTGCTCGTCGCCGACGCCGAGGGCGGTGTCGGTCAGCTTGATGACGTGTTCGTCGCCGTGTGCCAGGGCCTGCGCGAAGACCTCCTCGGGTGTGACCGTGCCCGGCGGGACGTAGGCCACCGGTGCGTCCGGTGCGTACATGGCGGTCACGGCGGCGGAGGCGGTCCAGGCTGCCTGGAGGCTGGGCACCCACAGGGCCTGCGGGAGCGCGGGGAGGACCCGCAGGACGGCGTTGGGAGCCGTGGCCGCGTGCACCAGCATCGTCGCCTCGCCGTGGCCGTGGGTGGCGTACCGGTGGGTGGCCGCCCGGACCAGTTCGGTGAGCCGGCGGTGTGCCTCGGCCGGTTCCGAGACCGTGGCCGCCCACACCGGCAGGCCCCT
>NZ_DATMVN010000865.1:0-15171 GCF_035563135.1 Streptomyces sp.
CATCCGCAGCGAGTTCCGGTGGATGCGCGGCGACACCGTGTTGGCGTGGTCGGAGGACGAGTACCGGGCCAAGGTGGAGCAGATCAGGGCCGATGTCGCCCAGAGCCTCACCCACCTCCCTTGCCTGCCGGGGTGCGTCGAGGACCACGTTGCCCAGTGGCTTTCAAGCGAGGTCTGCGAGTGCTGGGTTCCGCCGGCCCCTGTCGCGCTGGTGGAGTCCGCCATCGAGGGCCGCGAAGTCGCCGTCATGGCCGGGGCCTGCATGACCTACGGCGCGTCGCCTTCGACGCTGATCTACGTGGGCCTGTCCAGCTCGGACACTGAAGACCACGCCGAGCTGACCTCCGAGAAGGCCCGACGCCTGGCCGCGGCGCTCATCGCAGCGGCAGACGAGGCTGACGCCATCGTGGCGGACGTCGAGGGCTGACCGTGCCGGGTGCCCACCGTGCCGTTCGAGTAGAGATTTCTACCTCATCGACACAGGCCCGGTGGGCATCCGGGGCGCCGTTCAGCCCTTCACTCCCGACTCATCGGAGGCACCTCGTGTCCGCTGACGTGTTCCACACCGACACCCCGCACGCCCCCTTGGGCTTCACTCCACTGTCCACCCTCGCGGAGTGGCGCACCGCGGCCCGCGTGCGCACCTTGGAAGCCGCTCAAGCCGGGGACCCCGTCGACCCCCGGGACCACTGGACCGCGCTGGCTCTCGGCACCCGCATCGCCCAGGAGGCCAGGACCGGTCAGTGGTGCGAGGTTGCCGCGCTGCTGTGCTTGGGCGAGGTGCCCTCCTGGCACAAGGCGGGCGTGGCACTCGACATGAGCGCCGAGCGGGCACACGTCGAGTTCGTGAAGCATCTCGAACGCCAAGTGGAGTTGTACCGCCGGACCGGCCTGGGCATAACCCCCGCCAAGGCTGCCGACCTCTGCCGGCTCGCTGACGCCGTCCCCGCCTACTGACCTCCGGAGCAGCCCACACCATGACCACCGCAGAGCTGACCGCGGAGCAGGTCCAGGAGCAGGCCCGGCAGGCGTACCGGGAGAGCATCGAGCAGGGAGCCCCGCTCACCCGGGAGGAGCTGGGCGAGATGTTCGGCCGGTCCGCCTCGTGGGGCCGCGACCGCATCCGAGAGGCCCGCGCCGAGCTGGACCAGGCGCAGATTGTGCGCCCCCTTGAGGCTGAGGACCCCAAGTCGTCAGATGATGACTTGGGGCATGTGCACGTCGGGGTGGCACCCGTAGACAAGCCCGCCAGCGCCACGGGTGCCACCGGAGATAACGCGGCAGTCGTTGCCCGGACGGCAACAACTGTTGGCCAGAGCCCAACGGTCGGCGCCCGCATCGTCGCGTGGCTCGGGTTCGCCTTCGGGTCGGTGGTGTCGGTCGCGGCCAACTGGCTCGCTGCCTGGCTGCCTGCCTCCGACATGCCGGAAGGCTGGTCACCCACCATCGCCGCGCAGGTCGGTGCCGCGGTATGGCCGGTGGCACTTCTGCTGTCCGTCGAGGTGCTGTCCCGCACGGCGTGGCAGGACGGCCGGGCCTGGCTCGTTGTCCGACTTGGCGGGTCCGCTGTCGTCGCCCTCGGGTCGGCAGTGATCTCCTACGGCCACGTGCGCGCCGTCCTGCTCGACTGGGGGTATGACCACCTCGGGGCATCAGTGGGGCCGCTGGTCATCGACGGCCTGATGGTGCTCTGCGGCTTCGCTCTGCTGTCCATGAGCCGCCGGGAAGCCCGTCCGAGCCAATCCGTCCGATCGGACTGAAAACCCGTTGACCAGGCTTTTTGCTGGGGTCGACTCTAGAGTCACCCCTTGCGGCCCCCTTGAGGAAGGTGGCAACGATTGTCAGATTGACGGGGAGCTCGCAACTGGGGTCCTCCCGGAACCTCAGTTGCGACCAGGTCTCCCTTGGTCACAAGCCGTAACCGAACTCCTTGAGGGAGGTCAGTTGCGCTCGTTCAGCTTCGCCAAGTCCTTCCGGAGCTGTTCAACGTCCCATCGGCCATGACCTCCCGCGGTCACCAGAGCAGGCTTGACCAGGCCGTCAGACCACCACCGCGCCAGGGTGGCCCGGCCGACGCCGATGGCCTTCGCGGCTTCTCCGGTGGAGACGAGCAGAGGCGGCACGCGTTCACCCTGCCGGACTAATCGAGCCGAAACACCGCAGGTGAGACGCTTCCCACCGAATCTGACGCTTGCAAGACTTCAAGACGAGTGAGACGTTTGAGACGTTCTCGACCTCGGGGAAGTGATCCAGTGAACACGCCGCCGTCATCGCCGTACCCGACCGTCTCCCCCCGCGAGGGAATGCACACCCGTTGGCAAGACGGATGGGGCGTGCTCGTGGCTCACCTGGCCTGTCCCGACTGCCTGTCTCCGACAAGCCGGGTACTCGGAGGCGGCTTCGGCGGTCTCGGGGGTCACTGGCTACGCCTCCGCTGCGAAGTCGAGCTGTGCGGGCGCCGGTTCAGGCGTCAGTACCACCGCTCCCCCGGACATGCCTCACACCCGGAAGGCAGGCGGGGGCGTCCGGCCGAAATGGGCGCCGGGCAGGCGGAGGCAGTCACCGTGTTGTCGTGACTGTCTCCGCATCTGCGCTGCCCGCCGTCGAGATCGCGCCTTGAGTCGCGGCGGGTTCCCGGCCGGACAGGAGCGCCGGGACGAGTGCCGGGCCGGTCACCCCTCGATCGGCCCGGCACCTCGGGAAGTAACACCACGACATGTCGAAGCGAGGGACAGGGCATGACACACAGCGTCCGCGTCACGTGCGGCACCATCGGCGGCTTACTGATGGCGGCGGCCCTCGTGTTGCCCTTCCTGCCGGGCCTGAACATCTGGCCCTGGGTGCTCATGTTCGGAGCGGTCGGCATCGGCCTGGCGGCTGGCGCGTACGTGTCGGTGGAGGACGCGCAGGCGGAGAGGGCGAGGGCGGCTGACCGTACGGCTTAGCCCCACGGTTCCATCCGTCCGCCGGATGCACGTCCGTGGGCGCCACGGTGCAACTTCCCTGAAGGAAGTTGCAAGGGGGTCGACAGGGATCTGATCCCTGTTCCGAATGCAAACGGTGCGGTGTCGGGGGTGGGAGCCGTCTCCCACCCCCGGCCGGTATCTGGCACCAGTCAGGCGCCGCCCCCGGCAGTGCGGGCATCGGCGGACTGAGCCCCCCGGGAGGGATTTAGGCCCGAGGCGCAACCGAACTCCCAGAGCAAGTCCGGTTGCCACCTGCCCGAGGAAGGCTGCAAGGGGTGTGCTTCCGACGCACACCCCTTGCCCTTGAGAGTCGGTGACCGGGACAGTGCCCCGATCGTTCTTGCTGGCCGATGCCGAGTACCGGCTATACCCTCACTACTAATGAGGGCATCGGGTGCACAGCGGCGGGTGCCGCGCTGGTAGCGCACCGGCGAGCAGGGGTTGAGCCTCCTGGTCGTCGAAGCTACGCCAGGCCCGGCACAGGGCGCGGATGGTGTCCACCTGCTCGCCCGAGGGGTGTCGGCAGTACCGACCCCTTCGACATGGAGTGCTGCGGCTTCTGGCCAGCGACTTCCGACGATCCGGGCGCGCTGCACCTGGGAACGGGAGACGTTCAGAAGTTGGGCGGCTTCATCCTGTGTGGGAGGCGCTGACTCCAAAGCTTCAGATGAAGCTTTGGAGCGGTTCACGTGGTTCCATCCGCCGCGTGCACGCTCCGCGATCTTCGCCGCGACCATCGCCCGCTGCGAGTCGGTCAGGTGCCGGCGGTGCAGGTTCGTCGAGATCACGAACCGCCACGGCTCGCCTGCGTGCACCTCGTACACCGGGCGAATGCCGGCTGCCTCGCACGCTCGGTAGCGGTTGCGGCCGTCGAGGATCAGGTTGTCGGGAGTGCGGACGATCGGCGTGACGAGGCCGTTCTCCTTGATGTCCCGAACCAGCTCGTCGAAGTCGGAGCCGGACATGAGTGGGAACAACTCGGCGGCCGGGTGTACGGGCACATCGGCGGGCCATACCGGCAGGGAGCTGACGGTTGCGGTCACGGGGTGTCACCTCCTATCTATGCGGCGGGGCGGCGATGCTGCGGCTGATTGACCGGCGGGTCGGTGCGCAGCAGGACTGCGATGCGTGACAGCTGCGCGGTGGTGGGGGGCGGAGCCTTGGCGAGCTGCTGCTCGATCCAGGCGTCGCGTGCCGGGTTAGGCGGCGGGATCACGGACGAAGAGCTAACGCTTCCATCCCCGCCGAGCTCTCCGGGTCACTTCATCGAGTGACTGGAACCACCCGATCCATACCTTAGGCGCCCGCATATCTGCGCCCGCTCTTCTGTCGAAGGTCGAGATGAACCGATTGGTAAACGATTGAGTCACGGCCCGTAACGTCCCGGCGGATAGCTCCGACTAGCGTGTATTCGCAGCCCCCGTCTGGAGTAGAACATGAGCGACGATCAGGTCAACGTCACCACAGAAGAATCAGGCGCCGCTACCTGGCAGGTCGACGCCAACAAGCACAACCCGGACGGAGCATTCGACGGCCCGACCTGGTTCCCGACGTTCGCGGCACGCTCACTGAAGCGCATCAACGCCGCCGGGGACGCCGACCGGGCCACCGCTCAGGGTGTCGCGGAGGTGGTGATGATCCTGCACTCGATCCGTCGCATCCTCATCTGGACCGCGGTCATCATCCCGCTCATCGCCGCGGCCGTGTGGGTGACCATGATCGTGGTGGCCAACAACGCCAGCGAGCCGGAGCGGTGCTACTCGCTCTACTCCTGCTGACCCCGGACACGACGAAACGCCCCCGCTCCACCGGCCCGGAGGCTGGCAGAGCGGGGGTCTATTGCGACTTCCCTAGGGAAAGCGGCAAAGCCTCCCGGCGGCGGGGAGCTTAAGCCCTGGGAGATTTTCCCGGAGCCGGGAAGAAGACCCGACCAAGGACCGAACGCCGCCGATACCCCCTAGGGTGTTTTGTCAGCGAGTCAACGCCGCTCACCCGGGGCGGCCAGGGCGGAGACCCCGGCGGGAGGGGGTACCCGGTGGGGGCACCCGAGACTTTTGCCCGCCTCAATGCGGACCTCACCCGGGGCGGCCGGGGTGGGGAGGGCCTCCCCCTCGAACGGCTTCCCTGCCGTGTCGCATAGCAGCTCCCCAGGTGCGTGCGACCGGTCCGGGTTTTTACCCCAGGGGGTACCGGCTTGGAAACTTGGGAGTGGGGGCAGCTGCTATGCGACACGGCAGGGAAGCCGTTCGAGGGGGAGTCCACCCCCACCCCCGGGGTGCCGTCCTGGCTTGCGACGGCACCCCGGAGGGTGTCAGCTACCCATGATCAGAGCGGCCAACTGGCGCGGGTCGTTGACGTCGTCAGGCGTGCGGTCGGGCGAACCCGGACGCAGCATGTGACCGAGGCTGAGGGCCGCCTCCTGACCGAACGCCGAGGCGTTCCCGAACTGTCCGGCCGCGTGGTAACGGTTGGCCTCCTCGGCGGCCTTGGCCACCTGGGTGCGCCAGGAGAGCGTCTCCTCTGGGGTGGCGTCGACCAGGTTCAGCGACTCGATCTCGTCGCGGTAGATGGTCTCCCCGCAGGCCGCACGGGCGAACAGGTCACGAAGCGGGGCGAGTGCCTGCCGATCGAACTTCGCACGGGCGTTGCTGGTACCCGCCGGGCGGAAGGGGATCGAGGAGACGTCGACCGCTTCACCGGCCGCGGTGTACGGGCCGAACGTCTCCGTCGCGTCCTGGGCGAGCTGGGCCGCCGCGTCGGGGTGCTGCTGCTGCTTGGCCGCGGCGATCTCCCGGCAGGCCCGTCGGATGCTCTTGCGGGCGCGGTCACGCTGGTCCTTGGTTCCCCTGGTGATCAAGGGGGCGATCTCCTCCAGGGTGGGCACCTGGCCGGTGCGAACGACGGAGTCGAGAAGGGACTTGAGGGTGGTCATGGTGACCTCTTTCTGTTGGGTTGGGGTGGTGAACCGGCCGTGCAGTACCGGCGCGCCCTGTGAGGTCTTGAGGGCGCTCGGTGCCGGACTTGGCTCCCGGTGGGGTGGCTTTGACACGGCCGGCAAGTTGACAGAGGGTGTCACTGGATGCGCCCCCTCCTGAGTTGGACCTCGCGAGCGGTGGCGCTGAGGGCCCGTTCAACGCGGCCGTCCACGATGGAGGCGAATCCGCGTTCGTCGACCAGCAGACGACCGGTGATGGCTAGCCCTTCCAGTGAGGGCATCTGCACGTTCACCGTGGCGGCGCCGGTCTCCATCAGGCTGGCTGCGACGGCCTGGCCGGTCTGGGTGGCGATGCCGCCCACGGCGAACCGGCGGATGAGGTCGAAGCCCATCTCGTTCGCGGCGCGGGCCAGGATCGCCTGAGAGCGCAGAGACCGGTTGAGGGGGATGTACGCCTCGGGAACGTCCATCCTGTCCCCCACAACGCGCCAGGTGTTCGGCGGGACGATGGAGGCGATGCCGGCCGCCATCGGCTTGAGCCCGGCTGCGGCGAGCCCTCCCGCCGCCATCGGCATGAGGTAGTTGCCGTCATGGTTGACCGCCATCGGGCCCACACCGAGGCTCTTGCCTTCGCTGTAGACGACGGTGACCGTCTTCGTGGCGGGCCTGTTGAGGAACGCGTTCAGCTCCCGGTTCGCCGCGTCGCTGTTGGCTGTGATCGTCACGTTGTTCGGCGTGGTGACGACCTTGTATCCCAGCTCCTCAAGCTTCGCCTTGGCGTCCTCGGACAGGGTCCGTACCTGGATGGGCTTGTCCGGGGGAATCTGGTTGGCCATCGACCGGACGATGGCCAGCTCCTGCTTGGTCTTGTCGTCGCCCGGGGTGGTGAGAGCAATGGCCACGTTGTCGGGGACCAGGCCGGCGCGGTTCGCCAAGACCTCAAGCTCGGTCGAGGTAAGGCCCGTCTCCCTGGTCAGCCTGGTGAACTCGTCTCGCACGGCCTGGGCCGCGGCTCGCGCCTTCTCCGTGGCAACGGGCACGGTGTCGCCCTGGGCCGCGGCGAAGTCGTAGGTACTCTGCGCCACGTCCGCGGCCCGGTCCCGGAGATCCCTGAGGGTCTCGCTCAACGTCCGGCCGTTCTGGGCCAGTACGTTGATCGAGCCGTCAGCGTTGATCAGCGCCGTTCCCGCGTTGTTGAGGGCGTTGCCCCATCCCTGGGTCTTGTCGATGTTCTCCCCGAACAGGTCCCGTACCCGGGCCAGGGTGTCCTGTGCCCGGACCTGGGCGGCCTCAAGGTCCACCTGGCCCCCGGACAGGGCGTCCATCGCGTCCTTGAGCGCCCTGGCCCTGTCGTCGGCCGTCGCGGTCGCGTTGCCCAGCGAGATCACGGCGGCTTCGAACGAGCGCCCCGCATCGGTGGCGTCCACCATCGAAGCGGTTCCGCTGGCGATGGCGTCCTTGAGTTCACGCTCCCGCCGCTCGGCGTCCTCGAACGACTTGGCAAGCCCGTTGACCTCGTTCAGCAAGTCCTGGGCGGCCTGCCCCGTCTCGTTGTAGCGACCCGTCCACGCGAGTGAGCCGTCTTCGAGGGTGGCGAACTCCTTGTTCGCGTCGATCACGCCTTGAAGCTGGTCGCGTACCGTGCCCAGGGCTTCGCTGTTCCCGAGGGTGGCCTCGGTCATGAGGTCGAGACTGAACCCCGCTTCGCGGGCCGCATCACCAACAAGCCGCTCGGAATCCCCGATCTTGTCGGCTTGCAGCGCCTGGGCCTGTCGAAGCCGGATGCTCTCGGTGACGACGCCGTTGGACTCGCGCAGCATCGCGGCGAGGTCGTTCACCTTGCCCTGGTGCTCCGCAGAGGCACGGGCAGCGTTCGCCTGCTGATCGGCCAGCAGCGACAAGCCCACTGCGGCACCCGTGATCGCGAGCCCCACCGGCCCACCGAGGGCACCGACCAGGCCACCGGCCGCGAGGCGCAAGCCCGTACCCGAGGCGGCGGCGATGCCGGCCGCGGTTCCGAACCTGTCTGCCCCTTCTGCTGCCTGCTGGAACGAGGATCGAAGGGTGGCGATGGCGGGAGAGCGCTCGGCAAGCGTGCCCACCGCGGCCGACAGGGTGCCAATCGGCTGGCCCGCCGCGGCGGCGCCCGCACGAACGGCGGTCATCTGGTCGGTAAGGCCCCGGGTGGCGGCGACCGCGGAGACGGTGGACGTGCGGTAGGCAGCGGTAGCGGCTTCGAGTCGCCCGATCTGCTGACCGTTGGCCGCAGCAAGGGACTGCTGAACCCTCATCTCGTCGGAGAACTGGCGGAGCCCTGAGAACGCCTGAGTGTCCCCGAAAGCAGACCGGGCGATGCGGAACGCCACCAGCGCCGCTACGGCCGTCTGAACAGGACCAGGGAGCGCGGTGAACCCGTCGACCGCCACCCCGAGGAGTTGCCCCACCGGCTTGAGGAGAACGGACACGCCTTCGAGTGCGTCACCGGCCAGCAGCAGGCCCGACGCCAGGGCGTTCACGGCCCCGTCCCCGTCCGCCGATGCCGAGGCGAGCGCCCCGACGCTTTCCGCCACCGGTTCGGCCGCGTCGGTGGTGTTGCGGAGAACCCCGGTGAAGTCGTCCCACAGGCTGATTCCGGTGTTGAGTGCGGTGTTCATCGGGTCAACGGCCCCGTCGACCAGCGGGCCTACGACGCCCTTGGCCGCGTCCGCGATGACCGACCCCCGGGCGCTGATCGCGTCGGCCAGTCGGGGCCCGAACAGCTCGGCAGACGCGACGGCGGTCTCGATGCCGTTCACGATGTCGTCGTTCATGCTGGACAGGTGTTCGGCACCGCTGCGGACCAGGCGCTCAAGGGGGCCGTCGATCGCTTCGTAGATGCCGATGCCGGTGGTCTCGGCCTGGGACTTCAGGCCCTCCCACGCCCCGCCCAGTCCTTGAGTCTTCGCCGCGGCGACCTCAGCGGCACCCCCGGCACGTGACACCGCCTTCGCCATGTCGTCGTACGCCTGGGCGCCGGTCGAGGCGAGGGACGCGGCAATGGTCATGCCCTCGTTGCCGAACGCCGTCGCAGTCGCCTCGGTGAACGCGGCATCGGACAGTCGACCCTTGGCCGCGGCCAGCTGCTCCGTGACGGCACGCAGACCGATGAACTTCCCCTGAGCGTCGAAGGCGTTGATGCCCAACGTCTTCAGCGCCTCTGCGGCAGGTCGGGACGGGGCTGCGAGGGATGCCAGCATTCCCCGCAGCGACGTGCCGGCCTGCTCGCCCCGAATGCCCTGGGTCGCCACCAAGCCGATGGCTGCGGCCACGTTGTCGATGTCGACGTTCAGCGTCTTCGCGACCGGGCCGACGTACTTCAGCGCGTTCGCCATGTCGGTGATCTCGCCGCTGGCCGCGTTGGCGGTGTTCGCCAGGACATCGGCCACGTGGCTGGCCGACTCGGCGGACAGGCCGAACTGGTTCAAGGCGTCCGACTGGATCTCGGCGGCCTGGGCGGCTTCGACCTGGGCAGCGGCAGCCAGCTGCAACGTGCCCTTGGCCGCGGTCATGGCCTCGTTCACGTCGAGGCCACCCTTGGCGAGTTCCTTCATGGCCGCCGCCGCATCGGCCGCGGACGTGCCGGGGAGGGTGATGTCCGCGCCGAGATCCTTCGCCACCTCGCCCACGCGGGCCATCTCGTCACCGGTCGCCCGGGTCACGGCCTGCAACTCGTTGAGGTTGGCCGTGTACTCGTTGCCGATGTCGATGACCTGCTTGAGCCCAACGGCACCGAGGGTGGCGCCGCCAGCGAGGGCGAGCCCCATGGCCTTACCCATGTTGGACGCGATGCCCACGCTCGACTTGAGGCCACCCTCAAGCCTGCCCGGGAACATCCGGAGGTTGGGGACAACCTCGATCTCGATCAGACCGCCGGCCATCAGCCCGCCTCCTGCTCGCGCAGGCCGTCACGGATGGCCGTGAGTGCGTTGAGGTAGTCGCGACCGGTCTCGGCGCTGAGGTTGTCCAACAGGGGGCGAAGCACGTGCTTCGCGATGCTCTCGAACGCGTACGCGGCCACGATGGGGAACCCGGTCGGGTCCAAAGACATGGCGGCGTTGACCGCCTCGCGCACGGCGGCCACGCTGTTGGTCCCCGCAGCGACTTCGTAGGCGAGCTGGACTCCGAGATCCCGGGCCCGCCCGTGGTCGAGCACCCCGAGCGGAAGGCCGGACTCGTCGACCACGAACTCCCGATGCCCGCTCACGCCACACCGTCCGCGACGGCCAGGGCGTTGATCCACTGACGCTGAACACCCGCGTGACGGGCTGCACGGGTCGAGGTGGTGAAGCCGATGTGCGTGATGACTTCGGCTTGCGCGTAGCAGCGGAAGACCGCCGGGAGAAGGTTGGGCGCCGCGTACCGGCGGCAGTCCTCGGACAGTAGGGCGTGGACATCGTCCGCCTGGAACGACCGCCGGGACGCCACCAGCACGTCAATGGCGGCTTCGATCTCGGGTCGGTAGTCGCGGTGGACGGCACCGTCGGCGGCGAGGACGTCGGCAACGCCTTCGTCTCGGAGCCGGGCGCCGGTGGTGGTGCGGTTCATGGTCAGGTCTCCGTGGTTCTCGTGTCCTCCGTCCCGTTGGTCGGCGGCTCAGCGGGGGCGAGGTAGGCGGATTGGTGGGGGTGGGGCGCGCCGGAGCGCGCTGCCTGCTAGGTGTCCGGTGGGGGTTGCGCGTACGAGTCGAGGACGTTCACGCCGTCTCCCCCTCGGTGGTCCGTGTGGTCCGAGGCGGCATTGGGATCACGTTCAGCTCATTCGGATCAGGGCCTGAGGCTTGAGCTGAATGAGCCGAATGTGATCCGGATGAGTCGAGGGACCACACGGACCCCTTCCCGAAGCCCTGCCGCTTGGTGCTGATTCCGGCCTTGGAGCGCGCCCGCTTGAGCGTCGCTTCCGCGATGCCGTCAGCTCTGGCGGCCTTCAGTACGTCGGATGCCTTGGCGCTGCCGCCCTGGTCCAGCAGGTATTCACGGAGCCACTCGGCGGCTTCGGTCCGCTCGGAGCGGTCCTCGGCGGTTCCGGTCTGTTGGTCGAGGAGGTCCCCGACAGACTGGTCCGTCTCTCCGATCACCTCGAATGTGCCGACATCGGTAGGGCCGTCCGGGGTGTCGACCACCGCCGGGGCGATCCGGTAGCGGATGCTCGGGAGTCCCTGGGGGGCGATGTTGGTCTTGATCAGGCTCATCACACAGGAACCGTCTTCCGCATCCCGGTCGCGGGCGAAGCCGATTGCGGAACGCACGACCTGACCGAACTCGGCGGACCCGCTGATCATGTTCAGCGGGTCACCGGCCCCGGCCTTGCGAAAGTGGGCGATGCCCAGGATGGCCACGTTCATGTCCTGCGCGAGGCGGGATATCGGTTCCAGCACGCTCCGGACGACGCCCTGTTTCACGAGATCGCCGGACATGGTGGAGAGCAGCGCGTCGAAGACGATGAGGGACGCATCGGTTTCGTTGATCACGTCTCCCAGCGCCTCGACGTCCACCGGAAGGCGGAGGACACTCTCGCTCCCCTCCACGGTCTCCGCGTACAGCCGGTGCACCCGGTCGAGGTCCGCACCGGAGGCATGGAAGCGGGGGGCGAGCGTGTAGCTCCACGAGTCCTCCGACGCCATGTAAAGCGCTGACGTGGGGTGCCCGTACAACTCGCCCGGCAGGGTTCCGCGTGAGACCGCGGAGGCCAACCACACGGCGTGCTGCGATTTGCCGGTACCGGCCGGTCCGGCGGCAATGGTCAGCTCGCCCAACGGGACGTAGTTGTTCCACAGCCACTGACGGCGCCTCATCGCGATGCCGGATACCGGCGTCACGCGAAGGCGTCGAGCTGGTGCCGAGTCGTCGTTTCTGGGTGGCGTGGTCATGCCGCATCCCGGCGGGACGTGGTGGGTTGCGGCTCGCTGCTTCCCGTGGCCACCCACCGGGCGACTGCCATGGGGTCGATTTCACGGGTAGGGGGGACGACGCTGCGGCGTTCGCGGAGGGTGTGGAAGTCCGGGTAGTCGCTGCGGTAACCGTGGTTGCGGTCCGTCTTCAACCGGGGGCACGCGGCCATCAGCAACTGACCCCGGTCATCGCGGCACGTCATACAGGTACGGCCCCTGTCCCACCACATGTCGGACATGACCAGAGCGGCCTGCTTCTCCGCAGCCCGGTCAAGGAACTCGTCGAGTTCGGCGCGCTCCCGAATGGCCTCGGGGGAGTACTGGTCGGCGTGCGCCAGGGCCGCGTAGACGATCGCTGCCCACTTGTGCGGGTCACTGTCCGGCAGCGCGGCCCATTCGGCGGTGCAGAACATCGGCACGCCTGGCTCCACCTTGGCGAGCTTGGGCTTGGCCCACTCGCGCCCTAGGGCGGGATCGATGACCACCGGGTGTCGGGGGAAGGTGTTACCCTCGGGGTCGGGTAGCTGTTTTGGTGGGTACTTGTTCGACACGGCGTCTCTCTGGCCAGAGGCGCCGTTCGTCGTTTCCGGGGTCACGCAGCAGCCTCCGCGCCCTCCGCGCCCGACAACGCCGAGAGCACGGAAGCGGTGACCACGCGGTACCGGTTGCCAGCACGGATGACCTTCGCGGGGAACTCATCGCGCCCCGCCAGCTCGTAGGCGTGACTGCGACTCAGTCCGAACGCCTTGCCCGCCGTGGGAACGTCCACCGTGGCAGGCCACGTTCGGATGTCCGCCAGCGTCGGAGCCTTACCAGTCGTACTCGACATGGGTCCTCCTGTTAGTCCTTACTGCTGCCACCGGTCCACCGTTGTACCTCCGGGGCCTTACTGTCATCGCCAAGCATGACTAGTCCAACTGGTCTTGTCAACACAGGGGTTACGTGTCATCCTGGGCCGGTACATAGGCGGCAGACGGGGCGGTACAGGCGTGCGTATCGAGGAAGTCATTGGCGAACGCGTTCGAGCCAGGCGCGAGCAGTTCCAGGGCATGTCCCAGGAGGAACTGGGGCGTCGACTAGAACCGCTTCTCGGCAAAGCCTGGCCGCGGCAAGCGGTGTGGGCGGCGGAACGCGGACAGCGCGCCTTCACCGCAGCCGAGCTGCTAGCACTGGCCACGGCACTAGAGACAACTCCCGGCCTGTTGATCACTCCGCATCCATGGGTAGAAACAGTGGAGACCCCCGGAGGCGCCTCGGTCCCCGTGAAGGAACTCCTGAACATCGACTTTCGAGACCCGTTCCTTCCCGTCGTGAACGAACTCACGCGGGAGCTGTCCGCCGCAGTAGAAGAGGCGACTAAAGCGAACGAGCGTGTACGCCTGATCTCGGAAGCTTTGGTGAAACGCACGAAGGAGCAGGCGCTAGGAGCGTTCGATGCAGTGGTTGATCACATCAACGAACGCGCTGCAAAACAGGGCGTTCAGTCGCAAGTGGAGGGTGAGGAAGAGTGAGTGACGGCCCGATCAAGCGCATCGAGCTACGGAACGGCAAGGTTCGCTACCGGTTCGTACTCGACGTCGGGCGCGACCCGAAGACGGGCAAGCGACAACAGAAGACTTTCACGTTCGACGGCAAGCGAGAAGCCGAGAGGGAGTACACCCGCATTAAGGCCGAGGTGAATCAGGGCACCTACGTGCGCCCCAATAAGATCACCGTGGGCGAGTGGCTTGATCAGTGGCTAGCCAGTGCTACACGCGGACTGGAAGAGGCCACGGAGTCTAACTACCGAAAGGCCCTGTTGCCCGTGCGGGAGCGGCTTGGCGCCGGACGTCTTCAGAAGCTCCAAGAAGGCGACGTTGAGGCCATGGTGGATTGGATGCTCACCTCCGGACGTCGCACGGCGGGCAAGCCGGGCACCTCGTTGAGTACCCGCTATGTCGAGTTGTCCTTGGGGCGCCTTAAAGCCGCGCTTGACGTAGCGGTCCGGCGGCAACTGGTAGGGCGAAACGTCGCTGCGTACGTAGTGATTCCGCGAACGGCACGACGCGAGGAGGCACAGTCCAGGCCGAAGCGGGCCCCATGGACGGCCGAGGAGGTACAGACCTTCCTGGGCGCGATCCGGTCGGATCGGCTCTATGCCCCGATGTTGTTGTCCCTCATGGGTTTGCGCCCTGCCGAGGTGTGTGGCCTCCGCTGGATTGACGTGGATCTGGATGCAGGGACGATCGCTGCGGGGCGGAACACCCGAACGATGGTGGACGGCCGCGTCGTGGAGAAGCACGCCAAGTCCACCTCGGGCGATCGGGGCTTGCCCCTTCCCTCGCCCGCACTGGATTCCCTGAGGTCGTTCAAGCTGCGGCAGGAGGCAGAGGCCAGCGAACTCGGGGCCGGCTATCGGCACAGCGGGTACGTCCTGGTTGACCAGGAGGGGCAGCCACAGAAAACGGATTGGCTCCGCCGCCGGGCCTATGACCTGATGATCGGTTGCCAGATGCGCAAGGTCCGCCTCTACGACGCCCGTCACTCCTGCCTGACCTACCTCGCGGCGAACGGTGTGCCCGACTCCGTACTTGCAGCGTGGGCGGGGCACTCCGATGGCGGGGCACTGGCCAAGCGGGTGTACGTGCACCCCGATGCATCCCACCTGCGCGTGGCCGCCGATCGCCTTGGTGAGCTTCTTGGCTAACAGTACGGCCGTACGTTAGAAGTTGTGAGACAAACGAGATGGAATCCCCCCGCCTGAGGGGTTAAGGTAGCCACTGACCAGCACGAACGAAGTTCTCGGTCGTTAAGATCGGTTGATGTCCCCTCCACCTACCAGTGTCCGGAGGGTCCAGCCAGTCCGAACCGTGCTGGTCAGTGACTCACAGTCTCCACCGACTCCAGTGGTCAACCCCCTGATCCGGGGCGGTCCGTGAGAAATCGGTGAGACAAAGAAGCGGCTCCCGGAAGCGTCTCACGAACGCCCCGAGAGCCTTGATCGCCACTAGGAGGCGACCCATGAGTGACCGTACCGCACCTCAAGGTGACCAGGGGCAGGAACTGGCCGAGTGCCCCGAGTGGTGCCTCGCCAACGCGCACCCGTTCAAGCCCATTGGCAACACGAACATGCTGATGCGGACCCACAGCCGGCGCGTGTTCTCGAACGCCCGTCGATGGGGTGTCATCCAGCAGAGCGACCTCATCACCCACACCGGGGAGCACATCCGCAGCGAGTTCCGGTGGATGCGCGGCGACACCGTGTTGGCGTGGTCGGAGGACGAGTACCGGGCCAAGGTGGAGCAGATCAGGGCCGATGTCGCCCAGAGCCTCACCCACCTCCCTTGCCTGCCGGGGTGCGTCGA
>NZ_DATMVN010000866.1:0-3490 GCF_035563135.1 Streptomyces sp.
AGAGCAGCGTGGCGCAGCCCAGTTCGTACAGCAGCACCGCACGGTCGTGGGGGCGTGGCGGCTCGTCCAGGGCGCGTTCCAGGCAGCGCCGGGCGGCTTCCGGCGCGCCGACCGCGAGGTGCTGCTGTGCCGCCTCCCGGAGCTGCGCGACCAGCTCCTGGTCGTCGTCCGGGTGGACTTCGAGGAGATGGCGCGAGGCCGCCGCGGCTCCGAGTCCGGCCTGGGTGATCGCCCAGGCCGCCCGCCCGTGCATCGCGGTGCGGGTCGCCGGCGGGATGGAGCGGTAGACGGCGGTGGCGATGAGCGGGTGGACGAATTCCAGGGGGTCGAAGCCGCTGACGATGCGGGCGTCGCGCAGCCGCGCCGTGCAGTCGGCGGCCTCCGCCGAGCTCATTCCGGCGAGTGTCGCGGCGAGTTCCTGGGAGATCTCGGTGCCGAGCACGGCCGCTGCCCAGGCGAAGCGGTTGGCATTGGTGCCCAGACGTTCGAGACGTGCGACGAGCCCGCTGCCCCGGGCCGACGCGCCGAGCTCACGCAGGAGCCCTGCGGATTCCTCGACCGGTGCCAGTTCACGGTCCTGCGCCTTGGCGACGAGTTCGACCGCTTCGTACGGGTTGCCTCCGGTGACGGCCCAGACCTCGCGGCAGAAGGGATCGTCGGCGTGCTCGCCCAGGCCGGCGCGCACCAGGTCGGCCGTGGCCTCGGGGGTGAGCGCGCGCAACGCCACCCGGGTCAGCGCCGGGTGGCCCGCCGCGCCGGTGCTGTCCGCGGTGTGTGCGACGGCCCAGTCGGCGTTGCGGTCGGCGAGCTCCTGGGGGCGGTGCGCCTGGACGACCAGCACGGGCAGCTCCGACAGCCGTGCGGTGAAGCCGGCGAGCCAGGCCAGGGACTCGCCGTCCGCCCAGTGCGCGTCGTCCACTATCAGGAGCAGCGGGCGGTGGCTGAGCCGGGAGGCGAGCCGGGACACGACGTAGTCGAGGCCGTCCCTGACACCCTGCGGGTCCGGCTGGGGGCCACTGGGATCCGCCAGGCCGAGAGCGGGGGCGGCGATCTCGAACCAGTCACCGAACAGGGCGCGGAGCTCGTCGGCGGGGAACCGGTCCAGCGCGGGCTGGAGCAGTTGGCGCACGACGTGGAACGGCACCGAGGTGACGGTCTCGCCGCCGCGTGCGGACCAGATGGTGCAGCGGTCGGCGGCCATGGCCTGGATCTCACCGAGCAGCGCGGTCTTGCCGATGCCGGCTTCACCGCTGAACACCAGCAGCCCGCCGACTGCTTGCCCGCCGCAGAGGGCGTCCAACGCCTGTGCGGCGGCGGCGAGTTCCGATTCGCGCTCGTACAACGGCCGGGACGGCTTCATGCCTCCCCTTCCCAGGTGATTGCGGAGAGTTCCGAGCCTAGCCGCGCGCGGGCGCCCGCGGACAGGATTCGGGTGGTTCTCCGCAGGTGCGAGGCACAATCGGGGGGTGGAAGAATCTCGCAGGGACCGCGACGAGGAAGGGCGGGCGCGCAATGCGCGCCCCCGGGACGGGCTGGGGCGCCCCCTGCCGTACGGGTCTTCGGGGGTGGAGCGGCAGCCCGAGGGGGTGGTCCGCTCCCCCGGCGAGACGGTGCGCGAGGCCCAGCGGCTGCTCGACGCGGGCATGCCGTTCCACGCCCATGAGGTGTTCGAGGACGCCTGGAAGTCGGCGCCGGACGCGGAGCGTGAGCTGTGGCGGGGCCTGGCGCAGATGGCGGTCGGGCTGACGCATGCCGCCCGGGGCAACGCGGCGGGCGGGGCACGGCTGTTGAGGCGGGGCGCCGCCGCCGTCGAGGAGTTCGGGGCGCCGGATCCGCACGGGATCGATGCGGACGGGCTGATCGGCTGGGCGCGGGAGCTGGCGGGCCGGGTGGAGCCCTCCGGGCCCGAGGGCGCGGAGAATGCCGGCGGGGGCGCCGCGAGCGCTCCGGCCGTGGACGCCGCCGCGGAAGCACCGCGATTGCGGCGGGGGGACCGGGCCGGGGACTGAGCACATGAATGCGATAGGTTTTGCTCCCTCTTGACGGCGCGTTGATCACTTCCGTCACGTTCACGTTCCACTCTTCGACCACTTGCTCAGGAAACGGACGCCCCGATGACCGACATCATCAACGGCCTCGGCCGTGCCACCGCGTACGGGGCCCTCGGCGTCGTACTGCTCGTTCTCGGCATATTCCTGATCGACGCCCTGACGCCGGGGAAGCTCGGCCGCCAGATATGGGAGGAGCGCAACCGCAACGCGGCGCTGCTCCTGAGCTCGGCGATGCTGGGCATCGGCGGCATCGTGTTCACCTCGATCTGGACGACGTACGAGGACTTCGGCAAGGGGCTCGCCTCGACGGCCGCGTTCGGGCTGCTCGGTCTCGTCATGATGGCTGTGGCCTTCCTCGTGGTGGACCTGGTCACTCCCGGAAAGCTGGGGGCCACGCTGGTGGAGCGGGAGCCGCACCCGGCGGTCTGGGTGACGGCGTCCTGCAACCTGGCGGTCTCCGCCATCGTGTCGGCGTCGATCGCCTGACCACCGGGCGATCCCGCGGTCCGGCGAACATCGCGGTGCGCGGCCATTACGATCCGGCGTCATGAGCACTTCCGACCAGGACCAGGACCAGGGCCGCGACCGCAACCGCGACCGGCAACAGGACCAGGAACAGGAGCACGAGCCGGGTGAGAACCCGGCAGCGATACCCCGGCCCGCCGCGCGGGAGCGGAGACTGACGCCACGTCAGGCGCGGCGGCTGCGGATCGTTCTCTCCTCGGCGGGCATGGCGGCGGTGGCCGTCGTGCTGACGCTGCGGATAGCGAGCCGTTCGTCGGTCCTGGTCGTCGGGGTCTACGGACTCGCGCTCATCCTCTGCGGTGTGGTGATCGAGCTCAGCAGGAACGGCCGCACCCGGCTCGGCAGCTGGCTGCTGGGCGCCGGGCTGGTGGCGGCCGTCGGCGCGGACCGGCTGCTCATCCCCTGACGCGGCCCCGCCCCGCCGTCACAGCGCGGTGATCCGCAACGACGTGCCGTGCGGGTCCACCCGCTCGGCCGGCCGCCCGGCCGCCAGAGGGAAGGGTCTGCCGGGGGCGGCCGGGTGGGACCGAGGAGGTCGCTGCCGAACACGGTCGGTGCGGCCAGGACGCCCTTGCCCGCCGGGCCGGGGACCGGCAGGAGGATGTGGCCGACGAGGTCCCGGGCCTGCTTGTCGAGGACGATGAGCTGTCCGCGGCGTGGGGTCACGGTGAACACGTCGTTCCCGAGGAACCGGTAGGTCCCGTCGGCGTACAGCCCGGCGGCGTCGACCGGGTGGCGGGTGCGCAGTGGGCCGCGCGAGGTGGTGAGCACATGCCCCTCGGCGTCGGTGGCGATGTCGGGCAGCCCGCAGTTCAGGTGCAGTCGGCGGCGTCGGGCAGGGCGGCGCGCAGGTCGTAGCGGGCCGGTTCGCGGGCGATCGCCGCGCCCACGACGCCGGCCCCGGCCCCGGCGAC
>NZ_DATMVN010000867.1:0-15682 GCF_035563135.1 Streptomyces sp.
ACACCGGCTACCGGGCCGACGGCAGCGAGGTCACCTACCGGGGGCGGGCCCGGGACGCCGCCGGGAACTGGTCGGCGTACTCGGCCGCCACGACATTCTCCACCCCCGACCTGACCCCGCCCGCCGCCGTCACGGGGCTCCGCGCCGAGTACCGGTCGGGCGTTCCGCATCTGGTGTGGTCGCCCGTCACCGGGGCCGCCTCGTACCAGGTCCTCCAGTACGACCCGGCGACCGGCGGCTACGTCGACGCTCTTCCCGAGGGGAGCCCCAGCACCCGGACCGACGTGGTGCCGCGCCAGTCGGCCGCCGTCGCCGACAGCTACCGGTACGCGGTGCGCTCGCTGGACGCCAAGGGCAACCCTGCCGCGCCGGTGGAGATCACTCTGAAGATGGCCGACCGTCCGGAGGCAATCCCCGCGTTCAAGACCACTGCCAACAGGTTCGACGAGGGTGTGATGGTCGAGTGGAGCAGCGTCGACCCGTGGACCGTCGACGAGCGGCCTCTTCCCACGTACAAGATCATCCGGACCGACACCGCGACCGGCGAGACCGACATCGTGGACCAGTGCAAGCCGAACAGCTCGGTGGACCAGCCGCTGGATGACCCGGACACATACTGGACCTGGGCGGACGACGACGCTCCTCTGTCCGCCCGCAAACAGGTCAACGGCAGCTGCTGGGACGTCCAGGGCAAGTCGGAGACGACGTACGAGTACCGGGTCGTGACGACCGACCGGTACGGACATGTGTCGCAGGCCGGCCCGCCCGCCACGGAGACCACCCCGGACACCCAGCGCCCCGCCACGGTCCAGGACCTGACCGCGGAACGAGTCCCGCTCGGCGTCCGGCTGACCTGGACGCCGCCCGCCGACACCGATGTCTCCGGCTACCGCGCGTGGCAGGGCGTCACCGACCCGGACAGCGGTGAGACGGTCTGGAAGAACAACTGCTGGACCGGCAGCTCCCTGACCAGTACCGAAATCCTCTGCCCGACAGTGCCGGACGGCGCCACCCACGTCTACAAGGTGGCCGCGATCGACGATCACCGCGACGATCCACTCGACGTCCTCCACCCCGCCGAGGTCTCGGTCACCCTGCCCGACACCCGGCCGCCGGGCTGGACGGAGACCGAGGTCCGTGAGGGCCAGTACCCGGATCTGTACGTCGGCTGCTCCGAAAGCTCCGGACTCGGGGACTGTTCCCGGTTCGCGAGCTACCGCGTGGAGCGCTGGGACCCCGTCACTGCCGCCTACGTCACCCTGGCGGAGGGCGCGATGGGTGACGCCGCGTTCTACATGGACACCACGGTGCACGAGGACCGGCTCGGCCTGTACTACTACCGCGTCGTACGGCTCGACGCCTCGGGCGTCGAGGCCGTGACCCGATCGACGGCGTACGGCATCTGGGACTCCTGGCTCTGACCGCACGTGGGAGGGGAACGAAGGGTTCTTCGGTCCCCTCCCACGTGCTGGGCGACGAGCGGTTCGACCGGCCGCAGGACTTCGGCCTGGGCGTGTACTGGGTCCCCTACCTCGATGACTTCCAGGCCCGCTGCCATATCGGCACAGCCACCGTCCGCCTTTCTCCCCGGGAACGCCGGCGCTTGCTCGGCAACGTTGCCCTTGCGGTGGTGAGGGCCTTCGGCTCCACCACGACCGCCGGCGGGGACGACGGATGGGGCGAGGCGGCCATTCCAGCCGAGTGCACCGAGCACACCTGCTGCGAGTTGCTGAGGCTCGGGGGGGATGCCGAGGTCGTCGCACGGGCCGGACTCCGCCAGGCCGTGGCCGCCACCGCAGCGATACTCGCCCGAGCCTACGAGAACAAGGGGCCAGGTGGTGCGCAGGTGGTGCGCGACGCCGGGGGAAGTCTGGGCAACGACGAACCCCCAGGTCCATGAACTGGGGGTTCATGCAAGAGCGGGTGACGAGAATCGAACTCGCGCTCCGAGCTTGGGAATCAACGGTTCTTGAACGGTTGTAGTGACTCTGACCTGCATGTTTGGCCGGGCCGGGCAAGGTCGGTGTGGTCTCTGGGCACCGGGCTTGACCGCTGTTATCCGCTCCGAAGGGCACGGATGGGGCACGAACGCGGTCACTGCGGGGAAACGGCCCCTGGCGTGTCACGCCCAAGCGGTGATGAGGTCGTCGGGGGTGAGGCTGAGGATGCCGTTGGCGCTGCTTCCGCTGCGGGCGACGGCGAGCAGGGGAGTGGAGTCGTCGGTGCCGGGCAGTTGTGAGCGGTGGATGACGAGTCGGGCGAGGTCGCGGTTGTCGAAGGGTTTGTTCTCCAGCCACTTGATGGATCCGACGAAGGTGATCTTCTTGGCGATAGGAGATCGGTCGGCGCCGACGAGGTCGATTTCAGGGTCGTTGGTGCGGGTCCAGTAGCCGCCGATCACGTTGGTGGCCTCGGGCAGCCGGTCGTCGGTCAGGCGCCATAGGGCCTCGCGGATCACAGGTTCGACGGCGCGGCCCCGCCAGGATGTCCAACTGGTGCGGATCGATTCGAGTACACGGTCTCCACGCCCGCGCTCGATCATGGGGATGCCGGGCCCGAGGAAAGAGAGCCAGAAGCGCAGGTACGGATCGGCGACGTGGTAGCGGCTCTCGCGGCTCGGCCTGGTGGACAGCGGAAGGTCGGCCGCCACCATGCGTCGGCTGGTGAGGAGCTCCAGGGAACGTTTCAGAGAGCCTGGATTGAGGTCGCCGGCTGCCCGGCCGATCAGGGTGAAGGTGCGTTCCCCGTGTCCGATGGCACTCAGCACGGTGCGGGCCTGTGCCTCTGTGGGGAACTCGGCGGCCAGAGTGCGCTCGCCGCTGACGAGGAGGGCGGACGTCGGACGGGCCAGCGCCTGCTCCAGGTAGTCCCAGAGGGTGGCACCCGGAGGCCATTCCTCAAGGACGAGCGGGAGGCCGCCAGAGACCAGGAAGGCGTCGAACGCCTCAGCCGGCGGGAGGTCGAGCATGGCGGCGACCTCGGCCGGATTGAGCGGAGGTACGACCATCTCGGTGCCGCGCTGGTAGAAGGGGCGACCGTAGGTGTTCAGCTGCTCCATCATCGCGATGTCCGAGCCGATGAGGACGAGCAGTACGGGGAGCTTGGACAACGTCCGGTCGAATGCCTTCTGCAGCGCGCCCTCGAAAGTGGGGTCCTCGCGTACGAGGTAGGGCATCTCGTCGAGCACGACCACGCTGGGCGTGTCCTGAGGCAGGACACTGGCGAGCAGGCTCAAAGCCGCGTCCCAAGTCTGCGGGGTGGCGAAGTCCGCGAGGCGGCCGGCGTCGGGGAGTGGAGAGACGGCGAGCTCGGCGGCGAATCCTGCCAGGTCCTCGGCCTTCGAGCCGCCTACTGCGGTGAAGAAGACATGAGGAAGCCCGGAGCGTTCCAGGAACTCCTCCACGAGCCGGGACTTGCCGACGCGTCGGCGCCCTCGGATCAGTACGGCGCGCCCGGGCCGCCCGCTGCGTCCGCCGGTCCGTACGGGGGCCAGCAGGTCATCAAGAAGGCCGAGCTCCGTACGACGCCCAACGAATCCGTTCACAGGTTCCACCTCGCCGATCGTTCATTCTCTGCCAGGGCAGGTTACTTTCATAAATGAAAGTTGCGCAAATGCAATGCTTCCTGCGCAGCTGTTGCCGACATCCCGTGAGACCGAGAGAAGATCAAGGCCGGCTTGCATGCGGTGGGCCCGTGTTATGGCACGCCAACTCGCCGACGCCCGGGGTCGATCGACGTCAGTGGCGGGCGCCGGGTGCCGGGAGGTGTGCGTGACAGGGCTGCGTCCACGCGCCTCCGGCAGTCGACGCATGCGACGCGCCAGATTGGACTCGCCTTGTAGTTGTAGATGCTGTTTGAAGCCAGGCTCGGGGCGTGATGGCCGGGCGGAAGGGCGCTGAACAGCGGGAAGAGGGGCAAGGCGCGGAGGTGATACGGGATGGTCAGGCCGGTCTGAACAGCAAGAAAGCCCCCGGCCGCTGGCCTGGGGCTTTTTCATGGGGCGGGTGACGAGAATCGAACTCGCGCTCTGAGCTTGGGAATCAACGGTCCTTGGGCTACCGAAGGTGCTCTGACCTGTGCTTTTCTGTTGGTTGGGATAGTTGCCTACGGTCCCTGGGAGCCGTACCTGACCGCTGTTGTCCGCTCCGATGGGCACGGATGGGGCATGGCCGCTGAGGTGAACGGCCCGATGCGCATCCTGCCGAGCGTCCAGCCTCCCTGCGGCGATCAGTCTTCGTGCGGGGCTTCCAGCTCCTGGAGTCGTTCGCCGATGTCGTTGCCCCATGCCTGTGCCCACTGCCGCAGCCCGGTGATTGCTTGCTCGTCGAGCCCGTAGGCGGCGAATTCTGTGTCGTCGATCCAGTCGGCTCCGCCCAGTCGGGCTTGTAGCTCACTCAGGTCGAAGGCGTCGCGCGCATGGCGCCGTCCGAGCTCTTCGAGTTCGACGTGACTCCAGTGGTTCGCTGCGGCCTGCACGTCGATCAGGTCTCTGGCGAGCCCGCGGTCGGACAACGCGCGGACCTTGGTTCCAACGACATCTTCGAGGGACAGCACCAAGCCGTGCTCGGTGTGCACAAGCGGTCGCCAGAGGGCTTCCTTGAGGATGTCGACTTCGCACTCTTCACGGCTGGTGGGATCGGTGACGATCAGGCGCGCGGACAGCGGGTCTGTTTCCAGAGCGCTGACCTGCCACCCGCGCTGCTCCAAGCCGATGCGCACGGCAGTCGCAATGTCCTCCATGCGCTCGGGGTTCTCGGTCGCGACGTCGAGGTCCTGGCTCAGCCGGTCGACCAGGCCGTGTGCCTGGACCGCGTAGCCGCCGGTAAGCGCCAGAGGATAAGAGCCGCCTACGGCGAGCACGTCTGCAAGTAGGCGACGGTGCAGGTCGGTGAGGTTCACGCCGCGGCCCGGGCGCTGTGAGCCAACTCGTCGAAGGCGCCTTCCCAGACTTCACGGACATCACGGCTGATCAGCGTGCGCAGTGTGGGCCACAGGCTGATGAGAAGGCCATGATTGAGGTACCGGATCAGATCGTCATGCTGGCCCTCGGCCAGGACGATGCGGTAGTAGCTCATCCGCAACCGGGGCTGATCGAGGTCGAACGTGGTCAGTCCCGACCACGCCAGATGAAGAGGCAGGCTCACTGTGCCGTGCTCGGGGCCGGCGAGCTCGGAGAGCGCCGCGGGTGCGCGCCGGGCAAACTTGGCACGGCGGAGATCGGAAAGGCTGGGCTGTGATGCCATACCCCGATTATCCAGGGAGGAGCCGCTGGGGGCCGACCGGACGGTGACAAGGTGCTGCATACAAAGAAGCCCCCGGCCGCTGGCCTGGGGCTTTTTCATGGAGCGGGTGACGAGAATCGAACTCGCGCTCTGAGCTTGGGAATCATCGACGCTCTGCCCGTGATTGTGGCATCTGACCTGCTAAAACGTCCTTTCCGGCGGCGCTTCTGGACGGCCTGGCGATACCCCCGTTCACCGCTGTTCACCGCTCCGAGGGGCACGACCGGGGCACGCTGCCAGAGCGTCGGGCAGGTGCCTAAGCGGATGAGTAAGTCGGAGCGAGCACGGGTGCGCCTCTGGATGCCGTCCCGGACTCGATCGCGAAGTCGGCTTCGAGGGCATCTTTCTATGCATCACCCCCCGCACCTGGCTACGCCTTCCGCGCGGACGTCCAGCCCTGGCGGCGGAGGTTTTCGAAACCGTCCAGGAGGAGGTCCAGGGCAAATTCAAACTCGAACTGGTCGTCGCAGCCACCACCGACCGTGGAGCCCCCGTCGTGGGCGGCCGTGGCGGCCAGTTCCGCGATGTTCGGGTAGCGCGCCACCAGCCCGCGGTCCGGCGGGCCGGAGGGGCCCGAGGTGTCGAACAGTTCCTGGCTGAAGCCGAGGAGGCGGCTGCCCATCGCGTGCATGACGTGGTGCGTGAGGTCGGGGGAGAGGCCGCCGTCCCGGAAGCTCCCGGCCATCGAGTCCAGGTACGCAAGGACAGCCGGGGTGGGGCCGGTCCGGGACTCGATGACCCGGACCGCCCAGGGGTGGCGCAGCAGGACCCGCCGCGCCGAGAGGATCCGCCCGCGGACCACGCGCTGCCAGTCGGGGCCCGCGGCCGGCGGGTCGATCTCGCCGACGACGGCGTCGGCCATGCCGTCGAGCAGCTCCTCCTTGTTGGCCACGTGCTTGTAGAGAGCCATCGGTACGACGTCCAGCTCCTGCGCGAGCCTGCGCATGCTGAGCGCGTCGATGCCGGTGGCGTCGGCGAGCGCGATGGCGGCGCGCAGGACGCGGTCCCTGTTCAGTGGGATCCGTTGCTTGCGTGTGGCTTCCTGACGGGTCATTCCGGTCCGGCCCCTTCCCTCCTCGACGGCCTCCACCTTGACGAGTGTACGTCGTACACCTATGGTCGCTGTCAGGTGTACGGCGTACACCGCGATCGAGCGAGGGGTGCTGGAAAGATGAGTCCGGACCGGAGAACCGCGGTGGCCGCCGGGTCGCTGTTCCTGCTGACCGAGGTCGCCGCGATAGCCGGGGCGATCCTGTACCGCCCCCTGCTGGGCGTCGCGGACGGCCGGCTCCCGCAGGGCGCCGACACGCGGGCGCTGCTCGGGGTGCTCTGCGAGGTGGTGCTGGTGGTGGCGGTGGCCGGTACCGGGGCGGCGCTGTTCCCCGTCCTGCGGCGCCACGGTGAGGGGCTCGCGCTCGGGTACGCCTTCGGGCGACTCCTTGAGGCGGCCGTCATCGCCCTCGGGATCGTCGCGGTCCTGGCACTCGTCACCCTACGGCGGGACGCGGGGGCGGCGGACGGCGCCGATGCCGCGCTGGTGGCCGTGCACAACTGGACGTTCCTGCTCGGGCCCAACATCTCCCTCGGCCTGAACACCGTCCTGCTCGCATACCTGGCGTACCGCGCACGGCTCGTACCGTACTTCATCGTCGTGCTCGGGCTGGTCGGCGGACCGCTGATCTGCGCATCGGCCGTCGCCGTGATGTTCGGGGCCTACGCGCAGCTCTCCGTGGCGGGGGCGGCCGCCGCGCTCCCGGTGTTCGCCTGGGAGCTGGGGCTGGCCGGTTGGCTGATCGTCAGGGGGTTCGGGCCCGGCTCAGGCGCCGCGTCCCGGACAGACGAAGAAGTGGCTGATCCGGCAGGTGTCCGTCGGTGAGGACGGATGGGCCGAGGCGGTCATCCCGGTCGAGGGCACCGAGCACGCGTGCTGCGAGTTGCTGAGGCTCGGGGGGATGTAGAGGTCGTTGCACGGGCCGGACTCCGCCAGGTCGTGGCCGCCACCGCAGCGATACTCGCCCGAGCCTACGAGAACAAGGGGCCAGGTGGTGCGCAGGTGGTGCGCGACGCCGGGGGAAGTCTGGGCAACGACGAACCCCCAGGGCCATGACCTGGGGGTTCATGCAAGAGCGGGTGACGAGAATCGAACTCGCGCTCTGAGCTTGGGAAGCTCATGTTCTACCATTAAACTACACCCGCGTAGCGCGCCGGTGATCGGCGATGCATCGTCCCACACTGTACCCCATCGCAGCCCCCCGGCGTTTTCGCCGTGGGGCTCGCGTGTCGTTGCGGAGTGTGGATGCGGGTGCGGGCTGCGGGAGTTGAGGGCGTAGCGTGTGCGGGCGGAGTGCCGCCTGGAGTGGCGTCCCGTTCATCCCCTAATGTGGCGGTCTCGTCCAAGGCTGGTTGGGGAAGGGACTTGATGTCGTCGATGGAGCGCACCGTCGTCCGCTGTGCCGAGGGGCACGTCTTTACCACCTCGTCGTTCCCGATGCAGCAGCTCGGGTCCGAGCGGATCGGTCCCGGGCGGCTCATCCGCTGTCCGCGCTGTGCGCGGTTGAGGCGGGCCGTTCCGGTGGTGTTCGAGGAGCACTAGAGGTGTGAGGCAGGCACGCGCAGGACGGTCCGGTTGGGGTCGGCCTGCGCGTTCTGCGTATCCTCGGTGCGTGCTTCTCTCAGATAAGGACCTCCGGGCCGAGATCGATGCCGGGCGGGTTCGCATTGACCCGTTCGACGCTTCGATGGTGCAGCCCTCGAGCATCGATGTGCGGCTGGACCGCTACTTCCGGGTGTTCGAGAACCACCGCTATCCGCATATCGATCCCGCCGTCGAGCAGGTGGACCTGACCCGTCAGGTCGAGCCGGAGGGGGACGAGGCGTTCATCCTCCACCCCGGGGAGTTCGTCCTGGCCTCCACCTACGAGGTCATCTCGCTCCCCGACGACCTGGCGTCGCGGCTGGAGGGGAAGAGCTCGCTGGGCCGGCTCGGGCTGGTGACGCACTCCACGGCCGGGTTCATCGACCCCGGTTTCTCGGGGCACGTCACTCTGGAGCTGTCGAATCTGGCGACGTTGCCGATAAAGCTCTGGCCGGGAATGAAGATCGGGCAGCTGTGCATGTTCCGGCTGACCTCTTCTTCGGAGTTCCCGTACGGATCCGAGCGCTACGGATCGCGCTATCAGGGCCAGCGAGGGCCGACCGCCTCGCGTTCTTACATGAATTTCCACAGGACTCAGGTGTGATGCGGCATGGCTGGTGAGATGCGGGAGAATCTGACGTACGAGGCCTTCGGGCACGCCGTGCGCGAGCTGGCGCAGGCGGTGGCCGACGACGGCTACGAGCCGGACGTCGTGCTGAGCATCGCGCGGGGCGGGGTCTTCGTCGCGGGCGGTCTGGCGTACGCCCTGGACTGCAAGAACATCCATCTGGTGAACGTCGAGTTCTACACCGGGGTCGGGACCACGCTGGAGATGCCGGTCATGCTGGCACCCGTTCCCAACGCCATCGACTTCACGCAGAAGAAGGTCCTCATCGCCGACGACGTCGCCGACACGGGCAAGACGCTGAAGCTGGTCCGTGACTTCTGCATCGACCATGTGGCCGAGGTGCGCAGTGCGGTCATCTACGAGAAGCCGCAGTCGCTGGTGAAGTGCGAATACGTGTGGAAGAAGACCGATCAGTGGATCAACTTCCCGTGGAGCGTGGAGAAGCCCGTCGTGCGTCGTGAGGGACAGATCCTCGACTCCTAGGCTGCGCCGGAGGAGAAACGGGAGGGCCCCGGTGCGACGCACCGGGGCCCTCCCGTGTCGGGCCGGGTCAGATCGTGCCGAGCTTGATGATCGAGAGCAGCGCGATCAGCTGGATCGCGGAGGCACCCAGGGCCTTCGGCCACGGCAGGTCGTGCGACTTGCTCACCATCGAGGTGAACAGCGCTCCGGCGGCCAGCCAGGTGATCCAGCCGAGGATCTGGACCAGGGAGTTCTCGCCGCCGAGGAACAGGGCGAAGATCAGGCGGGGCGCGTCCGTGATCGACATGATGAGCATCGACAGGCCCACGGTCGGCTGCCAGGAGCCCGTGCCGCCGAGCTGGCGGGCCAGGGTGTGGGTGACCGCGCCGAGGACCAGTCCGCCGATGACGAAGCCGACACCCGTGAAGATCACGTACGGGGCGGCCGTGGAGACCTCCGCGTGGATCGCCTCGTCGCGCGCCTGGTCGAAGCCGAAGAGGGCGAGCAGGCCGTAGACGAACGTGACGACGATCGCGGGGCCCCAGACGGGGTGGTCGCGCATCTGCCAGAACGTCGGTCCGGGCCGCATCACGATGCCGCTCAGCAACTGCTTCCAGTGCAGCCTGGGCCCCGAGGGGTGCGCGGGGGCCTGACCGGCCCGGTAGGTGTTCCCGTCGCCGTACGGGTCCTCGTCGATCCTGAACGCCTGGGTGTGACCCGGGGCGTCGGCGTACGGGTCCTGCCGCGAGGGCTGGTGGTGCGGGTCGCCGAAGTACTCCGGTTCGCCGTGTCCGCCTGGGTGCCCGCTCCCCCCTCCGTGTCCGTTGCCGCCGTGCCCGCCGCCGTACGGTGCGCCCTGGGGGCCGCCGTACGGTGTGCCGTTGCCTCCTGTCGGGGGCCATGGCTGCCCGCCGTACGGCGGCGGTGATGCCTGCGCGCCGTACGGCTGCTGCCGCTGCGGGTGTTGTTGCGGTGTGCGGTTGTCCCGGCCGCGTCCGATCCTGAATCCAGCCACACATCGAACGTACCTGGTCCGTGCGGGTGCGGTGTGGGGGCCGGGGGAACAAGGGGCCCATTGCGGCCTAGCTGTGACATCCCCTAGGGGTACCCCGGGGGGCCTGCACCACCTCGGGGAGGGGCCTCGGCGGCGCCCGGGACACACGGAAGCGGCCGGTCCCGCCCCCGAGGCAGGTCCGGCCGCTTCCGTGGTGGGAGACGGCTACTGAACGGGTTCCGGTTCCGGCCGGCCGGCCGGCTCCGCGTCGCCCGTCGGGTCGGCGGGTGTCTTCACCGACTCCAGGAGCAGCTGCGACACGTCGACGACCTGCACCGATTCCTTGGCTTTGCCGTCGTTCTTCTTGCCGTTGACCGAGTCGGTCAGCATGACGAGGCAGAACGGGCAGGCGGTGGAGACGATGTCCGGGTTGAGGGAGAGGGCTTCGTCGACGCGTTCGTTGTTGATGCGCTTGCCGATCCGCTCCTCCATCCACATCCGGGCTCCGCCGGCGCCGCAGCAGAAGCCGCGCTCCTTGTGGCGGTGCATCTCCTCGTTCCGCAGGCCCGGGACCTTCGCGATGATCTCGCGCGGGGGCGTGTAGATCTTGTTGTGGCGGCCCAGGTAGCAGGGGTCGTGGTAGGTGATCAGGCCCTCGACCGGGGTCACCGGGATCAGCTTGCCCTCGTCCACCAGGTGCTGGAGCAGCTGTGTGTGGTGGATGACCTCGTATTCGCCGCCGAGCTGCGGGTACTCGTTGGCGATGGTGTTGAAGCAGTGCGGGCAGGTCGCGACGATCTTCTTCGAGGCCTTGGGCTTCTTCGTGCCGGGTTCGTCGTCGTCCTCGCCGAATGCCATGTTCAGCATCGCGACGTTCTCCTGGCCGAGCTGCTGGAACAGCGGTTCGTTGCCCAGGCGGCGGGCGGAGTCGCCGGTGCACTTCTCGTCGCCGCCCATGATCGCGAACTTGACGCCCGCGATGTGCAGGAGTTCCGCGAAGGCCTTCGTCGTCTTCTTGGCGCGGTCCTCCAGGGCGCCGGCGCAGCCGACCCAGTAGAGGTAGTCGATCTCGCTGAGGTCCTCGATGTCCTTGCCGACGATCGGGACCTCGAAGTCGACCTCCTTGGTCCACTCCACGCGCTGCTTCTTGGCCAGCCCCCAGGGGTTGCCCTTCTTCTCCAGGTTCTTGAGCATCGTGCCCGCCTCGGACGGGAACGCGGACTCGATCATCACCTGGTAGCGGCGCATGTCGACGATGTGGTCGATGTGCTCGATGTCGACCGGGCACTGCTCCACGCACGCGCCGCAGGTGGTGCAGGACCACAGCACGTCCGGGTCGATGACGCCGTTCTCCTGGGCGGTGCCGATGAGGGGGCGCCCGGCCTCGGCCAGGGCGGAGGCCGGCACGTCCTTGAGCTGCTCGGCGGTGGCCTTCTCGGTGCCTTCCATGTCCTTGCCGCCGCCGGCCAGCAGGTACGGCGCCTTGGCGTGCGCGTGGTCGCGCAGGGACATGATCAGGAGCTTCGGGGAGAGCGGCTTGCCGGTGTTCCAGGCGGGGCACTGCGACTGGCAGCGGCCGCACTCGGTGCAGGTGGAGAAGTCGAGGATGCCCTTCCAGGAGAACTGCTCGACCTGGGAGACACCGAAGGTGTCGTCCTCGCCCGGGTCCTCCCAGTCGATCTCCTTGCCGCCCGTGGTCATCGGCTGGAGCGCGCCGAGCGCCGACGAGCCGTCCGCGTTGCGCTTGAACCAGATGTTCGGGAAACCGAGGAAGCGGTGCCAGGCGACACCCATATTGGTGTTGAGCGAGACCGTGATCATCCAGATCAGCGAGGTGCCGATCTTGATCATCGCGGTGAAGTAGATGAGGTTCTGCAGCGTGCCGAGCGCGAGGCCCTTGAAGGCGAGCACCAAGGGGTACGAGACGAAGTAGGCGGCCTCGTAGCCCTCGACGTGGTGGATCGCGCCTTCGAGGCCGCGCAGGGCCAGGATCGCCAGGCCGATGACGAGGATGACGTACTCGACGAAGTACGCCTGCCAGGCCTTGGAGCCGGCGAAGCGCGACTTGCGGCCGGCCCGCGAGGGCAGGTTCAGCAGCCGGATGGCCATCAGCGTGACGATGCCGAGCACGGTCATGATGCCGATGAACTCGATGTACATCTCGAACGGCAGCCAGCCACCGACCACCGGCAGCACCCAGTCGGCCTGGAAGAGCTGTCCGTACGCCTGGAGGAGCGTCGGCGGCAGGGTCAGGAAGCCGATCGCGACGAACCAGTGGGCGAAGCCCACGATCCCCCACCGGTTCATCCGGGTGTGGCCGAGGAATTCCTTGACCAGGGTGATCGTGCGCTGCTTGGGGGCGTCGGTGCGGCTGCCTGCTGGTACCGGCTGTCCGAGACGGACGAACCGGTAGATCTGCGCGACGGCTCGGGCGATGAGCGCAACGCCGACGACAGTCAGCACCAGCGACACGATGATCGCGGCGAGTTGCATGTGGGGCTCCTCGGGCCTGCGAGGGTGGGATCCAGCGCGTACAAGCGATTACTAAGCAGTAACTTAATCAGTCTGTGCTGACACTATCCACTTATTCCGCCGCGCTGTAGCCGCGCAGGCGGTGATCTGTGTCGCTCAGGTGAGCCTTCCCCGGGTGTCGCGGTCCGCGCAGGGCCGCTCGCAGGTGGATGCGTACGGATTGCGCCAGGATCGCCAGGTCGAGCCCTGTCCCATGATGCTCTGCGTAGTGCGCGTCCAGGAGGGCGGGTTCGTCCCAGGGCATTCCGGAGCGGGCGCGCACCTGGGCCAGGCCGGTCAGGCCCGGCCGGAGGCCCTGCCGCCAGTGCCCGGCGGCGGAGCCGGGCAGGGCGGCCTCGTCCGGGGTGAGCGGCGCCGGGCCGACCAGGGAGAGGTCTCCCCGTACGACGTGGGGCAGCCTGGACAGCAGGTCGAGCCGGAACCGCCGGGTGCGCAGCGAGCGCAGCTCGAAGAGGTGGCCGCCGAGGCCCACCCTGGTCTCGCGCCGGAGCACGCCTCCCGCGCTGCGGGGCGGCCGGAGGGCGAGGGCCAGGGCGGCGAGGGTGAGGACGGGCGCCGCCAGGAGCAGGAGTGCCGTGCCGAGCGCCAGGTCCAGGACCCGCTTGGCGGTCAGGGCTTTCAGGGGGCCGGTGAGCCGAGTGGCGGCCACGGCCGCCAGGTTCCTGGCGATGCGTCCGGTCCCCGCCCGGGCGAGGGCGCGGCCGGGAATGAGGGCGAGGGCGCGGCCGGGGATGCGGGTGGGGCCGAAGGGCCGGCCGGCCGGGGAGTCCATCGTCCAGGTCCCCGTCGCCGGGGAGGGGCGCCTCTTCCTTCGCGTCGCAGTCTGCTCGGCGTTCCGCATTGCACCTGCCCGGAGTCGATGACGTAACGGTATGCCCTTTTCGGTGCATTTTGTGACAGAACGATCCCATGGTGCGAAGGTGGGAGGCGTGCGTGTGGCGTGCCGCGCGTGCCGGGAGGTGCGGGGCGAGGCGGTCCTCGTGGGCTTCCGCCCCCCTCGCATGAGTGAATTGCCTGCTCAGCGCGCATGTGAGCATATAAGTTGAGCGTAAGTGGCTCAGGTCCTTTGACTCCGGGATGGGTGTCATGCATCCTTGAGTCAGATCCACTCAAGTAGTCAGTTGGAGGAATTGAAATGGCACGTGCGGTCGGCATCGACCTGGGCACGACTAACTCCGTCGTCAGCGTTCTCGAAGGCGGCGAGCCCACCGTCATCACCAACGCCGAAGGCGCCAGGACCACGCCGTCCGTCGTCGCCTTCGCGAAGAACGGCGAGGTGCTGGTCGGCGAGGTCGCCAAGCGTCAGGCGGTCACCAACGTCGACAGGACGATCCGTTCGGTCAAGCGCCACATGGGCACCGACTGGAAGATCGAGCTCGACGGCAAGAACTTCAACCCGCAGCAGATGAGCGCCTTCATCCTGCAGAAGCTGAAGCGCGACGCCGAGTCCTACCTGGGCGAGAAGGTCACCGACGCGGTGATCACCGTCCCGGCGTACTTCAACGACTCGGAGCGCCAGGCGACCAAGGAGGCCGGCGAGATCGCGGGCCTGAACGTCCTGCGCATCGTCAACGAGCCGACCGCCGCCGCCCTGGCGTACGGCCTCGACAAGGACGACCAGACGATCCTCGTCTTCGACCTCGGTGGCGGCACCTTCGACGTGTCCCTCCTGGAGATCGGCGACGGCGTCGTCGAGGTGAAGGCCACCAACGGTGACAACCACCTCGGTGGTGACGACTGGGACCAGCGGGTCGTCGACTACCTGGTGAAGCAGTTCGCCAACGGGCACGGCGTGGACCTGTCCAAGGACAAGATGGCTCTCCAGCGTCTGCGTGAGGCCGCGGAGAAGGCGAAGATCGAGCTCTCGTCCTCGACCGAGACCACGATCAACCTGCCCTACATCACGGCGTCCGCCGAGGGCCCGCTGCACCTGGACGAGAAGCTCACGCGCTCGCAGTTCCAGCAGCTGACCGCGGACCTCCTGGACCGCTGCAAGACCCCGTTCCACAACGTCATCAAGGACGCGGGCATCCAGCTCTCCGAGATCGACCACGTCGTTCTCGTCGGTGGCTCCACCCGCATGCCGGCCGTCGCCGAGCTCGTCAAGGAGCTGACCGGCGGCCAGGAGGCCAACAAGGGCGTGAACCCGGACGAGGTCGTCGCCATCGGCGCCTCGCTCCAGGCCGGTGTCCTCAAGGGCGAGGTCAAGGACGTCCTGCTCCTCGACGTCACCCCGCTGTCCCTCGGCATCGAGACCAAGGGAGGGATCATGACCAAGCTCATCGAGCGCAACACCACGATCCCGACCAAGCGCTCCGAGATCTTCACGACGGCCGAGGACAACCAGCCGTCGGTGCAGATCCAGGTCTACCAGGGCGAGCGCGAGATCGCGGCGTACAACAAGAAGCTCGGGATGTTCGAGCTCACCGGTCTGCCGCCGGCCCCGCGCGGGGTGCCGCAGATCGAGGTCGCCTTCGACATCGACGCCAACGGCATCATGCACGTCGCTGCCAAGGACCTCGGCACCGGCAAGGAGCAGAAGATGACCGTCACCGGTGGCTCCTCGCTGCCGAAGGACGAGGTCAACCGGATGCGCGAAGAGGCCGAGAAGTACGCGGAGGAGGACCACGCCCGTCGCGAGGCCGCCGAGTCGCGCAACCAGGGTGAGCAGCTCGTCTACCAGACGGAGAAGTTCCTCAAGGACAACGAGGACAAGGTCCCCGGTGACGTGAAGACGGAGGTGGAGACCGCGCTCACCGAGCTGAAGGAGAAGCTCAAGGGCGAGGACACCGCCGAGATCCGTACCGCCACCGAGAAGGTCGCGGCCGTCTCCCAGAAGCTGGGCCAGGCGATGTACGCCAACGCCCAGGCCGAAGGCGGTACGCCGGGCGCCGAGGCGCCGGGCGACGGCCAGGCCAAGGCCGACGACGACGTCGTCGACGCCGAGATCGTGGACGACGAGAAGGACACGAAGGGCGGTGCGGTGTGACCGAGGAGACCCCGGGCTTCGAGGAGAAGCCTGACGTCCCCTCCGGCGCCAGCTCCGACGACGCCGAACCGAAGGCGGCCGCCTCCTCCTCCGAGGAGGAGGCGGCCGCCCCGGCCGGGGACGTACAGCAGACAGCGGCCCTGACGGCCGAGCTGGACCA
>NZ_DATMVN010000868.1:0-3508 GCF_035563135.1 Streptomyces sp.
CGCAGATCGGCCTGCTCGCCGCGATCGGACGCTCCACGGTGCGGGTGCGGCCCCGCCCGCGCGTCGTCGTGCTGTCCACCGGGAGCGAGCTGGTGCAGCCGGGCGAGGAGCTGACCGGCGGCCGGATCTACGACTCCAACAGCTTCGCGCTGACGGCCGCCGCCCGGGACGCCGGGGCCATCGCCTACCGTGTGCCGGCAGTCGCCGACGACGCCGAGACGCTGCGGTCGACCATCGAGGACCAGCTGATCCGCGCCGACATCGTCGTCACCACGGGCGGTGTGAGCGTCGGCGCGTACGACGTGGTCAAGGAGGCCCTGTCGTCCGTGGGAGACGAGGACGAGGCCGGCAGCGGCATCGACTTCCGCAAGCTGGCGATGCAGCCGGGCAAGCCGCAGGGGTTCGGTTCGATCGGCCCGGACCACACGCCGCTGCTGGCGCTGCCCGGCAACCCGGTCTCCTCGTACGTCTCCTTCGAGCTGTTCGTGCGGCCGGCGATCCTGACGCTGATGGGCCTCGATGACGTCCACCGCCCGAAGGTGCGGGCCACGCTCAGCACCGGCGGGGCGCTCGCCTCGCCGGCCGGCAAACGCCAGTTCCTGCGCGGCAACTACGACGCGGAGGCGGGCACCGTGACGCCCGTCGGGGGAGCCGGATCGCATCTGATCGCCGCCCTCGCCCAGGCCGACGCGCTGATCGTGCTGCCCGAGGACACCACCTCCGCCGAGCCCGGCACGGAGACCGAGGTGATCCTCCTCCGCTGACTTCGGCGCGGTGGCGGTACGGTATCTGGCGCTGTGCCTTACCGGGGGAAGCCCCCGGGCCCCTCGGCCCGCGCCTCGGCGCGGTGCGGGCGGGCAACCGGCGCCCTACCGCTAGGCGGAGTGAGTTGAGTACGCAGAACAGGCTGACGCACATCGACGAGGCGGGTGCCGCCCGCATGGTCGACGTGTCGGAGAAGGACGTCACGGCACGTGTCGCCCGGGCGAGCGGCCGGGTCCTCGTATCACCGCGTGTCGTCGAACTCCTCAGGGGCGAGGGTGTCCCCAAGGGCGACGCCCTCGCCACCGCGCGCATCGCGGGAATCATGGGTGCCAAGCGCACCCCGGACCTGATCCCGCTCTGCCACCCGCTCGCCGTGTCCGGTGTGAAGGTCGACCTGAGTGTCGCCGACGACGCGGTGGAGATCCTGGCCACCGTGAAGACCACGGACCGTACGGGGGTCGAAATGGAAGCCCTGACCGCCGTGTCGGTCGCCGCGCTCACGGTGATCGACATGGTCAAGGCGGTCGACAAGAGCGCGGTGATCACGGACGTCCGGGTCGAGGCGAAGTCGGGCGGCAAGTCCGGCGACTACCGGCGCCCCGCACCGGAGGGGGCGGACGCATGACCGCGCCGGGCAGTGCCCCCGCCGCCTCCGGTGGATACCGGGCCCTGGTCGTGACCGCCTCCAACCGCGCTTCTGCCGGTGTGTACGCCGACAAGGGCGGCCCTCTCATCGCCGAGGCACTCACCGGTCTCGGGTTCACCGTCGACGGCCCGCAGGTCGTGCCCGACGGCGATCCGGTGGAAGCAGCCCTCCGGGCGGGGACGGCCGCGGGTTACGACGTGATCGTCACCACCGGCGGTACGGGCATCTCGCCCACCGACCGCACGCCGGAGGCTACCCGCAGCGTCCTGGACCGGGAGGTCCCGGGCATCGCCGAGGCGATCCGCGCCGAGGGCCGGGACAAGGTCCCCACCGCCGCGCTCTCCCGCGGCCTCGCGGGCATCGCGGACCGCACCCTCATCGTGAACCTGCCCGGCTCGACCGGCGGCGTGCGCGACGGGCTCGCGGTCCTGAGCAGGCTCCTGGTGCACGCCGTCGACCAGCTGCGCGGCGGCGATCACCCCCGACCGGGGAGCCCGAGCTGAACGTCCGGACCTGGCCGGTGATCCTGACCGACGGCGCCGTCACCCTCCGGCCGATGAAGCTGCGCGACCAGAGCATGTGGCGCGAGGTCAACCGGCGTAACCGGGAATGGCTGCGCCCCTGGGAGGCGACCGTCCCACCGCCCGCCCCCGGCGGCCCGGTGGCCCGGCGTCCCACCTACCGTCAGATGGTCCGTCACCTGCGCGCCGAGGCCAACGCCGGCCGGATGCTGCCTTTCGCCATCGAGTACGAGGGGCGTCTCGTGGGGCAGTTGACGGTGGCGGGCATCACCTGGGGCTCGATGTGTTCGGGCCATGTCGGCTACTGGGTCGACCAGAGCGTGGCGGGCCGCGGTGTCATGCCGACGGCGGTGGCGCTGGCGGTCGACCACTGTTTCCGGACGGTCGGGCTGCACAGGATCGAGGTGTGCATTCGGCCCGAGAACAGCCCCAGCCGAAGAGTCGTGGAGAAACTCGGATTCCGCGCGGAAGGTCTGCGGCCGCGCTATCTGCACATCGACGGGGCGTGGCGGGACCACCTGATCTTCGCCCTTACCGCGGAGGAAGTGCCCGACGGGCTGCTGCGGCGTTGGCGCAGGGTGCGGCCCGGTACGCCCGGTTCGTCACGCACACCCGGGGAAATGAAATAAGTGTTCGAATTCGATCGCTCTCTGACAGTAATCGGACTCACTTTCGGCGACTGGTGACTCGAAGAATCACAAAAAAAGTCCGTCATATGAGCCGGATCGTGCGACACACCGGGCCAATTGGCGGATGCTGCCGTGCAAACCCCTCTACGGTGTGAGCGTGAGCAGCAGCGGCCTGATCTACGCAGTCATTGTCGGGGCCTGGGCCGCCTACTTGGTGCCGATGTGGCTCCGCAGGCAGGACGAACTCAACGAGGCCCGTCCGACGGAACGCTTCAGCACCGCCATCCGGTTGCTGTCCGGACGGGCGGCCATGGAGCGCCGTTATGCCAAGGAGCTACGGGAGCGGGATGCCGAGGAGGCGCCTGGCGACGTCGACCCGGATGCCGTCACGGACGTGATCGAGTCCGTCGACGTCCGGGCCTTTTCCGCGCCCCCGGCACATACGGAAGCGCGGTTGCGCGACCCGGCGCACGAGCGGCCGGGCCGTCCGGCGCCCGCCCGGAGCCGGCGCCCTTCCGGCGCGGAGTCCGAGCACGAGCGCCGACGGCGTTCGCAGGTCCTGGCACGCCGTCGGCGTACCACCACGATCCTGTTCGTGGCCTTCACGCTCGGGGCGGTCGTCGCGGCGGTGGGCGGTCTCCGCTTCCTGTGGGCGCCGGCCGTTCCGGCCGTGCTGCTGAGCACGTACATCGTGCATCTGCGTGCCCAGGAGCGCCGCCGGTTCGTCTTCACCATGGACCGGCGCCGGGCCGAGGTGGCCGCGCAGCGCCTGCGCGAGAACCGCCCCCGCAGGCACCAGCCGGCGTCCTCGGCGCCGGCCGAGTCCGACGAGGAGCCCGAAGCGCCCGCACCCGCTCCCACGGTCTCCCCCCAGGCGGCGGGCCGCCGCGCCCTCGTCGAGCAGACGGACCACGCGGAGTGGGTCGACCAGCAGCGCGAACGCGGAC
>NZ_DATMVN010000869.1:0-9824 GCF_035563135.1 Streptomyces sp.
CGCCGCCCGCCCAGCGCTCGTGGAGGAATTCCGTGATCTCCGGGAACTGGTGCACGGGGTAGGCCTCGTTCTCGGGGAACTCCTCCTCGCCCTCGGCCCGCTCCCCCGCGTTGACCAGCACGCGCAGCCGGCCCTGCTCCCGCTCCCACACGGAGAGGGCGGCGAAGCTGCCCGCCAGCGCCTGGCACGCCCCCACCGCCGCGGCGTGCCAGGACTCACGCGGGGTGGAGGCCGCCGCCATCGTCTGTGCCAGCGCCACCACGGCGCGCAGCCGCGCATCATCACCGCCCATCGCCCCAGCTTAGGTAGGTTTGCGCTGTTCCGACCGGCCGGCGGTACTGATGATCTTCAGTTCGGCTCCCGGCTCACTCGCCGGGCCAGGCGGGCTTCCGCTTCTCGTTGAACGCGGCCACGCCCTCGGCCCGGTCCCCGGAGAAGGCCACGGACCGCCAGGCGGCGTCCTCCACCTCCAGCCCGGCCCGCAGATCCAGTCCCTGACCCAGCCGGAGCGCCCGCTTGGCGGCCCGGAGCCCCACGGGTGAGTTCGCCGCGATCCGGCCGCCGACGGCCAGCGCCTCCTCCCGGTCCCGGCCCGCTTCGACCAGCTCGTCGACCAGGCCCAGCTCGCGCGCCTCGGCCGCCTCCACCCGCCGGGCGGTGAACACCAGCTCGGCGGCGCGCGCCGCGCCCACCCGGCGGGGCAGCAGCTGCGTACCGCCGCCGCCCGGGATGACGCCCACGGACACCTCGGGCAGGCCGACCACGGCCGTACGGTCGGCCACGATCACATCGCAGGCCAGCGCGAGCTCGAAGCCGCCACCGAGAGCGAAGCCGTGGACGGCGGCGACGACCGGCATGGGCAGCTCCAGCACGCCGGTGTACGCGGCCCGCGCCGTGGGCCGCTGCCGCACCAGCTCGGCGTCGGTGAAGGAGTTCCGCTCCTTGAGGTCCGCGCCCACGCAGAAGGCGCGCTCATGGCTGGACGTGAGCACGGTCGCCCGCACCCCCTGGTCGGCGCCGAGCGCGGCACAGGCTTCGGCGATGGAGCGCGCCATCGCGGTGCTCACGGCGTTCATCGCCTCGGGCCGGTCGAGCACCAGCTCGGCGACGTGGTCCTGGCCCTCGTGCCGCCGTACGACGACGAAATCCCCGAACCTCTGCTCGGACGTGACACCCATGACTGCACCCCTCCGGTTAACGAGCGTTACCGGAATCCTAGGGGCGGGCCCGCCGCGCGGGGCCGTTCCCCTCCCCGCCCTTTTCCGGAACCAGGGGATCCGGCTCCCGGACGCCGGCCGGGTCTGCTCGCACATGCCCGGCCTCCACCGCACGGGTGACTCCCTCAGCTCCTCCGGCGTTCGAGGAGCGGGGCCCGGGGCCCCGCCCCGGCGCGGGAGGGGCGGGGGATCAGCCCGCCGCGGGCGCCCCCGCGGCCCGCGTCAGGACGACGGCTTGCCCCGTCTGGCCAGCAGCCACGGCTCCACCACACCCAGCCCGCGCACCGGCCGCTGCCACATCGGCTGCAACCCGAAGCGGTACGCCGTCGGCGGCGGCACCTCGTCCGGGCTGCGGCCCTCCTTCTCCGCCAGCCGGGCGCGCTCGGCCGCCGCCGCGGCCTCCTCGGCCTCCGAGGCGGGGGCGTCGCCGTGCCTGATCAGCTCCGCGGCGAACGCACCGTCGACCAGCACCGCGTCCTTCGGCGCTATCGACGTGAGCCGGCTGGCCAGATTCACCGTGGTGCCGAACACGTCGCCCATGCGTGTGGTGACCGTGCCGAAGGCGATGCCGACCCGCAGCGCGGGCATCGTCGTGTCCTGGGACATCACCTCGACCAGCCGGAGCGCTATCTCGCCCGCCGTGCCCGCGTCGTCCGCGGCGAAGAGGACCTCGTCGCCCAGGGTCTTGATGAGCCGCCCGCCGTGCGCGGCGACCAGGTCCGCCGAGGTCGTCTCGAAGGCCTCGACGAGCTCGCCGAGCTCCTCCTCCTCCAGCCTCCGCGTCAGCCGGGTGAAGCCGACGAGGTCGGCGAAACCCACGGCGAGCCGCCGGTCGACCATCTCCTCGTCGTCCGCCGCCTGCACGACCCGGCCCGTGGCGGCGGCGAGCTGGCGCCGCCACACGTAGACCAGGAACTCCTCCAGCTCGGGCAGGAGCAGCTCGATGAGCGGGTAGGTGACCTCGGTCCGGGTCATCCCGGCCTCGGGGGGCTCGGTCAGCCCCTCCAGGAAGGAGTCGATCTGCCACTCCGCCAGCCGGGCGGTGGTCTGGCCGGTCGACCGGGCCACCTGGATCGCCATCGGCTCGCTGAGCAGCCCGGCCTCCACGAGACCGGCGAGGCGGCGCAGCGCCAGGACGTCCGCCTCGGTGAGCGCCTTGGCCTGCCCGATGTCGGCGAAGCCCATCGCCCGCCAGAAGCGGGAGGCCAGGTCCATGGAGACCCCGGCGGTCCTGGCCGCCTGGAACGGCGTGTAGCGGCGGTCGGCCCCCAGGATCAGGGCCTCCAGCCGGATGGCGAGCGGGTCGTCGGTCGGCTCGGCCGTGTGGTCGACCTCGTGATGCGGTGTCGAGTGGACCGACCGTCCCGACGAGGGCTCCGCGCCGTCGTCGGAGTTCGTGTCGTCGACGGTCACCGGCCGCCTCCTGCCCGTTCCCTGCGCACTGCCCTGCCGATCTGTCGCTGGATCGCCTCAACGATACGGCAGGTGTGCCCTGGCTCACGTCCCCGGCCGCACTGTGCCGGGTCCGTCATACGTGACATCACCCGTATGTGCACAAGCGCCGGATCAGGTGAGCCCTCCTTCCTCTCCGCGCAGGTGGACGATGTCGCCGGCCGACACGGGTTCCTGGAGGCCGTCGCCCGTGGCCAGCACGAGCCGTCCGTCGCCGTCGATGGCGACGGCCTCGCCGACGACGGACCGGTCGCCCGGCAGCTCGGCGCGCACCGTCCGGTCGAGCGTGGCGCAGCCCGCCGCGTAGGCCGCCTGGAGCCCGCTGCCTGCGGCGTCGCCGTCCGCGTCGCGCCATTGCCCGTACCACTGTTCCAGTGAACGCAGGACGGCCCGGAGCAAGGTCTCGCGGTCGGTGGAGACGGCTCCGGCGAGTGCCAGCGAACCGGCGTGCGGGGCGGGCAGCTCGGCCGCGCGCAGCGACACGTTGAGCCCGATGCCGATGATGACGCCGTCCCCGGCGCGCTCCGCGAGGATGCCGCCGGCCTTGCGTTCCGTGCCGCCGACGGTCACCAGGAGGTCGTTGGGCCATTTCAGCGCCATGTCCACACCTGCCGACTGCGCGAGCCCCGTGGCGGCGGCGACACCGGTCAGCAGCGGCAGCCATCCCCAGCGTTCGGCGGGTACGTCGCCGGGGGTGAGGTGGACCGAGAGGAAGAGGCCCGAGCGGGGCGGGGCCGTCCAGCTCCGGTCGAGCCGTCCGCGGCCGGCGGTCTGCTCCTCGGCGACCAGCACCGCCCCTTCCGCCAGCCCTCCGCCGGCGGCCCGTGCCGCGAGGTCGGTGTTGGTGGAGCCTGTCGCGTCCACGACGTCGAGCGAGGTCCACAGACCACCGGGCCTCAGCAGCGCGCGGCGCAGCGCGGTGACGTTCAGGGGCGGCCTGTCGAGGTCCGACCAGCGGTTGGGCGACGCATCGGGAGGTGTCATGCAACCCACATTAGGTGTGGCCAACGACGCACTGCCGAACCGTATGCGCGCCGATACGCTACGGATCAGTAGCCGAACCCGCAGACGAGTGATCCGCCGTCGAGCACACAGGGGTCCAGCACCTCGACCGGATGTATCAGCCGTCCCCGTGACCAGGCAGGGAGCCGCCACCCGATGTCCGAGCCGCAGAGCGATATCCACACCACCGCGGGCAAGATCGCGGACCTGCAGCGCCGTATCGAAGAGGCCACACACGCAGGTTCCGCCCGCGCCGTCGAAAAGCAGCACGCCAAGGGCAAGTTGACCGCCCGCGAGCGGGTCGATCTCCTGCTCGACGAAGGTTCCTTCGTGGAGCTCGACGAGTTCGCACGGCACCGGTCCACCAATTTCGGGATCGAGGAGAACCGCCCTTACGGGGACGGGGTCGTCACCGGTTACGGCACGGTCGACGGCCGTCCCGTCTGCGTGTACTCGCAGGACTTCACCATCTTCGGCGGCTCGCTCGGCGAGGTCTACGGCGAGAAGATCGTCAAGGTCATGGACTTCGCCATGAAGACGGGCTGCCCCGTCATCGGCATCAACGACGGCGGCGGCGCGCGCATCCAGGAGGGCGTCGTCGCCCTCGGGCTGTTCGCCGAGATCTTCCGCCGCAACGTGCACGCCTCCGGTGTCGTCCCGCAGATCTCACTGATCGTCGGGCCCTGTGCCGGCGGCGCGGTCTACTCCCCCGCGATCACCGACTTCACGGTCATGGTCGACCAAACCTCGCACATGTTCATCACCGGCCCCGACGTCATCAAGACGGTCACCGGTGAGGACGTCGGCTTCGAGGAGCTGGGCGGCGCCCGCACGCACAACACCACCTCGGGCGTGGCCCACCACATGGCGGGCGACGAGAAGGACGCCATCGAGTACGTCAAGTCCCTGTTGTCGTACCTCCCGTCGAACAACCTCTCGGAGCCCCCGGCCTTCCCCGAGGAGGCGGACCTGGAGACCACGGACGGGGACCGCGAGCTCGACACCCTCATCCCGGACTCGGCGAACCAGCCGTACGACATGCACACCGCCATCGAGCACGTGCTCGACGAGGGCGAGTTCCTGGAGACGCAGGCCCTGTTCGCGCCGAACATCATCACCGGTTTCGGGCGCGTCGAGGGTCACCCGGTGGGCATCGTCGCCAACCAGCCGATGCAGTTCGCCGGCTGCCTGGACATCGACGCGAGCGAGAAGGCGGCGCGCTTCGTCCGCACGTGCGACGCGTTCAACGTGCCGGTCCTCACCTTCGTCGACGTGCCCGGCTTCCTGCCGGGCGTCGACCAGGAGTACGGCGGCATCATCCGCCGCGGCGCCAAGCTCATCTACGCGTACGCCGAAGCCACCGTGCCGCTGATCACCGTCATCACCCGCAAGGCGTTCGGCGGCGCGTACGACGTGATGGGGTCCAAGCACCTGGGCGCCGACCTGAATCTGGCCTGGCCGACCGCGCAGATCGCGGTCATGGGCGCCCAGGGCGCGGTGAACATCCTGCACCGGCGCACCATCGCCGCCGCCGAGGATCCCGAGGCCACCCGCGCCGAACTGATGGCCGACTACGAGGACACCCTCCTCAACCCGTACGTCGCGGCCGAGCGCGGCTACGTCGACGCGGTCATCATGCCCTCCGAGACCCGGGCACACCTCGTGAAGGGCCTGCGCCAGCTCCGTACGAAGCGCGAGTCGCTGCCTCCGAAGAAGCACGGCAACATCCCCCTCTGATCCGACCACCGGGAGCCACCATGATCAAGGTCGTACGGGGCAATCCGACCCCGGAGGAACTCGCCGCGGCGCTCGCCGTGGTCCAGGCACGCGCGGCGGCGGTGGCCGCGGTGCCGTCCGGCGCCCCACTGCCGCCCGAGCAGTGGTCCGATCCGGGGCGGATCGCCCGCCGGGGCACGCTCCGGCCGGGGCCCCGGTCGTGGGCACGGACGTACTGGCCCTCCTGAGGGCGGGCCGAGCGGCGCTTGAGTACGCGTACTCAGGCGCCGCAGGCGTGTCCGGAGCACCATCGGAACCATGCTGTGGTCCGACCCCGAGAACAAGCCGCCGAAGGAACTGCGCG
Organism: Streptomyces sp.; assembly: GCF_035563135.1. Classification (GTDB taxonomy): domain Bacteria; phylum Actinomycetota; class Actinomycetes; order Streptomycetales; family Streptomycetaceae; genus Streptomyces. Next base: position 5,752 of record NZ_DATMVN010000869.1, read on the forward strand.
ACGCCCAGGACATGATGCGCCGCGCGGGTCTGCTGCTCGCGCTGGCCATGGTGGTCGCGATGTCCGTCCTGGGCACCCGCTGAGGCCCCGGGGGCCTCTCGCCCGCCCCGGCCCCGCCTACGATGGCGGGTATGACTGATCAGCGTCGTCTCGTGCTCGCCTCCGCCTCCCCCGCCCGTCTCGGTCTCCTGCGTCAGGCGGGTTTCGCCCCCGAGGTGATCGTCAGCGGTGTGGACGAGGACGCGATCACCGCTCCGACCCCGGGTGAGCTGGCGCTCGTCCTGGCCGAGGCGAAGGCCGCCGCGGTGGCGGCCCGTCCCGAGGCCGCGGGCGCGCTCGTCATCGGCTGCGACTCGGTGCTGGAGCTGGACGGCGAGGCGCTCGGCAAGCCGGCCGACAGCGAGGAGGCCACCGCGCGGTGGAAGTCCATGCGCGGCCGGTCGGGCATCCTGCAGACGGGGCACAGCGTCATCGACACGGCCACCGGCCGTACGGTGTCGGCGACCGCGTCCACCGTCGTCAGGTTCGGCGAGCCCACGGACGCCGAGGTGGCGGCCTACGTCGCTTCGGGTGAGCCCCTCCACGTCGCCGGGGCGTTCACCCTGGACGGCCGCTCGGCGCCCTTCGTCGAGGCGATCGAGGGCAGCCACGGCAACGTCATCGGCCTCTCGCTGCCGCTGTTGCGCCACCTGCTCGGCGAACTGGGCCTCTCCGTCACCGACTTGTGGGTCTGAGCGGCGCCGGCGTCACACCGGCGCCTGAGCTCCCCGTGCGCCGGCCCTGCCCGTGTCCGGCTCATGCCGCTCGAACACCACCAGGGTCAGCACGATCAGACCGAGGGCGGCCATCAGGAACACGAAGGCCGCCCAGCCGATCAGACCCACCGCCAGTGCGCCCAGCACCGCGTGGGCGACCGCGCACATGATGAGGCCGATCCTGGCGAAGCGCCCCGGGGCGCGGTCGCGCAGGCCGGCCAGGAGCGGTATCAGCCCGCAGAGCAGCAGCAGCGCGCCCGAGACACCGCCCATCACCCATGTCCCGGTGACCATGGCGTCCGGGTCCATCCCGGCCAGGGACATGTTCTGGTTGCCCACGACCGTCGCGAGGACGCCGTTGAGGACCACGATGCCCACGGCTTCGACGAACAGAACGAGCGCGGTCGCGAAGGCCACTGGTCTGCGCACCACGGGGCCACCCCCTGTTACCTGTAGTACGGCCGGTACAGCGCGGACCCTACAGGGAGCTGCCCCCCGCTCGTCAGGGACTCGTCAGGGGATCGTCAGGGACCCGGGGGACGGTATGTGTGTTCCGGACAGGAGTTCGCGCACGCCTCACGCCGGTATCACGGTCCTGGGACCCGCTCCGCGCCGCCGCCCCGTGGTGCAGCAAAGATTTCCTCGTCCGTTCGTAGGGAGTCCACAAAGAAACGCCGCGCGGCGTTGACCGTACGAACAGAGACTTGAGCCACACTTCATGGCTACTGTGCGGTCAAGGATCCCGGCGTACCGTGATGTGACAAGGGATTTCGCGACTCGAGCAAGCCTCGAATCACACTCCGTGTGGGCAAGTTCACTATTGGGGACGGGTCGTACGGCCGTGTCGGTAGTCCCTAAACTCAGCTTGTTCTCAAGGAGGGAGTCATCGTGCGCAAGGTGCTCATCGCCAACCGTGGCGAAATCGCTGTCCGTGTTGCCCGGGCTTGCCGGGATGCCGGAATCGCGAGCGTAGCCGTCTACGCCGATCCGGACCGGGATGCCCTGCATGTGCGCGCGGCAGACGAGGCGTTCTCTCTGGGCGGTGACACCCCGGCCGCCAGCTACCTGGACATGGCCAAGGTGCTCCAGGCGGCCAAGGACTCGGGGGCGGACGCGATCCACCCCGGCTACGGCTTCCTCTCGGAGAACGCCGAGTTCGCCCAGGCCGTCCTGGACGCGGACCTGACGTGGATCGGTCCCCCGCCGCAGGCGATCCGGGACCTCGGCGACAAGGTCGCGGCCCGGCACATCGCGCAGCGCGCCGGTGCCCCGCTGGTGGCCGGTACGCCGGACCCGGTGAGCGGTTCCGACGAGGTCGTGGCGTTCGCCGAGGAGAACGGCCTGCCGATCGCGATCAAGGCGGCCTTCGGGGGCGGCGGGCGTGGTCTGAAGGTGGCCCGCACGCTGGAGGAGATCCCCGAGCTGTACGACTCGGCGGTCCGTGAGGCCGTCGCCGCGTTCGGCCGCGGCGAGTGCTTCGTGGAGCGCTACCTCGACAAGCCGCGCCACGTGGAGACCCAGTGCCTGGCCGACACCCACGGCAACGTCGTCGTCGTGTCCACCCGTGACTGCTCGCTCCAGCGCCGCCACCAGAAGCTGGTCGAGGAGGCCCCCGCGCCGTTCCTGACCGAGGCGCAGAACGCCGAGCTGTACGCGGCGTCCAAGGCGATCCTCAAGGAGGCCGGCTACGTCGGCGCCGGCACGGTGGAGTTCCTCGTCGGCCTGGACGGCACGATCTCCTTCCTGGAGGTCAACACCCGCCTCCAGGTCGAGCACCCGGTCACCGAGGAGGTCACCGGTCTCGACCTCGTCCGCGAGATGTTCCGCATCGCCGACGGCGAGGAGCTCGGTTACGGCGACCCGGCGGTGCGCGGTCACTCCTTCGAGTTCCGTATCAACGGTGAGGACCCGGGCCGGGGCTTCCTGCCCGCCCCGGGCACCGTCACCCTCTTCGCCCCGCCCACCGGCCCCGGTGTCCGCCTGGACGCGGGCGTGGAGTCCGGCAGTGTCATCGGCCCGGCCTGGGACTCGCTGCTGGCCAAGCTGGTCATCACCGGTGCCACCCGTGAGCAGGCCCTCCAGCGCGCCGCGCGTGCGCTGGCGGAGTTCCAGGTGGAGGGCATGGCCACCGCCATCCCCTTCCACCGCGCGGTCGTGGCCGACCCGGCGTTCACCTCCGACCCGTTCCGGGTCCACACCCGGTGGATCGAGACGGAGTTCGTCAACGAGATCAAGCCGTTCACGGTCCCCGCGGACCAGGACGCCGACGAGGAGTCCGGCCGCGAGACCGTCGTCGTCGAGGTCGGCGGCAAGCGCCTGGAGGTCTCCCTGCCCTCCTCGCTCGGCATGAGCCTGGCGCGTACCGGCCTGGCGGCCGGTGCGAAGCCCAAGCGCCGCGCGGCGAAGAAGTCCGGCTCCGCGGCCTCCGGCGACACCCTCGCCTCCCCGATGCAGGGAACGATCGTCAAGATCGCCGTCGAGGAGGGCCAGGAGGTCAAGGAAGGCGACCTCATCGTCGTCCTGGAGGCCATGAAGATGGAACAGCCCCTCAACGCCCACCGCTCCGGCACGGTGAAGGGCCTGGCGGCGGAGGTCGGCACGTCGGTGTCGTCCGGCGCCATGATCTGCGAGATCAAGGACTGAGTGCCCGTTCTCCTCACCGGAGGACCGTTCTCCTCACCGGGGGCCCGGCATCTGCCGGGCCCCCGGTGGCATCCTTGGGGCGCGGAGCGGACACCAGGAGGACACGGCGATGGCGATGAGCACGGTACCGACACCGGCCCGGCCGATGCGCGCCGACGCGCGCCGTAACCACGACCGGCTGCTGAGCGAGGCGCGCGCCTCCTTCGCCGCCCAGGGCACCGATGCCTCGCTGGAGGACATCGCCCGGCGGGCGGGGGTCGGGATCGGCACGCTCTACCGGCACTTCCCGAACCGTCAGGCCCTGATGAACGCGGTGTTCCAGGAGGCCCTGACCGCGTTGCTCGCCCGCTCCCGCGAGCTGGCGCAGGCCGACCAGCCGTGCACCGCGCTGGTGGAGTGGCTGGGCGCGATCGTCACCCATGCGGGTGAATACCGGGGCCTGGCACGGGCACTCATGGCGGCTCCGGGAGACGAGTCCTCGGCCCTGACGTCATGCCATGTCCCCCTGCGTCGGGCAGGAGCACGGCTGCTGGCCCGAGCGCAGTCGAGCGGTTCGGTGCGGGCGGATGTGTCGATCGACGACCTGCTCCAGCTGACGAACGCGATCGCACTGGCCGCAGAGCAGACCCCGGCCGACCCCGCCCTGGCCGGCCGCCTGCTGTGCCTGACGCTCCA
>NZ_DATMVN010000870.1:0-13325 GCF_035563135.1 Streptomyces sp.
GGCGAGGGCCGTGCAGCCCAGCGCCAGGGTCACGGCGGCGGCCGCCGCCGCGCGGATACGGCTCCTGCGGAATGTCCTCATGGCGGTGTTCCTCTCCGGAACGGTGGGGGATGGTCTACCGAGGGGGTCGCGCTGTACCTGCGGACGCGGTCGCCAGGGACCGCGTGGTGAGAGGCCGGTACCGGACACCGAGCGCGTCCAGCCGGGCGGTGTGGCCGCGCAGCCGCTCGACGAATCCGGCCCAGTCGCTGCGTCCGCCGGACCAGGAGCGGTCCGCCAGGGCGCACAGCCGTGGGTAGGCGAGGTACTCGATCCGGTCCGGCGTCGTCACGTACTCGGTCCACAACTGCGCCTGGGTGCCCAGGATCCGGGAGGCCGCCTCCGGCTCCCAGTCCCGCGGCACCGGCTCGTTCGCGTGGACCGCGTGCAGGGGGACGGGATCGCCCCGCTGCGCGGGTGGCTCGTCCGGATCCGTGGACTGGGCGTAGTCCAGGTAGGTGGCGCGGTGGTGAGCGGCCACCACCTGATGTCCGCGCCGCGCGGCCGCGAGGGCGTGCGCCGGGTCGCGCCAGGTCATCACCGTGAATCCGGGAGGCAGTTCGCTGCCCGTCTCGGCCCAGCCGACGGGCCGGCGGCCGTGCTCCAGGAGGAACGAGCCGATCCGGCCCATGAACCAGCCGTGGAGCTCCCGGGGGCCGGCCAGGCCCTCGGCCGCCGCACGGGCACGGGCCGCCGGGCTGTTCTCCCACTCGGTGGTCGGGCACTCCTCGCCGCCGATGTGGACGTACGGCGAGGGGAAGACGTCCATGACCTCCTCCAGCACGGTCCGGCAGAAGTCGAAGACCTCCTCGTGGACGCCGAGCACGGTGTCGCACACACCCCACCTGGTCCATACGTCGAGATGCCGGTCCGGGTGGTTGCCGAGCGCGGGATAGGCCGCGAGGGCCGCGCGCGCATGACCGGGCATCTCGATCTCCGGCACGACGCTCACCCCCTGCTCCCGTGCGTGGCGGACCAGGTCACGCAGTTCCGTTTCGGTGTACGTCCCCGTGTGCGGCACTCCGTCGGACAGCGACTGGGCCCGGTGCCCGCCCACCGACGCCAGCCGGGGGAAGGCGACGACCGGCATGCGCCAGCCCTGGTCGTCCGTGAGGTGCAGATGCAGGACGTTCAGCTTGTGCAGCGCCATCAGGTCCACGTAACGGCGCAGGTAGGAGACGGGCTGGAAGTGCCGGGCGACGTCGAGCATCGCGCCACGCCAGGAGTGCTCCGGTACGTCGCTGATCTCGACGCACGGCAGCTCCCAGGACACGCCCCGCGCACCGCCCGACAGCGCCTCGGGCGGCAGCAGCTGCCGGATCGTCTGCACGCCCCGCAGCAGGCCGTCCGGGCGTGCGGCACGCAGCAGCAGCGCCTGCGGTCCGACGGTCAGCCCGTACCCCTCGTCGCCGAGTCCGCCGAGCTGCGGGTCGAGTGCCAGCACGACACGGCCGTCGGCGGAGGGCGGGAGGGGCAGCCCGGTCGTCGGGCCGAGGAGCGTACGCAGCAGGCCCGCCGCCGGTTCCGCACCCGGCAGGGCGCGTACGGCGGTGTCCGGGCCGAGGACGAAACGGCCCGGGCGCGGTGAGACCTTGCGGGGGCGGGGGACGAGGGAGAGCTCGGGGCGTGATGCGGGCACGGGGGCCTCCGGGGCAGGGGGGTTCGGACGGTTCACGGGTACGCCACCGGGTTCAGCCCTTCACGGCGCCGGCCGCGAAGCCGGAGGTCACATGGCGCTGGAGCAGCAGGAAGATCACCAGGGCGGGCAGCGCGAAGAGCGTCGAGGCGGCCATGGTGGCGCCCCAGTCGGTGCCGAAGGTGTTCTGGAAGGAGGAGAGCCACACCGGGAGGGTGCGGTTGTCCTGCTGCTTGATGATCAGGAAGTTGGCGTAGGCGAACTCGTTCCACGCGGTGATGAACCCGAAGAGGGAGGTGGCCATCAGGCCGGGGGCGAGGAGCGGCAGGGCGACCTTCACGAAGGCACCGGTCCGGGTACAGCCGTCGACTTGGGCGGCTTCCTCCAGTTCGGGCGGGATCGTCGCGAGGAAGCCCCTCAGCACCACGATCGTGAAGGGCAGCGTGATCATGAAGTAGACGAGGGTCAGGGTGGGCAGCCGGTCCAGCATGTCCGTGTCACGCGAGATGATGTAGACCGGGATGATCAGCGACTCCCAGGGCGCCATCTGGGCGACGAAGACCAGCAGCATGAACTGCCGCCGGCCCTTCCACCGCAGCCGGGCGACCGCGAACGAGGCCCCGAGTGCCACGACGAGGGAGAGCAGCACGGCCCCCAGCGTGACCAGGACGCTGTTGCGCCAGAACAGTTCGAAGCCGTCCGCCTGCACGGCCCGGCGGAAGTGGTCCAGCGTCCAGCTGTAGGGAACGAGCCGGGGCTCGGCGGATTGGATGTCCCGGGACGGCTTGAAGGCGGTGGAGATCATCCAGTACACCGGGAACAGGCACACCACGACGGTCACGACGGCGGCGGCGTTCAGCGGGATCCGCCGGATGCGGGGGTGCGGCGAGGTCATCGCGGGTCGTCCTCCTGACGGAACATCTGGCGGAAGTAGAGGACCAGCACCCCGGACATCAGGACCACGGTGATCATCGACGCGGCGGAGCCGAGGTCGTAGCGCTGGCTGGAGAGCGCCGTCTGGACCGCGTACACGGGCAGGATCGTGGTGGCGTCGCCGGGGCCGCCGCGGGTCATCACCCAGATCTGGACGAACGCCTTGAAGGTCCAGATCACCTCCAGGGAGAAGACCAGCATGAAGATCGGCCGCAGCATCGGGAAGGTGAGCGAGCGGAAGACACGCGAACCGGAAGCGCCGTCCAGACGGGCGGCCTCGTACAGCTCGGCCGGGACGGTGGTCAGGGCGGAGTAGAGGGTGACCGCCGCGAACGGCACGGACTGCCAGACGATCAGCACGACCAGGATCGTGAAGGACGCCGTACCGTTCGCGAACCACGGGTAGCGGTCGAAGGACCCGAAGCCGAGCGCCGTCAGCGACTGGTTGACGATCCCGAACTCGGAGTGGAACAGCCACTGGAAGACCGTGGTGGCCGCGACCACGGGCATGGCCCAGGCGAGCACCAGCGAGCAGAGCACGACGGTACGGCCGACCCGGCGCAGCCGCTCCGTCATCAATGCGACCAGTGTCGAGATGACCATGATCAGTGTGACGTTGACGGCCATGAAGACGAAGGTGCGGCCGGTCACCTCCCAGAAGCGCGGGTCGGACAGCAGCGTCCGGTAGTTGCGCAGCCCCACGAACTCGGCGTCCCCGCTGATCAGCTGGCGGAGCCGGAAGTCCTGGAGGGAGATCACCACGGCCCGCACCAGCGGGTGGACCAGCAGACAGAGCATGCCGCCGATCGCGGGCGCGATGAGGGCGTAGGGCCAGAGGTCGCGCGGTGGTCGTCCGCTCCGCCGCCCCGGTGGCGCCTTCGGGGGACGGTGGACGCGTGGCACGGGCCGTTCACGGACAGCCGGCACGGCGGGCCTCCTCTCGGTGGCGGGAAACGGACGGGGCCGGGTCAGGAGCCGGCGTTCATGGCCCGGGTGATGTCCGCGGAGGCCCTGGCCGCCTCCTCGGCGGCGTCACCGCCGGTGAGGACGGCGGTCATGTAGTCCTTGACCGGGTTCTCGGCCTCCACCGCCGCCCAGCCCGGGGTGTTCGGCGTCGCATGTCCGTTCGCCGCGCCGGCCGCCATCGCCGAGGCGCCGGGGTCCCCCGCCACGGCGGAGGCGAGCGTGGTCCGGTTGGGCACGTAGCTCATCGCCACCGCGAGCTTCTTCTGCCAGGCGTCGCCCGTCAGCTCCTTGATGAAGGTCACCGCCGCGTCCGGATGGGCCGCCGCGGCGGGGACGACCAGGTCGGAGCCGCCGGTGAACACCGCGCCCGGGGTCCGGGCCGTCTTCCCCGGGATCGGGAAGAATCCCAGCTTCCCCGTGAGTTCCGGATTCTTCTCGACGACCACGTTGGCACCGCCAGGGGTGGAGATCATCTGGGCCACCTGCCCCTGCGCCATCACCTCGGCCTGCGGCGGATCGTCCTCGTCGGAGTCCTTGGGGCCCTTGCCGAGCGCCTGCAACCGGGCGTAGAAGGCCATCCCGCGCAGAGCCTCGGGGGTGTCGAGCGCGCCCTCCCACCGGCCGTCCGACTCGGTGGCCAGGTCGCCGCCCTCGTCCCAGACGAATCCGGCGAGCGCGTACCAGAGCTGGCCCGGCAGGTAGATGCCCTGGGTGCCGCCCTTGTCCAGCTCGGTGGTGGCGTCGATCCACTGCTCGCGCGTGGTGATCGCCGAGGCGTCGATGCCGGCCTTCGCGAAGAGGTCCTTGCGGTAGATCACGACCCGGTTGGCCGCGTAGTACGGAATGCCGTACTGCCTGCCCTCGTACGAACCAGGTTCGGCCAGCCCCTTCAGCCAGTCGCCGCCGTTCAGTTCGTCCTTCCTGTCACTGAGGTCCAGCAGGCCGCCGCTCCCGGCGAACTGCGCCACCTGCGTGTTGCCCGCCTCGATCACGTCCGGGGCGTCGTTGCTGGCCAGAGCAGCGGTGATCTTCTGGCCGATGCCGTCCCACTCCTGGATCTGGATCCGGACGTCGATCTCCGGGTGCGCCGCCTCGAACCCCTCGGTGAACTCCTCCTGGAACGCCGCCGAGACGCTGTCACGCATCAGCCACACATCGACCGGCGTCACGCCTGCGGCCCCGTCACCGCTTTCGGCACCGGAACTGCAGGCGCTGAGAGCGGCGGCCGTCACGAACGCGGACACACCGGCAAGCAAGCGGTACTTCACGGTTCACCTCAACGGGAGCAGAGACCTGACCACCTGACCAGTGAAGTCCACTGGACAGCTCACCTCTTGATGCTGGATGAAGGTGGCATAGACCAATGGGGTCGTCAACCCCCCTTGTAGAAAGGGATTTTGGGAAATACGGATGACGATCTGCCCCCGTTCTTCCCGGTGAGGTGGCTAGACTCTTCCTGACCAGTGGCCATCGCCTGCTCAACTGGTAAAGGGAGCGGAACACGCGAAGGGGAACGCATGAAAGCCGACGTACCGGGGACGGTGCTCAAACGGGAACGGGCACGTGACGCGGTCCTCGAGCTGATCGAGAGCCGCAGCCCCGGGGACGCCATCCCGTCCGAGCGGGCCCTCTGCGCCCTGCTGGGCGTGTCCCGGCCCACCCTGCGCGCCGCCGTCGACGAGCTGGTGGCCGCCGGGCTGCTCGTCCGGGAGCACGGGCGCGGGATGTTCGTCGCGCCCGCGAAGATAATCCAGGAACTGGTCTCCGCCGACCTCGCCCTGAGCGTCCCGAAGGCCGCCGGGGCGTGGTCCAGCAGGCTGCTGGAGTTCACCACCCTCCAGGCCGGCGCCCGCGTCGGCCGCAAGCTGCGGATGTCGCCCGCCGACGAGATCGTGTACGTCGCCCGGCTGCGTCTGGTCGACGGCGCCCCGATGGCGATCGAGCACCTGCACATCAGGGCGGCGCTCGTACCCGGCCTGTCGGCCCAGGAGCTGGAGGACGGCGATCTGTACGAGCATCTGAGGAACACCCACGGGGTGCACGTCCGCGAGGCGGTCCAGGCCATCGAGCCCACCGTCGTCACACGGGCCGAGGCCCAGCTCCTGGAGGTCCCCGAGCTCTCCCCGGCCCTGCTGTTCGAGCGCCTGACGACGGACACCGCCGGCCTGCCCGTGGAGTACGTGCACTCGCTCTACCGGGGCGACCGCTACCGGATCGTCTCCCGGCTCGCGCTCGGCCCGGCCGCCGCCACCGCGCCCCTGGTCAGGGACGGGCACCATCCGGGGATCCCGCCCGGTGACTTCGCGCACGGCGACCCGATCGCGTCGTCCACCCGGGGGGACATCCAGGCCGGGGGATGAGGCGGCGCGGGCCGCTGTGGCGCGGGCCCGCCGTGCCCCGTGCCCGAGTCCGCGACGGGGCCCGGGGCGCGTGCCTTAGGGTCGGGGCGAGCCGTGCGAGCCGACCGGCACGGCGGGACACGAGGGAGGCACCGTGCGCTTGAGGGTGGAATTCACCACCGAACCCTTCGATCTCGACGAAGCACCCGCCCATGCGGTGGTGGCCCGTGAGGTCATCCAGGCCGCCGACCTGGACGCCGTGGACGTGGGTCCGTTCGGGAACACGGCCGAAGGGGGCGCCGACCAGGTCCTCACCGCGGTCGGCTCCCTGCTGAGCAAGGCCCTGGCCTCGGGCGCCACCCGGGTCTCCCTCCAGGTCAACGTGATCGGGGAGGACGCCCCATGACCGGACCGGCCGACCACCCGCTGGTCACCGCCGTGAAGCCGCTCGTCGACGCCATGGGTGCCGAACTGCTCGACCCGGAGCAGGCCACCGCCGAGGACGTGGTGCTCACGTGGGAGGGGGCGGACATCATGGCGGTGCGGCTCCCGCAGCTCTCCGAATCGCTCGACCACATCCTGGCCGCGATGGAACGGCGGCACGGGATGCCGCTGGCCGATCTGGACCGTAAGGCCAAACAGGGCGTCGTGCGCACTCTGGAGGCACGCGGTGCCTTCGCCGTGCGGCACGGTGTGGAAACCGTGGCCGGTGCGCTCGGGGTCAGCCGCTTCACCGTTTACAACTACCTGAACCGGGACAATGCCGCCAAGAGCGAGTAGCTGAGCCTTATACGGTCCAATGCCGTCGTCCGGGAACTCGGGCGGCGGCATTATCTGTTCGCGTAATTTCAACAAACTGTTGACGTGGTGTTGCGAAGGGCGTTAGCTGTCCGCAGCCCGAAAACGCACAGCGAAAAAAAGCCACGGAGGCTCCCGTGACTACGAGCTCCACACCGGGTCTCGCCCGGTTCAACACCCTGGCGGCCCCAGAGGCCGCAGTCGCACTGCACGAGGTGTGTGCCAGCGCGGCATGGGCAGGCTTCATCCTCTCCCACCGGCCGTACGCCGGCCCGGAAGCCCTGTTCTCGGCCAGTGACGCCGCCATGGCCGAGCTCTCCGCGGAGGACCTGGCCGAGGCGATGGCGGGCCACCCGCCGATCGGCCGCCCCAAGCCCGGGGACCCGGCCTCCGCCCGCGAGCAGCGGGGGATGGCCGGCGCGTCCGAGGAGCTCAAGGCGGAGATGCTCGAACTCAACCTGGCCTACCAGGAGCGGTTCGGACATGTCTTCCTGATCTGCGCCACCGGAGCCACCGGTGAGCAGATGCGTGACGCGGTGAAGACCCGGATCGGCAACTCGCCCGAGCAGGAACGCGAGATCGTCCGCACCGAGCTGGGCAAGATCAACCGCATCCGGCTGAACCGCCTCGTAGAGGACTCCTGAGGACCAGGACCTCGTACAGCACTCTTGAGAACAAGGAGCGTGACGGTCTTGAGCACCGACACCACCGCATCGGTGTCCACCCACATCCTGGACACCAGCATCGGCCGCCCCGCCGGAGCCGTCACCGTCTCCCTGGCCGCCCGTAGCGGCGGCGAAGCGCAGTACGTGACGCTCGGTGGCTCCGCGACCGATGCGGACGGGCGCTGCAAAGACCTGCCGGCCCTGCCGGAAGGAACCACCCACGTACGGCTCGTCTTCGACACCGAGTCGTACTTCACCGCGAAGAAGCAAGCCGAGGCGCAGCAGGACGCCCCCCGCGTAAGGGACAGCGGCGCGTTCTTCCCGGAGGTGGCGATCGCATTCGCCGTCACCCCGGGCGAGCACTATCACGTACCGCTGCTGCTCAACCCGTTCGGCTACTCCGTTTACCGAGGGAGCTAGCAGACAATGCCCACGATTCTCGGCCAGAACCAGTACGGCAAAGCAGAGAACCGCGTCGTCAAGATCACGCGGGACGGCGACACCCACCACATCAAGGACCTCAACGTCTCGGTCGCCCTCTCCGGCGACATGGACGACGTCCACTACTCCGGCTCCAACGCCAACGTCCTGCCGACCGACACCACCAAGAACACGGTGTTCGCCTTCGCCAAGGAACACGGCATCGAGTCCGCGGAGCAGTTCGGCATCCACCTCGCGCGGCACTTCGTGACCTCGCAGGAGCCGATCAAGGTGGCCCGGATCAGGATCGAGGAGTACGCCTGGGAGCGCATCGCGACCTCCGACGGCAACTCGAAGTTCATCGGCGCCGACGAGGTCAAGCACTCCTTCGTCCGCAAGGGCCAGGAGACGCGCACCACCCAGATCACCTTCGACGGTGAGAAGTGGGAGGTCATCTCCGGCCTCAAGGACCTCTCCGTCATGAACTCCACCAACTCGGAGTTCTGGGGCTACGTCAAGGACAAGTACACGACGCTGAAGGAGGCGTACGACCGCATTCTCGCGACCGATGTCTCCGCCAAGTGGCGGTACAACTGGACCAGCGACGAACAGCGCATGCCGAACTGGGAGAAGTCCTACGAGCAGACGCGCAAGCACATGCTCCAGGCCTTCGCGGAGACGTACTCCCTCTCACTCCAGCAGACCCTGTACCAGATGGGTTCGCGCATCATCAACAGCCGCAGCGAGATCGACGAGATCCGCTTCTCGCTGCCGAACAACCACCACTTCCTCGTGGACCTCGAACCCTTCGGGCTCAAGAACGACAACGAGGTGTACTTCGCAGCCGACCGTCCCTACGGCCTCATCGAGGCGACGGTGCTCCGGGACGGCGTCGAGCCGAAGATCCCGGTCGACATGACCAACCTCTGACGCGGTGCTGAACCGGCCCCCGCCCCCAGCGGGGCGGGGGCCGGTCATCCCGGAGGGAAATACCATGGCAAAGCCTGCAACGGGGCCGGCGAAAGGCCCATGCACCACACCACCGACCACTGCCGTCGAGGCAGTCCACCCGGTGGACGAAAAGCTACCGCCCTCGCGGCTCGTCCCCGCCGCGCTCCAGCACATCGCCGCCATGTACGCGGGCGTCGTCACCCCTCCGCTCATCATCGGGCAGGCCGTCGGACTCGACGCGGCCGGTATGACCCGCCTGATCGCGGCGAGCCTCCTGATCGCCGGACTCGCCACCCTCCTCCAGACCATCGGCGCCGGACGGTTCGCCGGGAACCGGCTCCCGTTCGTCAACGCGGCGTCCTCCGCCGGCATCGCGCCGATGCTCGCCATCGCCGAGACCAGCGCCCCCGGCCACCAACTCCCCGCGATCTACGGGGCGGTACTGGTCGCAGGTGTCTTCTGCCTCGCCGTCGGCCCGTTCTTCGGGCGGCTGCTGCGCTTCTTCCCACCCCTCGTCACCGGGGTCGTGATCACCCTCATCGGCGTCACCCTGATGCCTGTTCCGGTCGGCTGGGCCCAGGGAGGCGACGCCACCGCCGACGACTTCGGTGACATGAAGTACCTGGCACTGGCTGCCTTCACCCTCGTCGTCATCCTCGTGATCCAGCGCTTCGGACGCGGCTTCGTCAAGCAAGTGGCCCTGCTCGCCGGGATGTTCATCGGAACGCTGGCCGCGATCCCGTTCGGCCTCGCCGACTTCTCCGCGCTCGGCTCCGCCCCCGTCGCCGCCCTGCCCACGCCCTTCGCCTTCGGGCCGCCCGAATTCCAGCCCGCCGCGATCCTCTCCCTCTGCATCGTGATGCTGGTGCTGATGACGGAGTCCTCCGCCGGGATGCTGGCGCTCGGCGAGATCTGCGACCGGCGCACCGACGGACCCACCATCACCCGCGGTCTGCGCACCGACGGCATCGCCACCCTCCTCGGCCCCGTCTTCGGCGGCTTCCCGACCAGTGCCTTCGCCCAGAACGTCGGCGTCGTCTCGCTGACCAGGGTGCGCAGCCGCTACGTGGTGGCCGCAGCGGGCGGCGCACTGCTGATCCTGGGCGCCTTCCCCGTGCTCGGGGCGGTCGTCTCGCTGGTCCCGATGCCCGTGCTCGGCGGCGCCGGCATCGTCCTCTTCGGCTCGATCGCGGTGAGCGGCATCCGGACCCTGTCCGAGGCGGGACTCGACGACAGCTCCAACATCATCCTCGTAGCGGTGGCACTCGGCGCGGGCATCATCCCTCTCGCGGCACCCGCCTTCTACGCCGGATTCCCCTCCTGGGCGCAGACGGTGCTCGGCTCCGGGATCAGTGCGGGAGCGCTCGTGGCGGTCCTGCTCAACCTGTTCTTCCACCATCTCGGCACCCACAGCCGCAGCGCTGTGGCACTCAAATCCTCCTAGGGTCCTGCCGTGCCCGCATCGCCAGACACAGAAGAGGGAAGAGCCATGGCAGCTCAGGCGGAACCAAGGACCGTTCGACGTGTCGTCATCGAGAACTGTTCGATCGCCACCGTCGACGCCCACGACACCGAATACGCCTCGGGGCACATCGTCGTGGCGGACAACCGCATCGAACACGTCGGCGCGGGCAGGGCGCCGGAGAACCTCGAAGGCGTCGTACGGCGCATCGACGGCACAGGTCACCTCGTCACACCCGGTCTCGTCAACACCCACCACCACTTCTACCAGTGGATAACCAGGGGTCTGGCGACCGACCACAACCTCTTCGACTGGCTGGTCGCGCTGTACCCGACATGGGCGCGCATCGACGAGCCGATGGCCCGCGCGGCCGCCCAGGGCTCGCTCGCGATGATGGCCCGCGGCGGGGTCACCACTGCCATGGACCACCACTACGTCCATCCCCGTGGTTCCGGTGACCTGTCGGGCGCGATCATCGGCGCCGCCCGCGACATGGGCATACGCTTCACCCTCGCCCGGGGCTCCATGGACCGCAGCGAGAAGGACGGCGGGCTGCCGCCGGACTTCGCCGTCGAGACCCTCGACGGGGCGCTCGCCGCCACCGAGGCGACCATCGACGAGCACCACGACACCTCCTTCGACGCGATGACACGGATCGCGGTCGCCCCCTGCTCGCCCTTCTCCGTGTCCACCGAACTGATGCGCCAGGGAGCCGAGCTGGCCCGCCGGCGCGGGGTGCGCCTGCACACCCATGGTTCGGAGACCGTCGAGGAGGAGCAGTTCTGCAAGGAACTGTTCGGGATGGGCCCGACGGACTACTTCGAATCGACCGGCTGGCTCGGCGAGGACGTGTGGATGGCGCACTGCGTCCACATGAACGACTCCGACATCGCCGCCTTCGCCCGCACCGGCACCGGCGTCGCGCACTGCCCGTCCTCCAACGCCCGCCTCGCCGCCGGCATCGCCCGGGTCCCCGACATGCTGGCCGCCGGCGTCCCGGTAGGGCTCGGCGTCGACGGAACGGCGTCCAACGAGTCCGGCGAACTCCACACCGAACTGCGCAACGCCCTCCTCATCAACCGCCTCGGCGCCCACCGCGAGAAGGCGCTCGACGCGCGCCAGGCACTGCGCCTGGGCACGTACGGCGGCGCCCAGGTGCTCGGCCGCGCCGACGAGATCGGCTCCCTGGAACCGGGGAAGCTCGCCGACCTCGTGCTGTGGAAGCTGGACACCCTGGCCCACGCCTCCATCGCCGACCCCGTGACCGCGCTCGTCTTCGGCGCCGCGGCCCCCGTCACCCTCTCCCTCGTCAACGGCAGGACCGTCGTCGAGGACAGCCGTCTCACCACGGTGGACGAGGACGCCGTCGCCCGCGCGACCCGCGACGAGGCCAGGCGCCTGGCACAGCTCGCCGCCGGGTCCTGATGCTCCGTGAGGGCTGTCCCGTGATCCCTGGCGGGATCTCCCTCACCCCCTGACAGGCCGGCCGAGGGGGACGGCCCTCGGCCGGCCGCCGTGGACCCGACAAGGTTCACGGCAGCCCGCGGGGGTGCGCGTACGTCCCGTACGCGCACCCCCGCGGGGAAACCCAAAGCTGCCCGCACCAGCTGCACGACCTGCACCAACGCACCGCTCAGCACCACCTCCCTGACACCCACGTCGCCCGACGTGCACCCGACCGGAGGAAGCCGTGGCAGCTACGCCCAGGTTTCGCAAGAACGCAGTCGACGCAGACGCAGTAGCAGCAAGCACAGGAAAAGGGGAACCGGACCGGAAGCACCCGGTCGACGAGACGCTCCCGCCCCTCAAGATGTTCACCAGCGGTCTGCAGCACGTGGCCGCGATGTACGCGGGCGTGGTGGCCCCGCCCATGATCGTGGGGCCCGCTGTGGGTCTGAGCGCCAAGGAGACCGCCTTCCTCATGGGGGCGAGCCTCTTCACCGCGGGGATAGCCACCCTGCTCCAGACCCTCGGCTTCTGGCGCATCGGTGCCCGGCTGCCGTTCGTCAACGGTGTCTCGTTCGCCGGGGTGACCCCGATGATCGCGATAGGGAAGGACCGCGGGCACGACGGCATAGCCGTCATCTTCGGCGCGATCATCGTCGCCGGTCTCCTCGGTTTCCTCCTCGCCCCGTACTTCTGCAAACTGGTGCGGTTCTTCCCGCCCGTCGTCACCGGCACCGTCATCACCCTGATCGGTGTCTCGCTGCTGCCGGTCGCCTTCAACTGGTCGCAGGGCGGCAACGCGACAGCCGACGACTACGGTTCGATGACCAACATCACGATGGCTGCCGTCACCCTCGTCATCGTGCTGGCCCTGCGCAAACTGCTGCGGGGCTTCCTCCAGCAGATCGCCATCCTGCTCGGCCTGGTCATCGGCACCCTGATCGCGATCCCGGCCGGCATCACCGACTTCGGGGCCCTGGGCGACGCCGACGTGGTCGGCTTCCCGACGCCCTTCCACTTCGGCGCACCGCAGTTCGAGATCGCCGCCATCATCTCGATGTGCATCGTGATGCTGGTCTGCATGACCGAGTCCACCGCCGACATGCTGGCCCTCGGCAAGATCGTCGGCCGCCCGGCGGACGAACGGACCATCGAGGGCGGTCTGCGCGCCGACGCCCTGGGCAGCGCCGTCAGCCCGTTCTTCAACGGCTTCATGTGCAGCGCCTTCGCCCAGAACATCGGACTGGTCGCCATGACCAAGGTCCGCAGCCGGTTCGTGGTCGCCGCCGGCGGAGTCATCCTGGTGGTGCTCGGACTGGTCCCCGTGGCCGCGTCCGTCATCGCCCTCGTACCGCTCCCGGTCCTCGGCGGCGCGGGCATCGTGCTCTTCGGCACCGTGGCCGCCAGCGGCATCCGCACGTTGTCCCGGGTGGACTTCGGCGCCGGGCTGAACCTGGTCATCGTCGCCACCGCGCTGGGCGTCGGCGTCATCCCGATCGCCGCCCCCACCTTCTGGGACGCCTTCCCCGAGTGGTTCGCGGTGATCATGCACTCCGGCATCAGCGCCGCGGCCGTCGTCGCCGTCTCGCTGAACCTGCTGTTCAACCACGTGCGGGCCGGCCGCCGGCCCGGCGCGTCGGTGGTCGCCGCGGCGCCCGACGAGCGCGGCA
>NZ_DATMVN010000871.1:0-14675 GCF_035563135.1 Streptomyces sp.
CGCCGGCCACGGTGAACACCGCGGGCCAGGCGCCGAGCTTCTTGGCCAGGGCGTGCGAGCCCGCGAAGGCGGCGACGTAGGCGACGGTCAGACCGGTGGCCGCGCGGGCCCCCGCCTGCCGGTTCCACTCGTACGCCGCGACCGATCCGGCGGCGGCGAGTGCGACGCCGCCCAGCGGGCGCTTCCTGGTCCAGCGGGCGATTCCGTACCCGCCGACCAGACCGCTCGCCGCCACTGCCGCTGCCGGGACCTTCGCCATTGCCGCCACCTTCGCTTTCCTGCGTGTCCGCCGTGAATCCGAGGATAAGGTCCCGGGACGGGCGGCCGGTCACCCGGCCGTCCGTCCCGGTCCGGGCGCCGTCAGTCGGTGCCGAGCTCCATCGCGGCGCGGTCCAGCAGTTCGTCGTCGCCGGAGACCTCGCCGCGCGAGGCGATGGCCTGGGCGCCGCCTTCCGGCATGGCGCCGATCAGGCCGGTCGCCGCCGCCTGTGCGGCACCGATCAGCGAGGGCTGGGACGTGCCGACGAGGCCGAGACCCGCGAACTGTTCGAGCCTGGCACGGGAGTCGGCGATGTCGAGGTTGCGCATGGTGAGCTGGCCGATGCGGTCCACCGGGCCGAACGCCGAGTCCTCGGTGCGCTCCATCGACAGCTTGTCCGGGTGGTAGCTGAAGGAGGGGCCGGTGGTGTTCAGGACCGAGTAGTCCTCACCGCGCCGCAGCCGCAGCGTCACCTCGCCGGTGATGGCGGAACCGACCCAGCGCTGCAGCGACTCGCGGACCATCAGCGCCTGCGGGTCCAGCCAGCGGCCCTCGTACATCAGCCGTCCCAGGCGCCGGCCCTCGTTGTGGTACTGGGCGACGGTGTCCTCGTTGTGGATGGCGTTGACGAGGCGCTCGTACGCGGCGTGCAGGAGCGCCATTCCCGGCGCCTCGTAGATGCCCCGGCTCTTGGCCTCGATGATCCGGTTCTCGATCTGGTCCGACATGCCCAGGCCGTGGCGGCCGCCGATGGCATTGGCCTCCATCACCAGCTCGACGGCGGAGGCGAACTCCTTGCCGTTGATCGTGACCGGGCGGCCCTGCTCGAAGCCGATCGTGACGTCCTCGGTGGCGATCTCGACCGACGGGTCCCAGAACCGGACGCCCATGATCGGCTCGACGGTCTCCACACCGGTGTCGAGGTGCTCCAGCGTCTTGGCCTCGTGGGTGGCGCCCCAGATGTTGGCGTCGGTCGAGTAGGCCTTCTCGGCGCTGTCACGGTAGGGCAGCCCGTGGGCCACCAGCCACTCCGACATCTCCTTGCGGCCGCCCAGCTCGGTGACGAAGTCGGCGTCGAGCCACGGCTTGTAGATGCGCAGGTGGGGGTTGGCGAGGAGACCGTAGCGGTAGAACCGCTCGATGTCGTTGCCCTTGAACGTGGAGCCGTCGCCCCAGATCTGTACGTTGTCCTCGAGCATCGCCCTGACCAGCAGGGTGCCGGTGACGGCACGGCCGAGCGGCGTGGTGTTGAAGTACGCACGGCCGCCCGAGCGGATGTGGAACGCGCCGCAGGCGAGCGCGGCCAGGCCCTCCTCGACCAGTGCCGCCCGGCAGTCGACCAGGCGTGCGATCTCGGCGCCGTAGGTCTTCGCGCGGCCGGGCACCGAGGCGATGTCGGGCTCGTCGTACTGGCCGATGTCGGCGGTGTAGGTGCAGGGGACGGCACCCTTGTCGCGCATCCACGCGACCGCGACCGAGGTGTCGAGGCCGCCCGAGAAAGCGATGCCGACGCGCTCGCCGGTGGGCAGGGAGGTGAGAACCTTAGACATAGGAAGAGTATGCACTCGTTTGCATGTATATGCAAGTGGTGTCGTGGAGGGGTGTGAGGGGCCGGATCGGAGGGCCGGACGGGGGCGTCCCGTGGCGCCTTCGCCGGGCTCCGGGCGGCGCAGGGCGGCAGCCGTGCCCCGGGGGCGGGGACTGCGCCGGCTTCCCGGGCCGGGCCGACGAAGAACCGAACGGCCCGGGTGAGGCGGTGAGGGTCGGGTGAAAAGGGTCCCGGCCGCTTCGAGGTGCCCACTGCCCGGGCCGGCGCGCGGCGTACGGCGCCGGACGGCGACCTCCTCGCCCCGAGCCTCGAAGCACCGTACGGAACTCACCGGCACCCGGGACCGCATCGGCACCCGGGACCGCATCGGCACCCGGGACCGCACCGGCACCCGGGACCACATGCGTACCCGGGACCGCACCGGCACCCGGGACCGCGTCGGCGCCTGGATGCAGGACCGCCCGGAGGGCTGCCGCTGGCCTGCGGCGGCCGGGTCACACCCGCAGTACGTCGATCCCGAGGCCGGTGAACTCCTCGACGGCGTCCTCGGATGCGTCCCGGTCCGTGACCAGGACCGACACGGCACTGGTCTCGCAGACCTGGGCGAAGGCCCGGCGCCCGAGCTTGGAGGAGTCGGCCACCACGATCACCTTGCCGGCGCACTCGGCGAGGGCACGGTTGGCGCCGGCCTCCGACTCGTCGTGCGTGGCCGCCCCGAAGCGGGGGTGCACGGCGTCCACGCCGAGGATCGTGCAGTCCAGGGCGAGGGTGCGCAGGACGGAGTCGACCAGGGGGCCGACGAGTTCGTACGAATTGGGCCTGGCCACCCCGCCGGTGACGACGAGCTTCACCTGGGGACGCACCGCCAGCTCGTTGGCGATGTTGATCGCGTTCGTCACCACGGTCAGGGCCACGCCCCCGCCCGGGGGTTCCGGCCGCAGCGCCAGCTCCCTGGCCACCTCGGAGGTCGTCGTGCCGCCGTTGAGGCCGACGGTGGAGCCCGCCGGGATCAGCGCGGCCGCGGCCTTCGCGATGCGCTGCTTCTCGTCGGCCCTGCGGGCCGCCTTGTAGCGCAGCGGCAGGTCGTAGGCGACCGAACTCACCACCGCGCCGCCCCTGGTGCGGGTCAACAGGTTCTGCCGGGCGAGCTCGTCCAGGTCGCGGCGGACGGTGGCGGCGGAGCAGCCGAGCTGGTCGGCGGCTTCGAGCACGTCGAGGTGGCCCTGGTCGCTGAGTATCTCCAGCAGCCGGGTCCATCGTGTGTGTGCCGCCACCTGGTCCTCCTTGCTCGCGTCGAACCCTATCGTCCGGGCCTGGCGAGCACGTCCAGCAGGCGCGCCACCTCCGCGGCGACCGCGTCGCGGGCCGGGCCGAGGTAGGCGCGGGGGTCGGCGGCCTCGGCGTGGGTGTCCAGGTAGGCGCGTACGGCCCGGGTGAACAGCTTGTTCAGGTGCGTGGAGATGTTGACCTTCGTCATGCCGGCGCGGATCGCCGCCGCGAGGCCCGTGTCCCCGACGCCCGAGGAGCCGTGCAGGACGAGCGGGACCCCTGCCGCGTCGCGCAGCCGGGAGATGAGCGCGAGGTCGAGGACGGCGTCGCGGGTCAGCATCGCGTGCGAACTGCCCACGGCCACGGCGAGCGCGTCGACTGCCGTGGCCTCGACGAAGGCCCGCGCCTCGTCCGGGTCGGTGCGCGTGCCCGGGGCGTGCGCACCGTCCTTGCCACCGATCTCGCCGAGCTCCGCCTCCACCCAGACCCCGTGGCTGTGGCAGTAGGCGGTGATCTCACGGGTCGCGGCGACGTTGTCGGCGTACGGGAGCGCCGACGCGTCGAACATGACGGAGGTGAAACCGAGCCGGACGGCCTCGTGCACCAGGTCCGCCGACTCGGCGTGGTCGAGATGCACGGACACCGGTACGCCGGCCGTCCGTGCGACGGCGAGCGAGGCGAGCCCGATCGGTTCGAGAGCGCCGTGATAGCGGGTGGTGTTCTCGCTGACCTGCAGGATCACCGGTCGTCCCGCCGCCTCCGCCCCGCTCACGATGGCCTGCGCGTGTTCGAGCTGCACGACGTTGAAGGCCCCCACGCCGGTGGCGTCGGTCCGGGCACGGTGCGTGAGGTGACCGGTGGATATGAGCGGCATGGGCGTCCTTCGCGGGTGCGGGTTGCGTGAACCCAGGCGAATGGTGCTCGAAGTTGCTCATTTATAGCTTGTTCGGAGCAGGTTGGAAAAGATCGGTCTCGATTCCTGTGAGGCCGCAGTCATGGGGCGGGCGGGCTCTCCGTCCTCTCTCGCGCCCGTGGTTGGCCGGTTAACTCCCCCTGCGGGCAGGGCCGGTGTACTTGGATGGTGATCACACACGGGTTCCACGACGACCTTGCGAGGGTTGATCCATGCCGAACGGAATCGTCCGACTCCACCGCTTCGGAGCGGCGTTGGTGATGAGCGGCCTCCTGACCGCACTGTCGGCCGCCCCCACGGCGGCGGCCGAACCGTCCGCCGTGCCGTCGGAGACGACCTCGGTCGTCTCCTGGGGCGGGAACAACGACTACGGCGAAGGCACGGTCCCGGCCGAGGCGCAGTCGGGGATCGACGCGATCGCCGGCGGCTACCACCACGGCCTGGCCCTGAAGGACGGCCGGGTGCTGGGCTGGGGGGCGGACTTCGACGGCCAGCTGACGATGCCCGCCGAGACGCAGTCCGGCGTGGACGCGATCGCAGCGGGCAACGATCACAGCCTGGCGCTCAAGGACGGCGAGGTCATCGCCTGGGGCAGCAACGAGTACGGCCAGACGACCGTGCCCGCCGAGGCCCGGTCCGGTGTGGACGCGATAGCGGCCGGCTCCTGGGTGAGCCTGGCGCTGAAGGACGGGAAGGTGATCCTGTTCGGACATCACAGCGCCGAACAGTCGACCGTCCCCGCCGAGGCCCAGTCGGGCGTCACCGCGATGGCCGGGAGCGTCTACACCGCGCTCGCCGTGAAGAACGGCGGGGTGATCGCCTGGGGCGCCGGCTCCTTCGGCCAGACCAGGGTGCCGGCCGAGGCGCAGTCCGGCGTGGACGATGTCGCCGCCGGTATCTTCCACAGCCTGGCGCTCAAGGACGGCAAGGTCATCGCCTGGGGCGACAAGCGGTACAGCCAGACCACCGTGCCCACCGAGGCCCGGTCCGGGGTGTCGGCGATCGCCGCCGGCGAGTGGTACAGCCTGGCGCTCAAGGACGGCAAGGTCATCGCCTGGGGCAGCGGACGGACGGCTCCGAGCTCGGTGCTGTCGGGTGTCACCTCCATCGCGGCGGGGCCGAACTCGGCCTATGCCCTGAAGGGCTGACGGGGCGCTGCGCGCCGGTTCAGGTCATGGCCTGGGTTGCCGGCCCCGGTGATCCAGATGCGGTCCGGTGGCGGGGGCGCGAGGATCGTGCGTACGGGCGGTGGCCCGGGTGCGCCCCGGCCCCCTCGGGCCGGTTCTCCCTTCCGGGCGCTCCGGACCGCCTCCCGGCCGGGCCGTCAGAGGCCTGGAGGTACGGATACGGCGGGGTGGCGTCAGCGGTAGCCGAAGCCCCGGGGGAGCGGGGTCTGGCGGAACAGGCGGGTCGGGACGGCGTCGGCCATGGTGCGGTAACCCGCCGGGTTGAGGTGGAGGTGGTCGCCGGTGTCCAGCTCGGTGCGGAGCTGCCGGGGCTCCTGCGGATCGCGGACGGCCCGGTCGAAGTCGATCACGCTGTCGAAGCGCCCGCTCGTGCGGATCCAGGTGTTGACGATCTGCCGGGCCTGCTCGCGGTAGCCGTCCGGATCGTCGTAGCCCGCGTTGCCGCCGATCGGGGTCAGGGTCGCCCCGTACACGCGGATGCCGTGGGTGTGGGCCCGGGTGATGATCTGCTCGTACGCGGCGATGACGTCGGCCGCGACCTGTTTCTGGGCGGCGGGGGTCGCGGCGGCCGTGCCGATGTCGTTGATGCCCTCGAGGACGACCAGCCAGTCCACGCCGCTCTGGGCCAGGACGTCACGGTCGAGCCGGGCCAGGCCGTTCGGACCCAGACCGTCGTTCAGCAGCCTGTTCCCGCCGGCCGCCTGGTTGACGACGGCGGTCTTCGACGTGGCGGCCCCGGACCTCAGCCGCTTCTGCAGCAGGTCGGGCCAACGGTCGTTCATGTTGGTGGTGGAGCCCCGGCCGTCGGTGAGCGAGTCGCCGAGCACGACGGCCGCCGAGGTGGTGCTCCGCGACCAGACCTCGACGCCGCTGAGGAAGTACCAGTGGTCGGTGGGTGTCGCGCCGGGCAGGTCCTCGGCGCTCACGTGGTCCCCCGCACGCAGGTAGGACGTCGTACGGGAGCCGGGGTGCGAGGTGATGGACGTGGAGGCCTGGCCGTTCGCCAGGTACACGGTCGCCGTGAGGTCGGAGTCCGGTGCGAGCGTGAAGTCCAGCGGGTCGGAGACCGCCTGGGCGCCCGTCGGGACGGACACCGAGGAGCGGCCCTGGAAGGTCACGGGTCGCGTGCTCCCCGCCTCCACCGCGCTGGTTCCCGCCCGGCCGTCGAGCGGCAGGGCCACGGACACCTTGGTGATCGGCAGGACGGCGCCACCGAAAGCATTCGAGAAGCGCAGCCGTATGTGCTCCCCGCCCGCGGAGACGTGGACCGTCTGGCGCAGGGTGGCGTCGTCGAGCACCGAGTCGCCCTGGGTGAAGGGCGCCGGGGGCATGTTGCCCGGTTCCGTCAGCTGCGGCATGGAGGTCCAGGTGCTCACCCAGCGGGCGTTGCGTTCGTCGGGCGCCGGTGAGCTGCCCGGGCCGCGGCCGTCCCCCGCGCCGAGCGCGGGGGAGACGACTGCGGCGGTGAGCGCGGCGGCGGCGAACAGGCTGAGGATCGACGATCTCCGGATCACGGTGGTGCTCCCTCTGGCTGGGTGGGGGAAGCAGTGCGAATCCAGGGCGGGGCACAGCAACTTCGCCGGCGTCCGGGGATCCGGTCGGCAGGCTAGTCGCTCCGATAAATTTCGGTCAATGCTCCGAAAGCTTCGAAAAGTTTCGCTCACACCGCAGCCGAAGGGACAGCCGTGAACGTGACGTCGGCGGCGCGGGCGGTGACGTCGGCGTCGCTGCTGAGGGGCCATGCGGCGACCCGTGAAACGGTGGCCGCCGGGACCACCGCGCTGATACCGGGTTCCGCCGGGATGTCCTGCGTCGCGTGGGCGTCGTGGGGGAGGACGACCCGGTAGCCGAGCGCCACGGCCGTACGGGCCGTCGCCTGCACGCACATCTCGGACATCAGGCCGCAGACGGCGAGCGACCGCACCCCGGAGGTGGTCAACAGGCCCTCCAGCGGGGTGTCCTGGAACGCGTCGTCATGGGTCTTGCGGATCGCCACTTCCGTGGGCCCCGCCTCCACGGGGTGGTGGAGCTCCCAGCCGGCGGTGTGCGGCTCGTCGTCCGCACCGGCCGGCCCGTCGTTCTGGACGTGGACGACGAGTGCCCCGGCCGCCCGCGCCCGCGCGATCAGATCCGCCGTCCGGTCCACGAGGCGCGCGGCGTCGGGCAGCGCGCCGCCGCCACGGACGAAGGCCTGCTGTACGTCGACAACGATGAGTGCGTGCAGGGGAGTTGTGAGGTGAGTCATGCCGCCATGGTGCCCGGCTCCGGCGTCACGTGCCCAAGATATGGCCCCGTCACGGCCGCAGGCCCTCGGTACGGGACGCCGACAGGGGCAAGCAGGCCGGTCGGCTCGGCTCGGAGATCGCCTCCGGGGTGGGCTCGGAGGTGCGGCGGGCCGGGGCTGCCGGAGGCAGGGGCGGGAAACCGCGGCCGGCAGGGGACGGGGCCCCTGCCGGCCGGGAGGTCGTGCGGGGTCGGACCCCCGTGCGGGGTCAAACCGTGGTGCGGGGTCGGACCGTGGTGCGGGGTCGGACCCCCGTGCGGGGTCAAACCTCCGCGCGGGGTCAGACCGTCGTGCAGGTGCTGCCGCTGAGCGTGAAGGCTGTCGGGGCCGTGTTCGTGGTGTTCCTGGTGCCGGTGAAACCGATCGTGACCGAGCTGTTCACGCCGATCGACGCCGTGTATCCGGCGGGGGCGACGCTGACCGCCGAGCCGCTCTGCGTGGGGGTCCCGCCCCACATGTTGGAGACGGTCTGGCCGTTGGCGAAGGCGAAGGCGAGGTTCCATCCGTTGATGACCGTGGTGCCGGTGTTACGAATGGTGATCTCGCCCTGGAACCCGCCGGGCCACTCGCCGATCACCCGGTAGCCGACGGAGCAGCCCGCACCCGGCGTGGGCCCGCTCCCGTCGGTGGTGACGCTCACAGTGGCGGACCGGGCCGAGCGGTTGCCGGCCGTGTCCCGGGCGTAGACGGCGAACACGTACGCCGTGTCCGCGGTGAGGCCGGCCACGGTGGCGCTGGTGGTGGTCGAGGAGGCGGCGGCGGTCTCGGTGGCGCCGCTGACGCGGACGACGTCGTAGCCCGCGATGGCAACGTTGTCGGTTGCCGCGGGCCAGCTCAGGGTGGCGGAGGTGGCCGTCACCGCGGAGGCCGTCGGGGTGCCGGGGGCGGTCGGGGCCTGCGTGTCGTCCGGGTCGCCGCCGCCACCGAAGACGGTGGCCTCCTGGGAGGTCTGGGCGATGCCGTCGGCGCCGTGGAAGATGCGCTCGCCCCAGGAGCTCAGGCGGCTCGGGTCGAAGTCGATGGCGAGGTCGAGGATCGGGTCGGTGTTGCCGCTCCAGGACCATGCCAGGTAGCCGAGGTCGAGCTGCTCGGCGGCGGCCATCATGGTGTCCTCGTCCGGGTCCCCCCACTGGTCGGCGGGCCCGCCGAACTCACCGATGACGAGGGGCAGTCCGGCGTCGACGAAGGCGTTCAGGTAGTCGGTGATCGCCTGGGCCGTGCTGTAGACGCTGTACATGTGGATCGAGAAGATCAGATTGCCCGTGGTGTCGGCGTCGTACACGGCCTGGGCGTTGGCCCGCATGACGCCCTGCCAGTCCTGGCCCCAGTTCGGCGCGTCCACCATGATCGTGTGGGCGAAGCCCGCGCCGCGCAGTTTCTGGACGGCGGCGGTCGTGGGGGCTGTCCAGCCGGCGGGGTCGGTGTTGCCCCAGGGCTCGTTGCCGATGTTGATGATGACGTAGTCCTCTTCGCCCGCGAGTACGTCCTTGAGGCTGATCCAGTAGTCGGCCGCGTGGTCGAGGGTGCCCGCTGCGGCGTCCTCGCCGTAACCGGTGGTGTCGTGCACCTCCAGGACGCAGATCAGCCGGTTGGTCTTGCAGTCGTCGACGATGCCCGCGACTTCCTCGGGGCCGTTCCTCGTCCAGCGGTGGCCGTCGGAGAGGACGACACGGACGGTGTTGGCGCCGAAGGCCTTGATGTCGGCCAGGGACTGGGTCTCGCCGGGGTACCAGGTGTGCGCGTGGTTGACCCCGCGCATCACGAAGTCGTTGCCGTTGCCTTCCAGCAGACGGCCGTTGCTGATGTGCAGGCCGGTCTCCGCGGCTTCGGCATCCGCGGGACGGGCCTGCGCCGCGGCCGGGGCGAGCGCGCCCAGCAGGATGACGCCGAGGAGGGCGGCCAGGCCTTTCAGCAGGAAGGTCAAGGGGCTCTGTCGTGCCGTGCTCGTTGCTGATCTCACTGCGACTCCAGGAAGTGGGTGCCGGGTGACGTGAACGATGTGCACATCGACGGGGACGTGGGAGCGCTCCCATAAAGCCATCTAGGCAGGGGCACGTCAAGACGTCGCGCACACTTCTGCGTTCACCCTGTGCGCCGCCCCGCGCCTGCGGGCCCCGCGCCCGGCCCGCTCCCCGCGGCATTCCGCGGGGTCCCGCGACCGGACAGGACGCGGGACCCGGCGAGGCGCTGCCGGCTAGACCCGGTCCTGGAAGACGCAGCTCCACACGTGCGTGCCCATGACTCTGCCGTCGGCGCGCACCGCCTGGAGCGTGTAGAAGTGCGTGGCCCCCCGTGCGGCCGTGGTGTCCGTGTAGGCGCGGGTGTCCACCGGGAGCAGCCCGGCGTGCAGCGGCTCGTACGCCTTCGTGGCCGCGTTCCACCGGCTGATCCGGTAGCCCTCGACGCTGTCGCACTCAGCCGTCCTGTCGCACCGCCAGCTGACGGACGGCCCGGTCTCGGTGGGCCCGCCGATCACGGTGCCGTGGCTCGTGCTGCCGAGGCTCCAGTCCTTCGTGACCGTCACGGAGGGCCGGACGTCCAGCTCGGTGGCCTCGACGACCGAGACCTTCGGGTCGCTCGGGGACAGCGCGTTGCCCCAGAGGTCCTCGGCGACGACCGCGTAGACGTACGTCTCGCCGTCCGGGAGGTCGCCGCAGAGGGTCGCGAGCGGGTCGCTCGTGCCTTCCCGGCAGGCGGTGGAGCTGAGCCACTTGACCGTGCCGTCGGCCTGCCGGGCGCCGGTCCAGGCGGTGTAGCGCTCGATGTCGTCCTCGGTGGAGGCCGCCCAGCTCACCAGCACGCCGTCGGCGCGCGGGACGGCCGTCACGCCGGTGACCGGGCCGGGTGCGACGCGGTCCCCGGTGCGGACGACGAGCGGGGCGGACAGCGCCGACTCGTTGCCGGCCGGGTCCACCGCGGTGACCGCGTACGCCACGTACGTGCCCTCGGGCATGTCCAGGTCGTGGCAGCCGCCGCCGGTGCTGGTCTGGTCGCTCCCCTCGGCGCAGGTCACGGGGGTGAGCGCGGCCGGGTCGAGGGTCTTGCCGGGCGAGCGGTAGACGCGGTAGGACCCGCCGTTGTCGAAGTCCTCGAAGAAACCGTCGGGCTGCTGCCAGTACACGTCGGTGTAGCCGGCGCGGACGACGGAGTTGAGGGAGACCGGGGACTTCGGCGGCGTCCGGTCGACGCCGTCGCCGGTGACATCGGCGTACGCCGACGGGTTGCCCAGTGCGTCGAGGGCGCGGACCCGGTAGTGACGGGCGGTGTTCACGGGGGCGTCGGTGCGGTACGACGTCGTGGTCGTCGTGCCCAGCAGCTCGTACGGGCCGGTGGCCGCGGAGGCGGCGTACACCTCGTACTTCACGACGTCGGCGGTCCCCTGCCAGGCCAGGGTGGCCCACCACGCGTCGCCGGTGACGGTGAGTCCGGTCGGCGCGGCCGGGCCGGTGCGGTCCACGGTGGCGGCGGTGACGTCGAGGCTGCCGGTGGACTCGCGGCCCGCCTTGTCGACGGCGCGGACCTCGTACAGGAAGGTCTGGCCCGTGGCGGGTGCCGCGTCCACGAAGGACGGGGAGGTGAGCAGCGACGAGCCGCTGACCTTCGCCCACTGGGTGGGGCTCAGCCGGCGGTACACGCGGTAACCGGCGAGGTCCAGCTCCTTGTTCGCGGTCCAGCGCAGGGTGGTCCTCGCGGTCGCCCGGTCGTACGCGGCGGTGAGGCCGGCCGGGGCGAGCGGCTTGACCGTGTCGACGGTGGCCTCGGTGCGCGGGGCGTACGTGAACCCGGCGTTGGCGACACCGGTCCAGGCGACGTAGTCCACCCGGAGCGTGTGCTTGCCGGCCGGGACGGTCAGGTCGAGGGTCTTGCGGGCGGTGGTGGAGACGTTCTTCCACAGGTCGATCTTCCGCACGCCGTCGACGTACACGCGCATGCCGTCCTGGGTGGCGGCGGAGAGCCGGAAGGGGCCGCCGGAGCCGAAGTCCCGGGTGAGGGACCAGCGGACGGAGAAGTTGTCCTTGGGCAGCGTGACGCCGGCCGGGTCGCCGGACCCGTAGTTCTCGGCGATGGCGGAGTCGCAGGCGGTCAGCTTCGGCGTGCCGCTGAAGGCGGTGTTGCCGAAGTACTGCGCCGTCCAGAGGGGAGAGGCGCAGGTGACGGCTGCGGAGGCCGGGGCGGCGGTGATCAGGCCGCCGCCGGCGGCGAGTGCGGCCGTCGCGGCCAGCGCGGTCAGCCGGTTACGAGTCATCACAGAGAACGGGGCCCTTCCGGAGCAATGTGGAACAGTTGAAGCAGGTGACTTCCGTGTGACCCATGAGGCGGGGGCAGGGTTGCATCGGTCCCTCACCTTTTTTGGGGAAGCCCGCCACCCGCATGGGACGTTCCCCGTCATGCAACGCCCCCCGCCCCCGCCCCCGCCTCCGCACCGGCCCCGTCCGCGTACAGGCCCCCGCCTCCGTGCCGGCCCGCGGCGAGCGGCTTTCGTCCGGGGGGCGCTCCTCGGCCTCGCGGGCGATAACGTCGCCCCCATGGATGAACCGCCCCTGGACGAGGCCGCCCTGCTCGCGCGTGCCGACGGTCCCGTCACCTGCGAACGGCTCGTCCGCGAGCTGACCGCGCTCGGTCTCGGCGAGGGTGACACCGTGATGTTCCATACGCGGATGTCCGCCATCGGATACGTGGCCGGCGGCGCCCCGGCCCTCATCGACGCCCTGCGCCGGACCGTGGGGGAGCGGGGGACCCTGATGGTGACCTGCGGCTGGAACGACGCCCCGCCGTACGGCTTCACCGACTGGCCGCGGCCCTGGCAGGACGCCGTGCGGGCCGGGCATCCCGCCTACGATCCGGTGCTCAGCGAGGCGGACCACGACAACGGCCGCCTTCCGGAGGCGCTGCGCCGGTGGCCGGGGGCCGTCCGCAGCCGTCACCCCGACGTGAGCTGTGCCGCGCTCGGGGCGGTGGCCACCGCGCTGACGGCCGACCACCCGTGGGACGACCCGCACGGGCCGGGCAGCCCGCTCGCCCGGCTGGTGGCGTCGGGCGGGCGGGTGCTGATGCTCGGCGCGCCGCTGGAGACCCTCACCCTGCTGCATCACGCCGAGGCGCTCGCCGACGTGCCCGGCAAGCGCTTCGTGGAGTACGAGCAGCCGGTCCTGGAGGGCGGGCGGCGTGTCTGGCGCCGCTTCCGTGACATCGACTCGTCGGACGGGGCCTTCGACTACTCCGCCGTCACGCCCGCCGGCCAGGACCCCTTCGAGACGATCGCCCGGGACATGCTGGCCGCCGGGATCGGCCGCCACGGCAGGGTCGGCGCGGCCGACAGCCATCTGTTCGAGGCCGGTGAGGTCCTGGACTTCGGCCTCGCCTGGATCCAGGAGAAACTGGGCGGCGCCCGGTAGCGGACCGCTCAGGCGGCGGAACGTTCCACCGGGATCCACAGCTCCGCGTCCGCCTGCGCCCCGTCCCCGGACAGCCGCACGCTCAGGATCTCGGGCCCCGGCCTGTTCTCGTACGGATTCGACGGGAACCACTGCGTGAACACGTCCCGCCACAGGTACTGGAGCGCCTGCGGGAACGGACCGGAGTTCTCGAAGACGGCCCAGGTGCCGGCGGGGACGTCCAGGGCGTCCATGTCCTCGGGCACCTCGGCGCCGGTCACCACGCCGTGGTAGTAGTCGAGTTCGGTGCCCTCCGCCCGGCTCGGGTCGAGCTGGTCGCTGACCTGGACGATCCCCGCAGGCTCCTGGTCGGCCAGCGCGGCGACGCGGCGCATCGTGTCCGGGCCGATGCCCCGGATGAACCCGGCGATCGCCGGGTTGGCCCCCTCATGGACGAGTGGTACGCGGGCCTTCTTGCCGACCACGCGGAAAGCGTCCTTGTCCACGATCCTGTACCGCATGCTGCTGCTCCCTTCGACGATGAGGCGGAAGGACATCCGGGGCTGGGAGTGCAGTGCCGCACCCGTGCGCCGGGCCTCACCCGGGCCCACCCCGTGCACGGCGCGGAACGCACGGGCGAAGGCCTCGCCCGATCCGTAGCCGTAGCGCGTCGCGATGTCGAGCAGCGTCCGGTCACCGGCGAGCACCTCGGCGCCCGCCACGGTCAGCCGCCTGCGCCGGACGTACTCCGACAGCGGGAGACCCGCCAGCGCGGAGAACATCCGCCGGAAGTGGTATTCCGACGTCACCGCGATGCGCGCGAGATCCGCCACGTCGAGCGGCTGGTCGAGGTGGGACTCGATGTGCCCCATGGCCTGGTTCAGCCGGTCCAGCATCCCGGGCTCCTTCCCTTTCGTTTCCTCACCGTAGGAAGGGGACCCTCTGCCGGACCCGACATCCTGTGCCCGATGCGGTGGGGTCAAGTCACTGGCTCCTGCGGCCCGTGGCGGAGGCGATGCCCAGCCAGGTGTGGCGGTTGCCCCACCAGCACCAGCCGACCTTCGGGGCGTTGCGCCGCTCGCGGCCGTCCCGCCCCGTGCCGTTGCTGATCCAGATCGCCGGGGTGCGGGCGTCCATGGCGCCGTTCGCCTTGCGCAGCCGGGATCCGATGGTCATGAAGCAGAGGTTCCGCTCAAGGGCGGCCGGCTGCTGGAGCACCCAGTGGATGCCCTCGGAGAGCAGCAGCGGGGTGCGGTCCTCCTTGCCGAGAGCGGGCAGCGCCTCCTCCGGGCTCCAGTTGGCCATGTGGTCGCCGCGGTCGATGCCGGTGACGAGGTAGAGGGGAGCGGCCGGCGGCTCCACACCGGTGGGGGCGAACAGGTCGACGTCCGGCATGTCGACGACGACGAAGCCGGGTTTGTCGTCGCGGCGCAGCAGCGGCGCGAGGGCGGAGGCAGGGGCGCGGTCCGGGTGCACGGCCAGCAGGGCGCCGTCGCTCCCGTGGCCGGCGTTCGCGGCGAAGGCGCGCAGTTCCTCGGCGGGTACGCGTGCGAGCTCGTGCACCCCGAGCTCGATCAGGCGTTCCGCCTGGGTGGCGATCGAAGGGAGGGGCGGGAGAGGGGGCACGGCGATGGTGGACGAGGTATCGGGCAAGGTACTCGGTACTCCCTCGGTTCACGGCGCGGGGCAGTGGGCCTCAGGTCAACGAGACGGCCCGCCGGAGTGTTCCCGGTCCGCCGCGTTGTTTGCAGCCCACCCGCGGTGCCTCCGGCCCCTGTGGTGTCCCCGGCCCCCGTAGTGTCCCCGGCCCCCGTGGTGTCCCCGGCCCCCGTGGTGTCC
>NZ_DATMVN010000872.1:0-4223 GCF_035563135.1 Streptomyces sp.
CGCGTCGAGGGGGGCGCCGGTGTTGGCGGCCGCCAGGACGGCCGGGCCGTCGGTGTCCGCCGCGTGCAGGGTGAGGCGGAGCCGGCCGGGGACACCGGCGCGGGCCGCGGCGTCGGCGGCGTTCTGGGCCAGCTCGACGACCAGGCGGTCGCGGTAGCCGCCGAGGGCGAGATCCTCCTCGGCGTTGGCGTCCTCCCGGAAGCGGGCGGGACCCGCGCCCCAGGCGTCGAGCACGCCGCGCCGCAGTCGCGCCGTCCCGAACGGATCGGCCCCCTCGGTCGCATTCATGCCCACGCTCGTACTCCGCTCTTCCGGTGAACCCGTGACGCCCAGTGTGCGCCCGAAGGTACCGCGAGCGGGAAGGACCCGTGACCGCCACCGGGCCCGCCCCCGTCCCTGACCGGGGAATCCGTCCCCGGCCGGGGAATCCGTCCGCGGGCGGGGAATCCGTCCCCGGGCGCCGGACCGGCCGGATCGCCCCGGCGGTCACCGGCCCGGGTCCGGGCCCGGGTCCGGGTCCGGGCCCGGGTCCGGGTCCACCCGCCGAAAGGTTCCGGACAAAGCCGTCACCGGGGCCTGCCGGAGCGTCGCCGGGGCCTGGCGGACCGTGCGTGCCCGGGCCACCGCGGCCCCGGACCCCCCGCGCGGGCAGGAGCGTCAGGAGTGGCCCAGGTCCTCCGTCGAGCCGTCCGGCCGGTCCGGGACCGAGCCGGAGTCACCCGCGGGGCGCAGCGTGTAGTCGTCCACCCGCATCGTGTCCAGCGCGTGCGCCGGCTTCGGCGTCTTCGGCATGACCGCCGCCTCGGAGTGCCCCCCGCAGCCGTACGACAGGGAGACCACCCGGCCGTCCGCCGGAGCGAACTCGTTGGCGCAGACCCCGAAGGCCTGCTTCAGCGAGCCCGCCATCGGCACCAGGAAGGCGCACGTGACGCACGACGCCGGCGCGGCCTGCGCCATGGGCGTCCTCGCGCCGAACTCCTCGTCCCACCGGTCGGCCGCCAGCCGGAGCCCGTACCGGGACAGCACCCGGGCGCGCCGCGTGCCGAGCTCGTCGGCGACCGCGGCGATCGAACCGCGGCTCGTCACCGGCAGCGCCGTCAGCTCCGCGTCCTCCACGTCGGCGAGGGCGGCCAGCTCCTGCGAGACCTCGGAGACCGCGCTGTTCGGCAGGGGCTCGTCCTCGCCCGTCCAGCCGGGCTCCAGGCGCGGGTCCTCCGCCTCGGTGGGCAGGAGGTCGCCGGGGCCCATGTCTCCCGGCCGCAGCCGCTCGCTCCAGGGCACCCACTCGGGGGCGAGGAGCGCGTCGGAGCCGGGCAGCAGCACCGTTTCGTCAAGGGTGACGTTCTTGGCGCGGGAGGCCCTGGCGACCGTCACCGCCCAGCGCCAGCCCCGGTAGCCGGGCTCCTTGGACTCGAAGTAGTGCGTGACGACCCGGTCGCCTTCGGAGACCAGGGCCACATGCTCACCCACCACTCCTGGCGCGGCGGCCTCTTCCGCCGCCGCGCGCGCGAGGTCTACCGCCTCGGCGCACAGACGGTCAGGGGCGGGGGTACGGGCCGTACGGCTTCGCGTCGTCGCAGCACTCACAGGTCTCGCTTCTCTCCATACGCCGTCTCACGAGTGCGCCAGCAGCTCCATCGATGTCCGATTTCGGCCATGACGGTTGTGAGCGGAGCGGACCTGGGGGCCGCGTCGACGTCCACACCCGTCGTACCTGCCTCGGGCGCGCCTTCTGCCATCCATTCTGCGGGATCGCGGAGAGGCGCGCGGCCAAGAACAACCGCCGGTGGCGCGTGAGTGCACGCTACCCTCTCCGCCGCCCCGCGCCCACCTGCCCGCCCCAAACAGACCCGGAACCCTTCCGTGACGGCCACCGGTCCGCCACCCCGCAGCGGCGGATCCGCCCGGGACCATGGGTGTGTCCGAGCCGCTCCCGGCCGTCTCACAGCCGCCCCGCAGCCGTCTCCCGGACGTCTCCCGGACGGCTCCCGGACGTCTCGCGGGCGTCTCCCGGACGTCTCCCGGCCGTTTCGCGGGCGGGGACGACTCGCCCGACGGAGCGGTCGCCGCCACGCCCCGGCCCGATCATGGGTTCGTGACGGCGGGGGGTGGGGCACTATGACCACGTGGCTGCCGCCAGGTCGTCCGACGGGTCCGGTCCGCTCCGCAGGGCGGTCCGGGCGATGGGCCGTGCCCTGCGTGCCCCGTTCACGGGCACCGCGCGGGGGATCAGGAAGGCGACCCACGCCCATGGGGCGGGTGAGTCCGGCCTGGGCAAGCTGATCGAGCTGCACGCGGTCAACGGTGCCGGCGACGTCATGATCACCGTGGCGCTCGCCTCGACGGTCTTCTTCTCCGTGCCGACGGACGAGGCGCGCGGGCGCGTCGCCCTCTACCTCGCCGTGACGATGGCCCCCTTCACCCTGCTCGCCCCGGTGATCGGCCCCCTCCTGGACCGGCTGCCGCACGGCCGCCGCGCCGCGATGGCCGGTGCGATGTTCGCCCGGGCGGTGCTCGCGATCACCATGTCGGGCGCGGTGGCCACGGGCGGCCTGGAGCTCTACCCGGCGGCCCTGGGCGTCCTGGTCTGCTCCA
Organism: Streptomyces sp.; assembly: GCF_035563135.1. Classification (GTDB taxonomy): domain Bacteria; phylum Actinomycetota; class Actinomycetes; order Streptomycetales; family Streptomycetaceae; genus Streptomyces. The sequence continues at coordinate 2,596 of NZ_DATMVN010000872.1, forward strand.
AGGCGTACGGGGTCGTGCGCAGCGCCGTCGTGCCCCGTCTCCTGCCGCCCCGCTTCTCCCTGGTGAAGGCCAACTCGCGGGTCACCCTGGCCGGTCTGCTGGCGACGGGGATCGCGGCGCCGATCGGGGCGGGGCTCCAGAGCATCGGGTCCCCCTGGCCGCTCTACGGCGCCTGCACGATCTTCCTCGGCGGGACCGTCCTCGCCTTCACGCTGCCCCACAAGGTCGACTCCGCGAAGGGCGAGCGCAAGGCCCGGCTCGCCGTCCCGCACGAGGAGGCGCCCCGCCCGGTCGTCACCCGCGGCAGGAGCAAGGACGGCAGGAGCGGCAGTACGAGGATCGGGGGGAGGAAGGGGCGGGAGAAGCCGCCCGGGCTGCGGTCCGTCGGGCCGTCCGTCCTGCACGGTCTCCAGGCCAACACCGCGCACCGCGCCCTGTCCGGCTTCCTCATCTTCTTCCTGGCGTTCCTGCTGCGCGAGCACCCCCTGGCGGGGCAGAGCGCCGCCGTCTCGCTCGGCATCGTCGGCGTCGCGGCCGGCACCGGCAACGCCTGCGGCACGGCGGTGGGCTCCTGGCTCAGGGCGCGCGGCCCCGAGACGATCGTCGCGACGGTGCTGGGGCTCGCCCTGGGGGCCGCCGTGCTCGCCGCGGTGTTCTTCAGCACGGTGATGGTCGCCGCCCTCGCCGCGGTCGCCGGTTTCACCCAGGCCCTGTCGAAGCTGTCGCTGGACGCGATGATCCAGCGCGACGTGCCGGAGGAGGTGCGGACCTCGGCCTTCGCCCGGTCGGAGACGCTGCTCCAGATGTCCTGGGTCGCCGGCGGGGCGATCGGCATCGCTCTGCCGCTCAACGGAGTGCTCGGCATGTCCGTCGCCGCCGCACTGCTCGCCCTCGGCGCGACCGCATCCGTACGGGGTCTTGTGGGAGCCGCGCGGCGCGGCTCACCGCACCCCCGCGTGGCATGAGCGGAACCGACCGATAACCTTCGGCGCATGACCGTTGCGTTCTTCTCCGGTAAGGGCCGTCGAATCGGCGTCGCTCTTGGTGCCGTGTCCGCGGGACTCCTTGTCCTGTCCGCCTGCGACAAGCCGACGCCGCTCGCCACCGTGACGGTCGGCGGGGACTCGGTGAGCACCGAGGCCTCCTGCTACAACGACGGCAAGGCCCTCAAGGAGTCCGAGATCCAGGGCTGCCTGAACAAGAAGGCGGAGAAGTCCGTCAAGGTCGCGATGGACGACAAGGTCCGTTTCGGCGTCGACCCCGAGGTCGCGGACAACGGCTGGACCCTCTTCATCAACGGCCAGCAGGCCGAGCAGGAGCCCTACAAGAGGACCTACCGGTCGATCCCCGGCAGCGCCTTCTTCGCCAGCCAGACCGGCGAGACCACGGCGGACAAGACGCAGATCAGCATCGTCGAGACCAAGGGCCAGAAGCTCACGGGCATCTGGCACTTCCGGCTGACGAAGACGTCCTGACCCTCTGATCGCCCTTTCGAACCCGAGGTACCGCTGTGCGGGTGCTCGTCGTGACCGCCGTCCCGGCCGAACGGGAAGCGGTCACGCGTGCGTTCGGGGGCGAGCCCCAGGTCCGTGAGGTGCCGGGCGCCGAGCTGCACCGGGCCGGCCCCT
>NZ_DATMVN010000873.1:0-19209 GCF_035563135.1 Streptomyces sp.
CGGGGCCGGCCCGATCGGCTCCCTCGTCGTGGCCGCCGCCCGGTACCGCGGAGCGGGCACCGTCATCGCCGCCGACCTGACGGCGCCCGCCCTCGCCGTGGCCCGTGCCATGGGCGCCGACGAAACCCGTGATCTGGCACGCGGCGACGTCCTGCCGCAGGACATCGACGTGGTCTTCGAGGCATCCGGAGCCCCGGCCGCCCTGGGCCCCGTGCTGCGGGCCACCGCGCGGGGAGGCACGCTCGTGCAGGTCGGCAACCTGCCCGGAGCGGCCGCACCGGCGGTCCTCGGCGACCTGGTGACCCGTGAGATCACGTGGATCGGGTCGTACCGCTTCGTCGAGGAGATGGACGACGCCCTGTTCGCCCTGCAGGAGGGGCTGGACCTGGGTCCGCTGATCACCCACCGCTTCCCGCTGGCACGCGCGGAGGAGGCGCTGGCGGTCGCCGCCGACCCGGCCGGGGGCAGCAGCAAGGTCATGCTGCGCCTTTCCGACGGGTGAGGGACCGCCCGCGCCCACAGGCCCGGGCTGCTGCTCACCTCGTACGTCGCCCACAGCGCTCAGCAGGGTCAGCGGCGCTGCGTCCGGGTGCGGGGCGAGTCCTCGGGCGCCGACCGGGCGAGCAGCATGCCCAGGTCGACGGCATCGGCCATCGCCCGGGTACCCGCGTCGTCGGGGTGCAGTCCGTCCCCGCTGTCGTAGACGGGGTCCATCGTCAGCGGGTCACCGGCCGATGCCGTGGCCGACGCGAAGTCGACCACTCCGTCGAACGCGCCGGAGTACCGGATCCAGTCGTTGACCGTGCTCCAGGTGGCCTGGCGTTCCGGGGTCCACACGAACGATCCGCGGAAGGGCAGCAGTGTCCCGCCGTACACCGCGACCCCCCGGGCGTGGACCTTCCCGATGAACGTCCGGTACCCGGCGATGATGTCCTCGGCGGACGCGCCGAACCCGATGTCGTTGATGCCCTCCTGCAGGATGACGGCCCTGACACCGCTCTGGCCGAGCGCGTCGCGCTCCACCCGCGAGATCCCTGACGGGCCGTAGTAGGGCTCTCCGTCCCGCTCGGCGATGAGGCGGTTTCCGCCCAGGCCCGCGTTGACCACCGACAGGGTGTGCCCCGCCCGGTCCTGCAGCCTGCGGGCGAGGTGGTCCGGATAGCGCTGGTTGGCGTTGCCGGTGGTGCTCGCGGTGTCGGTGATGGAGTCGCCGAACGTCACCACGGCGCCTGCCGTACGGGCACTCCCGCGGACATCGACGCCGCTCACCAGCATCCAGCAAGGGGTGTCCGCGTACCGGGCGCCCGAGGTGTCGAGGGCCGCGTCCCCGGCGGCGAGATAATTGCCCTGAGCGGTGAAGGGGTGGTTCGTCACCGGGCCCGTGGCCTCGTCCACGTGCACGCTGACCAGGAGGCTGGACAGAGCCCGCACACGCATCGGCAGGGGGTCGCTGAAGAGGTCCTCACCGGCCGTGATCGTGGTACCCCTGCGGCCGTCGAAGGTCAGGGTGCGCAGCGTGCCCGGAACGGCCGCGGCCCCGGACTGCTGGAGAGCGACGGTGACACGGTCCACGCTCACCGGCCGCGTACCGAAGGTGTTGGCGAGCCGGACCCGGACGTTGTCACCGCCGGCGCTGACGAAAAGCACATTGCGGACGGTCCGGTCCTCCAGACCCGACCCGGCTGGGCAGCTGTTGCCGGGGATCGGGGTGCCGGCCACCTGACTCGCCCCCCAGGCGGCGGCCCACTTCCCGCCGGCGCCGTGGGCAGAGGCAGGCGGTACCTGGGTGACGGCCAGGGCGACGGCGCTCACCGCTGCGATGCACAGACGTGTGGCGGCGGAAGGGCGTGGGCGCATCGGCGTACTCCTTCGTGTGGTGCGACGACGGCGGCGCCCAGCGCCATCTCTGCGATCTCCGGCAACGTTGTCGACATATGAACGGGCTGCCGTGACGATGAGACCGGGCCCCGCGTGCGGGCACAAGTGGTGTTCGAGTCAGTCGGTGTCCGGCGCCGGGCCGTCGTCCATGCCTCCGCCGCCGACGGGGCGGAGGCGGAAGCCTGCGCTCCTCCAGCCGGCCGGTCTCCGGCCCGCCTGCGGTGTCCGGCGCCGGGGTGCGGGTGCGCCTGCGAGGCGGGTGGTTCGAAACGATCGTGGTGTGCCCCGTCGGCGCGGCCGCCACATGCGCCGTCCTGGGCCGCCGGTGCGTGAGGACGGACTGGCGGTTCCAGCACCTGTGTGACTCGGGGCCCGGTCCCTGCGGCCCCGCCCGCCGGGGCAGGCCATGGCGAACCTGTCCGTGCGAGGGGTACAGCCGTTGCAGGCCGCGCAGACCGCTGGGACCTCAGTGACGCGGGGCCGTCCTGCCGGGCTTCTTCTGCTGCTGGTCCTTTTCTGTCTTCTCGGCCTTTTCTGTCTTCTTGGCCTGGCCGGGTGGCAGAGGCCGGGGTGCGGCCGTCGTGCCACCCTGCGTTGTTGTCGGGGTTGTGGCTGGGGTCGTGGCTGGGGGCGTGGCTGCGGCTGCAGAGGTGGCCGGGTCGCGCGGTGCGGTGTGTGCCGCCTCGGGCGCTGAGCTGTACGCGCCTGCGTCTTCGGGCACCGCGCCGACGGAGGTGCCGGGACCGGAGGACGGAGCCGCCGATGGTGCCCTGGCGGTCTTCTGCCCTGAGCCCGCAGAACGTTCCGGCTCCACGGCGGGAGCGCCGGTGGCCCTGGTGGTGTCCCGGCCGTTGTCCTGAGGTGCGGAGCTGCCGGTCACGGTGAGGACGGTTGTCGTGACGGCGGCGAGTGCGACGGTGGCACCGGCCATGAGGGTGCGCCCGCGCGCGGACGTGGTCCGGGCAGCGGGCGGTTTTCCACCGAGCATCGGATTCGTGTGCGTGTCCTCGGCCGTCCGCGAAGGCTCTTGGCCCGCGACGAGGCTCGTGACATGCGCCGACGGTCCGGGTGTGCCGAGGGCTTCGCCGGCCGTTGCCGCCAGGGTGCGCGCGCAGTCGCGGGCTGTCGGGCGGTCCTGTTCGTCGAGGGCTGTCATGTCCCGCAGCAGGATGCTCAGTCGGTCCGGCAGCCCGTGAGGCAGGACCGGCGGCCGGTGCAGTCGTGCGATCGCGGCTTCAAGGGGGCCGCCGTCGTACTCGAGCCTGCCTGTGAGGCATTCGAGGAGGACCAGGCCGAGGGCATAGATGTCGGAGGGCCGGCCGACGGGGCGGCCGAGGACCTGTTCGGGGGAGAGATAGGCGGCGGTGCCGATGAGCGTGCCGGTGGCGGTGTGGGTGGTGGCGTCCAGCAGCCGGGAGATGCCGAAGTCGGCCAGATGGGGGTGGTGGGCAGCATCCAGCAGGATGTTCGACGGCTTGACGTCCCGGTGGACGACTCCTGCTTCGTGTGCGTGCGCCAACGCGTGTGCGAGGCCGGCGCCGAGTGCGGCGGTCGCCTCGGGGGACAACGGGCCCTGGGTGATGCGGTTCTTCAGCGTGCTGCCTTCGATCAGCTGCATGACCAGAAAGGCACGTCCGTCGTGCTGCCCGGCGTCGTAGGCGGTGACCAGGCCGGGGTGGTGCAACCGGGCCAGGATCACTGCTTCGCTGTGCAAGCTCTCCTCGATGTCGATGTCGATGCCGGCGTCGGGCCGGAAGACCTTGACCGCCACCGGTCGTCTCAACCGGAGGTCGAAACCCCGGTGGACGTCCGCAGCACCGCCGCTGCCGAGGAATTCGTCCAGACGGTACCGGCCGTTCAGCACCTCGGCGGAACACCGGGAAGCTGTGGCCTGAGCAAAGTCAAGAAGCCGCATTCCCTCTCCCACTGCATCGAAGGGCCTGTGCCCATGGCGAGCCGTGACCGACGCGCCACGGGACGCGGGTACCCGCGAGGAGCGGAAGTACCCCCACGTTCTCGCAGGCAGCGGCACCACGGGCCGACGCGGACGCTCCGAGGAAGCGCAGCCGGCCGCCGGGGCGGCGGCGAGGGCGGTGCCGCCGTGTGTTCGGTCCTCGTCCGGGCGGCGAGACGCACGGCGGGCGCGACCGGCCGGTACATCACCCGAACGCGCAGGTGGCATAAGCGCGCGCAACCGTACCGGTGCCGGTAAACAGGAAGCCTCATCTGCCGGCGGTTCCCGGGCACGTGTGGCGTGCTGGTACTGCTGTTCGTTGCCGTGGGGGGAGCCCTAGCGTGACCGTATCCACCACCGAACCACCTACCTTGGTGCCTGTTGAAGGCAGAGGTCCGGGCAGCGTCGTCATCAGCTGGCTGACCACGACGGATCACAAGAAGATCGGTCACCTGTATCTGGGTGCGTCGTTCTTCTTCTTCATCGTCGGTGGCGCGCTGGCGCTGCTGCTGCGTGCGGAGCTGGCCCGCCCCGGGCTGCAGATCCTGTCGAGCGAGCAGTACAACCAGACTTTCACGCTGCACGGCACGATCATGCTGCTGCTTTTCGCGACCCCGACGTTCGCCGGCTTCGCGAACGCGATCATGCCGCTGCAGATCGGCGCTCCCGACGTGGCCTTCCCACGGCTGAACATGCTGTCGTTCTGGCTGTTCCTCTTCGGCGGGCTGATCGTCCTCGGCAGCCTGCTGACCACGCAGGGCACAGCCGACTTCGGCTGGACCGCCTACACGCCCCTCAGCGGCGGCGAGCGCACCCCGTACGTCGGCGGCGACATGTGGATCATGGGCCTGGCGCTGGCCGGGTTCGGCACCATTCTCGGCGCGGTCAACTTCATCACCACGATCATCTGCATGCGTGGCCCGGGAATGACCATGTTCCGGATGCCGATCTTCACCTGGAACATCCTTCTGACCTCGGTGCTGGTCCTGCTGGCCTTCCCCGTGCTGGCCGCGGCGCTGCTGGTGCTGGAGGCCGACCGGCGCTTCGGCGCCGAAGTGTTCAACCCCGAGAACGGCGGCGCGCTTCTGTGGCAGCACCTCTTCTGGTTCTTCGGGCATCCCGAGGTCTACATCATCGCCCTGCCGTTCTTCGGCATCATCACGGAGATCCTGCCGGTCTTCTCCCGTAAGCCGGTCTTCGGTTACGTGGGCCTGGTCGGCGCCACCATCGCGATCTCAGGCCTGTCCGTGACCGTGTGGGCGCACCACATGTTCGCCACCGGAGCGGTGCTGCTGCCGTTCTTCTCCTTCATGACCTTCCTCATCGCCGTACCCACCGGAGTGAAGTTCTTCAACTGGATCGGCACCATGTGGAAGGGCTCGATGTCCTTCGAGACACCGATGCTCTGGTCGATCGGCTTCCTCGTGACGTTCCTCTTCGGCGGACTGACCGGCATCATCCTGGCTTCACCGCCCCTGGACTTCCACGTGACCGACAGCTACTTCGTCGTGGCCCACTTCCACTACGTCGTCTTCGGCACGGTCGTCTTCGCCACATTCGCCGGATTCCATTTCTGGTGGCCCAAGATGACCGGCACGATGCTCGACGAACGCCTCGGCAAGATCCACTTCTGGACCCTGTTCATCGGCTTCCACACCACCTTCCTCGTCATGCACTGGCTCGGCGCCGAAGGAATGCCCCGCCGCTACGCCGACTATCTCGCCGCGGACGGCTTCACCGCCCTGAACACCCTGTCCTCCATCGGTGCCTTCCTCCTGGGGGCGTCCACCCTTCCGTTCCTCTACAACGTGTGGAAAACCGCCAGGACCGGAGAGCGCATCGACGTCGACGACCCCTGGGGCTACGGCCGCTCCCTCGAGTGGGCAACCTCCTGCCCGCCTCCGCGGCACAACTTCGTCACCCTGCCCAGGGTGCGCTCGGAATCGCCGGCTTTCGACCTGCACTACCCGGCTGTCGCGAAGCTGGACGAGGGCAGGCAAGCAGGCCGACGTGACGTCTTCGAGCCTGACGAAGGAGTCGCACATCCCTTGGGGAAGGACCGCGACGACAGATGAGGTCCGCGACGCCGGGGTGACGTCCTGGAACCCGGTCCGGAACGCAGGAACCCTGGAGTCCCACCCGGTGAGCCGATGACACCCCAGCCCCGGACGCCGGGGTGGTACCGGCCGGCTGGGGAAAGTCAGGGCCGCCCAGGGGAAGATCCGGTCCACCATGTCTCCTTTCGGCCGCTGAGGGAACACGTGGTCCATGACCACACGAGATGCTGCACTGCCCGGCATGGCCGAGTCCTACTGGATGGCCACGGCACCGGGCAACCAGTGGCCGGTACTGGACACCGACACGAGGGCGGACGTCCTCGTGATCGGGGCAGGCATGGCCGGCCTGAGTACCGCCTGGGAACTGACCCGCGCCGGACGGAGCGTGGTGGTGCTGGAGGCGGACCGTGTCGCCGCCGGGGTGACCGGCTACACGACGGCGAAACTCACCGCGGCCCATTCCCTCGTGTACGAACGACTGCGCCGCACACGCGGGAAGGAAGGCGCACGCCGGTACGCCCACTCCCAGCAAGCAGCGGTGAAGCGGGTCGCCTCGGTGGCGGCGGAACTGGGCATCGACTGCGACTTCGAGCGGTCGTCGGCTCTGACCTTCACCACCGACCCGCAAGAACGCGCCACGTTCGAAGCAGAAGCGGAGGCAGCCGCGGAAGCAGGGCTCGACGCCGGCTTCGTGACGGAGACGGACCTGCCCTTCCCCGTGGCCGCAGCGGTGCACGTCACACACCAGGCGCAGTTCCACCCGCGCAAGTACCTTCTGGCCCTGGCTGACGACATCACCGCACGAGGCGGTGTCATCCACGAGCGGACCCGCGTCACCGGCCTCGCCGAGGGGACCCCGTGCCGTGTGACGACCGAGCGGGGTGCGACGATCACGGCGAAGGACGTCGTGGTCGCCACGCACTACCCGGTCTTCGACCGGGCACTCCACTTCGCCCGGCTGTCACCGCGCCGCGAACTGGTCGTCGCCGCTCCTGTCCCCGCCACCGAAGCACCGGAGCACATGTACGTCACGAACGACATGGGGAAGCGATCGGTGCGCACCGCGCCGCTCGACGAAGGCCGACGGCTGCTCATCGTCACAGGTGAGAGCTTCACACCCGGTACGGGTGACAGCCACGAGCGGTTCCTGCGGCTGGACGCGTGGATGCATGAGCATTTCCCGGTCGGCGACACGGCATACCGGTGGGCCGCCCAGGACAACGAGGTGAGTGACGGTGTGCCCCTGGTCGGCCCCTTCCACCCGGGGGCGCGCCATGTGTACGTGGCGACCGGATTCGGCGGCTGGGGCATGAGCGGGGGTGCCATGGCCGGTCAGCTGCTGGCATCGACACTCACCGGTACGAAACCCGAATGGGCGGAGCTGTACGACCCGCGTCGTCTGTGGAGCACGGTCCGGGAGGGCGCGACGCTGCTGAAACAGCAGGCGGAGGTCGCCCGGCACTTCGTGGGTGACAGGCTGAAGACCACGCACGTCGACTCAGTGACCGAGATCGCCCCCGGTTCGGGCGCGGTCGTCCGGGTCGAGGGACGGCGCTGCGCCGTCTATCGCGATGAGGAAGGGGCGGCCCACGCCGTGTCGGCGCGCTGCACACACCTCGGCTGCCTGGTCGCCTTCAACGAGGCGGAAACCGTGTGGGAGTGCCCCTGCCACGGTTCGCGGTTCGGCATCGACGGCGAGGTCCTGCAAGGCCCGGCCCTGCGCCCGCTTCCGCCACGCAAGGTCTGACCGGGGGGCCAGCGGCGGGGGTCACCCGGAACGACGGATCTGAAGCGTGCCCGGGAGAGATTCCCCGCAGCTGACGGGGGACCGGGGCTGTGAACGGCCCTGGGACCGGTCCGGCGGCCGGGCAGTGCGCCAGGGGCCAGGCCGACCCATGGGAGCCGGCTTCTGACCAGCGGATCGAGGTCCGTGCTCACGTCTGCGAGAACGCCCCCAGGAACGCCTCCCGAGCCTGGTGGCCTCGAGCACTTCGTCGCCCGGACGAAGGCCGGCAACGGCGAGGGGCCGGGAGATGATCCGGCTTCTGCCGGCGCTCCGGTCTGGCCGCAGACGCCGGGGTCTTCCAAGGCCGTTCCACCTGAACCAGTGGCTTCGCCCCCAGCAAGGGGCGTGCCCACCGTAAACACCCGGCCTTCCGGTTCCGGTGCCTCAGGCGCGTCACTCGCGCCCACGGTGGCCTGGTGTTTCGGCGGACCGGTACGTCGCGGCTCGGCCGAAACGGCCGGGGGCCAGGACGGACCCGGAGAAGGAGCAGGGAGGCGAGGGACCCCCCGACCGGGTGACGTGAGGGTGATTCCGCCTCGGTGATCAGCGGTGTGGCTCTACCGTGCGTCCGCACCCTGTACTTCGCACAGAGGAATGACCTCATGACGACAGCTCCGGACCAGCAGCCTCCCCCGGCCGGGATGCCTCCGATCATCATCAACAACAACGTGGCGGCGTCCTCGTCCGCTTCGGCGTCGGCGGTCGCCGGCGGCTTCGGCGTTCGGCGCCGACGTCAGTCGTTCTGGGCCCACTTCTGGTTGTTCATGTTCACGATGGGGATCGGGAACGTCTTCTACGCGATGAGCGTGAGCCGATGGAACCGGGATCGGGGCCTGTAGCGCCGGACCGGAAGCAGTGCCGAGGCTCCTCCCGCGCCCAGGTGCGGGAGGAGCCTCGCGCGTTGGCCGGACAGTGTGCTGGGACCGCACGTGCTTCCGTGTGAAATGGGCTGAACAGCTGGCGTCTCCCGTGCGGTACCGGCATTCTCGTGATCCATGCCGACCACCACTGATCCCGACCGCCCGGAGCCACAACAGCGGAGTCGGTTCTTGGGACGAGCACCTCAGGGCCTCCTCGCCCCAGCCTCGTGACCACAGGTGTTCTTGCAGTCGTGTTCGCCTGGGACTGGATATTCCAGCAGGTGAACCTCACCTCTTGGGGGGCGTTCGGGTCGTTTCTCAGTACCGTTGCGGTTGCTCTTACGACGATCGCTGTCAGCCAGAAGCTGGTTTCGATCGGAGACCGCGAGCGGGCAACGGTCAACCGAAGCCGAGAGCGCCTGAATCGCGCCGAGGGAGAGCTGGAGCAAGCCCTTCGCGGCATGCCCGCGGGAAGTCACCGGGCCGCCGTCGCAGCCGAAACCGGTGAGAGACACGCAGCGAATGGCCGCACTGTGCCGTTGCCCGACGTCCGGACCGAGCCGCTCCCGGACGCAGATCCCGCGGGTGCAGGCGACGGCCTGCCCCGGCCGCAAGGTGCCCTTGCTCTGGCTGAGTTGTGGACGACTACTCACGCACGGCTCACGCTGTACCACGACATCGCCACGAGCCAGGCCAAGGTCTCCTTTCGCAACGCCCAGGTCGCGATGGGGGCCGGGTTCGCCCTCCTGATCCTCTTCGTCCTGCTGGCGCTGAACGCGAGCACGACGGCGGGTGCCATCGTCGCCGGCGGACTGGGGGCGGTCTCCGCGGCTCTCTCGGGCTTCGTCGCCAAGACGTTCATCCGCTCGCAGGAGGCAGCGGCAACTCACCTGCGGTCGTATTTCGATCAGCCGCTGGAGCTGTCGCGGTACCTGGCTGCCGAACGCCTGATTGCCGATGGCGGTCTGACTCAGGAGCAGCGCGGCGAGGTGCTGTCGGCTCTTGTGCAGGCCATGGTGGCTGCTCCTGCGCCGCCGCCGTCTCCGGTGGTCGTGGCGTCCATGCCCGGCCAGCGGAGTCCTTGACCGTGGGCGGCTTGTGGAGGGCCGAGCGGCGTGGGCGTCCGCCCGGCCCGATCTCACGCACTGGACGCGCAGGAAGGCGCAGCCGGCAGGTGAAGCGGTGAGCCCGTGCGGGTGCGTGGTTCCCTTGGTAAGGGCACGGCCCCCAGCAGCAGGCGGCGTACCTGCCGGCGGGCCCGCTCCTGATGCACCGGTGTGAACTGACTGGCGGCTGCCGGAACTGCGGCAGATCTCGCGATGCCCGGCCGCGTCGAGGATCAACTCGACGCCCCCGTCGGCGGGTGTGGTCGACCGGAACGGTGTGCGCGTCGACGAAGCGTGCGAAGTGCGCCAAGGGTCTGGTTGCACGGTCGGCGTCCACGAAGACCGGCAGCGCCTCCAGTTGGCTGCGGAAATGGCTGTCGCTCATGGGGCGGGCGGCCTGCCGGCGGCCCGATCGGGCCGCCGGGGACGAGCATCAGGTTTACGCAGGCACGACGGACGCCGCCGATTCGCGGCTGGTGCGGGACGTCGGCCGGCAGCAGCCTCAGGATCCAGGACGGCCGGAGCATCCTGGGAAGTTCCGCTGCGCGCAGGCGCACCTCGTCGATGTCCTCGCCGGTGATGCCTCAGCGGCCCGTCCTTCGCGCTGCCGGACGCGAACGGGCACCCGGGGGTGTGGACGAGCGGGGGAGGGGTGCGTCCCCCCAGGGGGAGGTGTGCGCGCCCCCCGAAGGGGCCATATACGCGGCTGCCTGTCCCGTGACAACGTACACACGTCGCAGAGCTTGATTCCCGGCACCGGAGGTCGACCGAGCCAATGGTCACCGGCCCGGGAACACCCGTTCGCTCCGCGGGCCCCGGATATGGAAGCGAGGCCCGCGAGATGTCCGATGAACTCATCTCCGAACGCAGCTGAGCGTCTTCCGCTCGTAGTGCCCACGGCTGGAGGCGCCCCGAGCAGCTGCCGCACCGACCAGAACGGCGGAAGGGAAGAACCCCATGGAACGCCGGCTCAGCAGATCGGCCATTGCTGCCCTCGCAGCCCTGCTCTCAGTCCCCTTGTGGGCCGGAACGGCATCAGCCGCTCCTCCGATCACGTGTGTGGGGCAACAGCTCACCACCTACAGCCCCGGGCTGAAACAGCTCGTCCCGCAGACCGTCACTTACACGTCGACCGGTTCCTACGGCTCCTGCCCGGTGAACGACGGTGTCACCGCAGTGACCTACAGCGAGGGCAGTACCGTCCCCGACGCCACGTGCATCGCGTTCCCGAGCACTGCAACCGCCACGCTGGTCTGGCACCTCGTCAACGGCAGTACACAGCAGTCCACCGTGCAGGTCACGGGCATCGACATCAGCGCCGCAGGGCTGACCCAGGTCTACACATCCGTAGGCACGGTGCAAAGCGGCCGCTACGCCGGTCATCTCGTCAACGTCACCGTCGCCATCATTCCGGATCTGACCAACCTCACCCCCTGCCTCACTTCGGCAGGGCTGACGCAGCTGGACGGCGTGAGCACTCTCGCCATCGTCTGACCGGCCACCCCGCCGGTGAGACGGCTTTGGAAGCGACGCGGCTCCGCCCGGTCCGAACTCCCGCACAAGCGGCCGTGGACGGGTGCGTGAGGACAAGAGCTTGCAGACAGTACTCCAGTGGCAGGCAGGCAGGACGGTACGGGTACGCACACCCTGACCGCGCGGTCTGCCGGCCTGCCCGTGAGCGCGGCCCCGCGCGTGGACCCCGGGCCTTCCGGTTCCGTGCGGGGCCCTGCGCCTCTCCACCCCGAGCCCGGCCCAGGGGACCGGCGCCCGTGGCCGAACGCTCCTGGCGCATGCGGCGAAGCCCTTCCAGGGTGGTCCGCCCTTCGCTCCCACCACAGAGGCCTGGTGACGGTGGCCGACGAGTTGTCGTCCCGGCCCCTCATCGACAGCGGAAAGGCATCCGCCGGGGCGGGCGCCCTCTCGCCTACGCAGCCTGACCCCAGGCCGGTGCACCTATGCGGTCACAGCACCGGTGTGTGCAGCGGCGGGGCCGCCGGTCGAAACTCCCCGGATTCTCCCCAGGGCTGATCGGGGTGGTCACCCGGCTCCATGGCCTCCATCCCGGTCCGTGGATCTCCAGGGAACCGCGCCGTACGGACCCCTTGCTGAGCAGCCGGCCCAGACGGAACACAGCAGTCGCCGTCAGCAGGAGATCCTGTGCGACCGGGCGCTCCGGGAGCTTCGTCTTCCGCACGGCGACCACTGCATCCCAGGCCACCGTGTACGCGCCGAAGGCGACAACGGCCCCGAGATGCCCGCCGAGGTGGCGCTCTTCCTGCGGCGCATAGACCCTGCTCATCCGCCGAAAGGCTTTTCCGACCTTGTGCAGGCGGGTGCCTTCCTCGCTCGCGTGACGATCCACAGCAGCAACCTCCATTGAATGGTGTTGATGGTTGAACCCGCGTAAACACCTGGCGTCCCGCCTCGTCGTGAGAAGCGGCGTTCGCGTCTATCGCTTCCGGGTGGGATTGCCGTACCCCGCAAACGGTCGGTTGTAGACGTGCCGAGGAAAGGGACAGCGGGTCGCGCAGAGCCCCGCACCCGACAGGTACCGACCGGTGTCCGCCCCGCCGAGGAATGCGCGGGGCGGGCCGGACGACGTGTGCGGGGCGATTCTCTCCCTGCGGTTGGGGCACCGCTCGAACCGCCTGCGGAAACACCCGGCGAAGCGAGCCAGGGCGGCGCGCACTCCGGACGGTCCGTGCCCCGGCTGATCCCGCCGGGCACGGCCTCGCTGACAGTACGCGTTCCAGCGTCCGCTGCCCGGCTCCACGAGCGGACACGACCGGCGATATCCGGCATGTGGGTCATGAGCCCCATGTAACCGTTCACCGATAGGGGAAACGATCTGGCAGCCACCCTTCGCGGACCACGCTGCCGCAGGCGACGGTTCACGAGCCGAACCGCCGGAGCGCAGCGATCCAAAGGACGGACAGTGAAGAAAGTGGCTTTGAACAGGCGGACCCCCCCCTGCATGTGCGGTCGTCCCACAGTGAATAACAGCGATCGACGGCGAACGAGACCGGCACTGTTGACGGAGAGAGCTCGATCCCGCTCACGGACGGGCCGCCGGCTCCCGCACGACACGAAGGGCAGACCGTCCCTTGGTCATCGCGGGCGGCATCACAGCTGACGGCGCATCACCGACGGCGTCGGCGACTGGCGAGTGCCCCCTGCCGCCGTACCGTTTCCCTTTGCCAGTCCGTCTTCATGACGCTCGCGGAACCGAACGTCCTGCCCTTCAGCCTGCCGACCGTCATAGGCGTGTCGTGCTGTGCCGGCACGGCCTCGGTACCGGTCGGTGGCACGGACAGCCGTTCCCGGCCCGCCCGCTGCGCCGGTCGCCGCTCGTGGTCTGCGGCCCGCATCCGCCCGGCGCCGCCGTTGCGTCTGGACGCGGCCGGTGAACTGGTACCAGGAGGTGGCGAGCACAGTCGCGATCGCGGCTTCCACCAGGTCACCGCCGTAATACATGACCTGGCTACCGGTGTGCAGGTCGGCGGTGCGGAAGGCGGTGCCGGGCGGCGGCGCTGCGTACAGGGATTTGGCGAGCACGGCGTGCGCGGCGCCGGCGGCCAGCAGGGTCGTTCCGCGCAGGGGCAGACCCCAGCGGCGGCGCACCGGGTCGAGCCGGCACACGGCGAAGGTGAGCAGCAACCCGGCGGCCAGGACGTGCGCGTGCACCACGGTATGGAGCAGGGGCCGTTGCTGCATGGCTGAGAACAGTTCTGTTCGGTACAGCAGCCACAGTCCTCCGACATCGAGCAGAGCCGCCAGCGGCGGGAAGGTCAGCCAGCCGGCGGGACGTGAGTGCGCAAGGGTCAGCAGAACCCGGCGGGCGACGCCGGGGACAGGATGCGCAGCGTCAGAGTGAGGGGGCGGGCCAGGACGATCAGCAGCGGGGCCGTCATGCCGACGATCAGGTGCTGTGTCATGTGGGCGGTGAAAGGCCCGCCCGGTGCCGGGCCCACCGCCGCCCAGGCCACAGCGGCGCTCCCGGCGGTGAAGGGCGCCCCGCGCCACCGGGACCAGATGTCTCCCCGGCGCCGCAGACGTCCTGCGGCCAGCGCGTAGGCGCCTGCCGCCAGCAGCGCGGCCACCGCGATGACCGGTTCGACCAGGCCATAGCCCGTGACCGAGTGGAGGTGGGCCTGCGCTGGTGTCACGACGGCTCGGTCCGCCCGGAACGGGCCGCGCGGATGGCCAGAACCGAGCCGATCAGGAGCAGGACCGCAGCGGCGAGGTTCCAGGCCCAGTCGTAGGGGGTGATGTCCACGCCGTAGCGGATCTGGTGAAGGCGCAGCAGTTTGTGATCCACGACTCCGTCGAAGAGCTGGAAGATGCCGAGGCCGAGGAAGAAGCCGGCCCACGCGTGGGCCGGGGCCAGAGCGCGGCGACGTCGCAGATCCGCGTAGAGGAAGAACCCGACGACCAGAGCCAGGAGCTCGGCGGTGTGGAGCAAGCCGTCCGACATCAGACCCACGCTGGTGGTGGAGCGGTCATAGAAGTGGTGCCAGCCCAGAATCTGGTGGAAGACGATTTCGTCGACCGCAGCCATCACGGCCACCCCGATCACGCCGCACACCACCATCGACCTGCGCGACTCGGGCCACGACTGGCGAACAGGGTGCCGGTGGACCGGTGCACGCATAAGGGGGCTGCCTTCCTGAGACGAATTCCGCCTGCCACGGGTACGCCTACCCCCGCGCACGGCGACGAGCCCACCGACGGCAGCATCCGGGTGGACCGCCAGGCGACCGGGCGTCGGCGTGCGCGACCGCATGCGTCAAAGCCGCGGTTCTGGGTACTCTGCGGGACATGATCAAGCGCGCACTGTGGCAAGGTTTGATCGCGGGCACCGCCGGCGGTGTCGTGATGACTCTCGGCGAAAAACTCGAGCAAGCCGTCACCGGACGGCCCGACTCCCACGTGCCCGCGCGGGTGCTCCAGCGCCTGACCGGTATGCCCGAACATCCCGGAAAGCAGCCTCTCCCGGTCAACTGGGCCATGCACTTCGGTCAGGCCGCCCTCCTGGGCGTGCTGCGCTCCGTCATGGCGCATGCCGGACTGCGCGGTCCGGTCGCCTCGGCGAAGTTCGCCGTCGTGCGCCTCACCAACGACCAGATCCTCGAAAACGCCACGGGAGTCGGTGCCCCGCCTTCCACGTGGCCTCGCGGGGAGCTCGTCATCGACGTGCTGCACAAGGCCGTCTACGCCTTCGCTACCGGAGCCGTCGCCGACGCGCTTGCCGCACGCGGCGGTCCGGGACCCGGGCAGCGCCACGCCGCCGTCCGCCCCGGCCGCCACCCCGATGTCGGGCCCCTGCCCCGAAGGAACGCCTACGGCCGGTGAAACGGAGGAGAGGGCGGTGAAGGAGATGCTGTCGGAACTGGACGACGGCGACAGCGACGTCCCGCCGTTCCTGCCCCGGCTGCTGAAGCTGCGCACGAGTGCTCAAGAGCACGCACGTGCCGAGGAACGCCAAGAGCTTGTCCGCATCCGCCGCCACAGCAGCGACGCGGCCGTATCCCGGCGTCGGGTCGGGCCAGGCGAGCACGGCTTTCGGGCCCGTCACGGCACTGATGAACCGCACCAGGGGACGCCGTCCGCAAGGCCATGGGCAAGGACGGCTGGACCGCGCCGCGACGGCGGCTCAAAAGCGGAGAACCGAGAGCAGGAAGGGAACACATGATGATCGACGAGGCTCTGGTCCGCGAGCTGCTGGACGCGGCGGACGACGACTCCGCCCTGGTCCTTCTGGAGGGCCGTGCCCGAGTGGCCGGCCAGGCCGCCCTCCACGGCGACGATCTCCGCGGTGCGGTGGTGGTGCTGACACGGGCGGAGCTCGTGGACCGGCTGGGCACCGCATACCCCACCCCGCAGGACCTGACCCTGATGGTGACCTCGCTGGACGACGCGGTCGGCAAACTCGGCGGCTGAGGCACCCGGCCCCGGCACGGCCGGGGCTCAGCCGGGGGACCCCGCGTGCCGTCCGGCGCGGGAGCCCGCGTAGGCGGCGACACGCAGTGTGCGCAGGCGGTCCACGGGGTGGAGGTCGGGCAGCAGGTTGCGGTAGGGGTCGAACGCCTCGTCGTCCTGGGACCGTGCGGCGGGATCCTCGCCGAGCAGGGTCAGCCGGGCCAGGGGCCGCCAGGCCGCGCCCGTCCCGATGCAGAGCCTGAATGCGAGGGACCGCACGGCGGTGGCGGCTCCCACCGCGACCGGGTCGGTGGGAATCCGCGGGGTCCCGGGTTCCGGGAACACGGCCAGTAGCCCACGTCGTCCGCCGATGACGTACGGCAGGAGCGTGGAGTACGGGCCGGCGGTGGCGGACGTGCGGGGAAGCGGCACGTGGCGAGACCAGCGGCCCCGGCCGCTGGTCGTCAGGAGCAGGTCCAGGGGACGGCCAGGTCCACCGGCGTCCGCCACCCTCAGCGCCAGCCCCGCCCCGTCCGGCAGGGGCCGGGGGAGCCCGGCGGCGCGCGACCAGCGAGCCGTCACCGCGTACGAACCGGAGGTGTCCAGCCACGGCACGTCCCAGCCCGTCGCTCGCGCGGGCACCTCGATGCGGCCCGCCACGATCACCCCATCAGGGTGCAGAGCCGGTCGGCTGCCGCGCCGACGGGCTGCTGCACCGGCAGCGCGGAAGGCGAGACGATCGAGACGGTTCATCCAGCTGTCCGTTCCTGGTGCCGACGACGGTGCGGGCGGCCCTGCCCTACGGAAGCGAGTGCCCGTTCGCGTCGGTTTATCACGTTCAGGAGCCCGCCCGGGTGTGGAGCGCTGGAAACCGGGTTACCCCTCTACCGGAGGACGCCGTACGAGAGGAGCACCCATGACGTCGTCAGGAGATACGCCGGTGCAGGTCCAGTTCGTCGGCAACGCCACCCTGCTGCTGCGCTACGGACCGCTGACCCTGCTCACCGACCCGAACTTCCTGCACCGCGGGCAGCACGCCCACCTGGGTTACGGACTGCTGACGAGACGGCTCAAGGAACCGGCGCTCACCGTCGACCAGCTCCCCGACCTCGACGCCGTCGTCCTGTCCCACCTGCACGGCGATCACTGGGACCGGGTGGCCCGCAGGAACCTCGACCGTGCCCTGCCCATCCTCACCACCCCGCAGGCGGCACGGGTCCTGCGGTCCCTCCAGGGCTTCCGCCGCGCCGCGGGGCTGCGCGACTGGGAGCACCGCACCCTCGTCAAGGACGGCCACCAGGTGCGCCTGATCGCTATGCCCGGCCGTCACGCCCTCGGCCTCATGCGCGGCCTGCTGCCGCGAGTCATGGGAAGCATGCTCGAGTTCGGCCCTGCGGGCGGACCGGTGCGGCTGCGCGTCTACGTCTCCGGCGACACGCTCCTCTTCGACGGAGTCGACGAGATCTCCCGCCGCTACCCGGACACGGACGTGGCGGTCGTGCACCTGGGCGGCACGCAGTTGCCGGGCGGCCTGGTGGTCACCATGGACGGGCAGCAGGGTGCGGAACTCGTCCGGCGACTGGGCCCGCGGTTCGCGCTTCCTGTGCACTACGACGACTACAGCGTGATGAAGTCGCCGCTGAGCGCGTTCTTGGACGAGATGGACCGGCGCGGCCTCGGGGAGCTGGTCGTGCACTGTGGCCGCGGCCAGATCGCGACCCTCACGCCGGACGGCCCGAAGGTCCACGTGGCCTGACCCGCCCGGCCCCGGCGGGAGAGGTCAGCGCCTGGGCCGACGGTGCAGGACGTCCTGGCCGAACCCCCGTCCGTCACCCTCCACGGCTCGCGGGACGGGGGCGGGAAGGCTGCCGCTTCCCGCCCCCGTCCCGGCCCCTCAGTGTCCGGGCCGGATGACCGCGCGGACGCAGCCGTCGGACTTGTGCTTGAACATGTCGTACGCGGTGGGCGCCTCGTCCAGAGTGACGCTGTGCGTCGCCAGATGGGACGTGCTCAGCTCCCCGGCGGCGATACGGTCCAGCAGCATGGGGATGTAGCGCTGGCCGTGCATCTGGGCGCCCCGCAGGGTCAGCCCCTTGTTGATCACCGCGCCGAGTGGGAACTTGTCGACGGCGCCGGCGAAGACGCCGAGCACGAAGACCGTGCCGCCCTTGCGGCAGGCGTGGACGGCCTGCCGGACGGCGGTGGGGCGGTCCGTCTGGAGCCGCAGTTGCTGTTTGACCTGGTCGTAGAGGTGCATCGGGCCGTCGCTGTGCGCCTCCATGCCGACCGCCTCGATGCACACGTCCGGGCCACGGCCGCCGGTGCGCTCCCGCAGTTCAGCCCCGACGTCGGTGCTCGTGTAGTCGATGACCTCACTGCCGACGAACCGTTCCGTCATCTCCAGCCGCTCGGGGATCCGGTCGATGGAGATGACCCGCTCCGCTCCGAGCAGGATCGCGGCGCGGGCCGCCATCTGCCCCACGGCGCCGCACCCCCACACGGCGACCACGTCACCGGGCTTCACCCCGCCCAGGTCCGCACCCATCCAGCCCGTCGGCACGGAGTCGGACACGAACAGTGCGCTCGCGTCGTCGACGCCTTCGGGGATGGTGAACGCGCCGTAGTCCGCGAACGGGACGCGCACGTACTCGGCGTGGCTCCCGCGCAGCCCGCCCATGGCGTGCGAGTAGCCGAAGATGCCGCCGGTGTCGGCGCCGAAGAGAGCCTGGCCGATCCCGGGGTTGGTGTTGGTGTTGTCGCACAGGGACCACAGGTCGTGGGTGCAGTACCAGCAGCGCCCACAGCCGACGAACGAGCAGACGACCACCCGGTCGCCCACCGAGTGCCGCCGCACTGCGGACCCGACCTCGACGATCTCACCGACGAACTCGTGGCCGATCACGTCACCGGCCCGCATGAACGGGATGTAGCCGCCGATGAGGTGGAGATCCGATCCGCAGGTGGTGCCCGCGACCAGTCGGACGATCACATCCTGGTCGTTGCGTAGGATCGGGTCGGGCACCTGCTCGACGGAGAGCTTGTTGACGCCTTCCCAGCACAGGGCCTTCACAGCACTCCCTCCCCACCTGCGCGCCGGCTCAGCAAGCCGATCAGCTTCCCGCCAGGTGTGTCATGGGTGGTGGGCGGCGCATCCGCCCGCATGATCTCGCCGGTCTCCAGCAGTGCCTTGGCCTCGCGCAGGGCCAGGCGCAGGTCCTGTCGCGGATCGTCACCGGAGATCCGGGCGATGACGGAGTGGGTGCCCTCGGGCTGCGGCTCCCTGAACCGGACGGCGATCTCGGTACCGCGGTCGCCGGGCGCCGGGGTGATCCGCGTCTCGATCCGGTCACCGAAGTCCTGCAGGGGCGCCGGCAGCTTGCCGGGCTGGACCTCATCGGGGTCGCACTGGACCGTCACCACCAGCCAGCGGTCCTGGCCGGCGGGCTCCGTGTCGCGTGCGGTCAGGCGGCGCAGGACGAGGGCCCCGGTGGCAAGTCCTGCGGCGGCGAACAGCATCTTCCTGGCGGGCATGGCCTCACACCCCCGGGGTGCTCGTGCGGCGACGGGTCAGCGCGGCACCCAACGTGATCATGCCGATGCCGAGGGCGAAGTGCAGCCAGTCATCGGCCGTGTTGAGCGGCACGAAGTT
>NZ_DATMVN010000874.1:0-2288 GCF_035563135.1 Streptomyces sp.
CCCGGCCGGGAGCCATGTGACGCCGAGGGAGACCTCGCGGCCGGCTTCGCTCACCGCGTGGCCGATGCTCACTCTGCAGGAGCGGTGATCATGAAAATGACTTGGGTGCCGCTGTCCGTGTCGATCCGCTCGGGGTGCTCCGGCGCGCCGCTCAGGTGCCTGCGACTACAGCGGTATCCATTCCATAGGGGTCGAGGATGGCGTCCCAGTCGATAGCATCAGCTCCGTTGGCCAGTTGGCCGAAGGCTTCGAGTGTGGCAGCGCGTGTCAGGCCGGGCGAGAAGAGCTGGGATGCATCGAGCGCATCCAGGCTCAACGCCTGGCCGGCATGCTGCGCGGTTGCCTTGGCATGCCCCTCGTCGGCCTGGCCGTTGAGGGACCGCGCCTCGCGGACGGTCGTTAGGGCCAGGTCCTCCGTTGCGGTGAGGTCGTCGTGCAGGTGGGCGTGGATGCGTCGTGCGAGCTTGGTGTTCGGCATCGGAAAGCTCCTCTGTTGCGTCGGTTGGTGCGGGTAGTGGTTCGGGTGGGTCAGGACCAGTCACCCCGGGAGCTCACGGCCCTGGCCTCACGGGGGGTCCCAGGTATCGAGGCGGGGGCTGCTGTGGCTGGTTCGGGGGTCTCGGTGGTGGAACAGTGCTCCCGGAACGTTTCGGCGGCGGAAGCGGTGGGGGCGGAGGGACTGATGTGCGGAGGTGCGCGGTCCGGTCACGTGAGGCCTGCGCCGAATCGTGTGCGAGCGCTGCCAATCGCGCGGCCCCGGGCGCCAGTGCGGGACGGCCTGGCCGAGGCGCGGGTGCACGCTCCTGAGGCTGGATGGTCCGCTCCATCCTCACGTCGGGAAGAGCGAGCCGTGCAGCTGCACGTTCGTATGCCTCGGCCTGCTGGCGGGGGCCGACGGCCAGGACTTGAAGCCGTAGCCGGCGGTCGGTGTTCTGCGGGCCATCGGTTGGAGGGAGGAAGCGGTAGACGATGCGGTACTTGGGAGCCCGCCGGTCGTGTTCATGGAGGTCGAAGTAGAGCTTCCAGCAGTTGCCGAGTTCGGCCGGCCAGGAGGGCAGTCTCTTCAGCGGTCTTCCGCGAATTTCCTCTGCGACGAGTTGTCCGATGCGGATGAGCGCAATTCTCTGCAGGTGAACGTCGCGGAGGGCTGCGATGTCAACGCCGACCTGCGGGAGGTGGTGGCTTCGGTAGCGGTCTCCTCGCATCGTACTGGCCTCCGTCAGCCGGGCTGATCCCCGTCGGCGTGGCCAAGATCCCGCAACAGCTCTGCAGCGTTTTCGGGGTCGTGGGTCGCCACGAGGCGCGTGAGCTGCTCGAGGCTGACGCCCTCGTCCCCTGCTTCAGCGGCTCGCGTCCCTGCGAGATCGACAATGTCGGCGTTGTCGATGTGTTCGGCACGGAGTAGCGCCACGAGCATGGGCAAGGGCATGAGAACTGCCGCGGGCTCTCCCTCTTCAGTGGTAACGATCTCGGGCTGCGCCAGGTGAGGGTTCGCGACGAACCCATCAACGACCGTCTGCAGGTTCTCCTGCAGCCATCCAATGGTGGTCACTTCTGCTCCTTCAACTCACTTGAGTACTGACGATCCCGGTGTTCACGAGGGTTGCGGGGCGGTCGATGATACGGGGATCTTGGGGCTGCGGGTGGTGCGCTCAGAACGGGATGAACTCCGAGCAGTTGACGCCGAGGAGCCTGTGCTCGTGGTGCAGGTGTGCTTCACAGGCGGCGCACCTGCCGTCGGGCAGGTTGTCGGGCGCCCCGCAGGATGCGGCGTCACACACTGCGCAAGGCAGGTTTGTCGGGGCCAGCGGCGACACACTGATGACAAGGCGGCCTGCGATCATCTCGGCCCCAACCTCGACCAGGCCGGCGATGGCTGCGTTGAGCACCGGGATGTGCTCCGTGTCCAGAGTCAGCGCCCGGGCGCGTCCGCCGTCGTAGTGGAGCACCACGTGTCCGGTCCGGTCAGGCTGGACCAGCGCACGTCTCAGGCCAGTCTGGGGAGGGTGGGGCGGCTGCAGGAGATTACGTAGTGCGCTTGCGGCGGCGGTCTGTCGGCGTGCGATGAGTATCTCGGTGACGCAGGCCCTGATGGTGGCGAGTTCGGTGTCGCTTCGGTCCTCCAGGCGCCGCAGTTCGGTTTCCCCGAGTGTGCTGGTGGCGGCGCCGAACGTGGGCGTGGACAGGTCCATCGGTGGTTCCTCTGGTCGGGCCCGGGCGCTGCGGTTTCGCGCCCGGGCTCTGGGTTTGGGGTGCTTGCTTCGCTCGCGGAGTGTGATCGGTCAGGT
>NZ_DATMVN010000875.1:0-6376 GCF_035563135.1 Streptomyces sp.
GCGGCGTCCCCTTCCTCGTCACCGGGGACAGCGCGGAGATGCTCCGGCACGCGCGCACGCTCGGCCTCGCCGACGCGCAGCAGCAGGGCTGACCGCCGCGGGGACGCGCGTGTTGCAGCGTGCGGGCCGTGCCTCCTGGACTGCACGTGCGCCGCGGCGGCGACGGCCCGAGCTCCTGCTGCCTGCACGGCCTCGGCGCCGACGCCGACGTGTGGGAGCCGCTGCTGCCGCACGTGCAGGACCGCTGGCAGTGGACGACGGTCGACCTCCCGGGCCACGGCTCCTCGGCGCCGCTGCCCCGTTACTCCTTCGGCGCCCTCGCCTCCGCGGTCGCTCCCGCCGTCGACCCCGGACAGCCCGTGGTGGTCCTCGGCCACAGCCTCGGCGGCGTGGTCGCGCTCGCCCTCGGCTCCGGCTGGTACGGGGTGGAGGTCCGCGCCGTGGCGCTCGGCAGCAAGGTCGTGTGGACGCCGAGGCGCTGGCCCGGGCCCGCGGCCTAGCCGAGCGGCCCGTGACGGTCCTCCACGACCGGGAGCAGGCCGTCGAGCGCGCCCTGAAGGTGGCCGGGCTGGCCGGCCTCGTGGTCCGGGCGCTTCCCCACGTAGCTGACGCCTACTCCCAGGCACCCTCGGCCCGGCGACTGCCTCGGCGTGCAGCAGGCGTCACTTCGCTGGGGCGGGAGGGTGACCACCGCTCGCGGCACACGCACGCACTGGGCGCTGACGGCTGCCAGTGCCGCGATGGTGTCGTCTGCGGGCTGCGGTGCGATGAAACGGTGGGAGGGCTCGATGGCGTAGCCGCGGTCCGGGACTGCCCCTTCTCGGATCATGGAGCTTGGCTTGGAGCCGGACGGGTCCATGCAGGTTCCTCCGGGTGCCTACCCGGTCGGCTGGTATGACGGCAGCCCCACACCCGGTGGGCTCGGGCCCGCTGTCCTGGCCGGTGACGTCGACTGGGAGGGCGAACCGGGAGCCTGCTACGGGCTACGGGAGCTGCGTCCCGGGGACACCGTCGTCGTCGACCGCGCCGATGTGGGTTCGAGCCCCACCCGCCCCACGAGGCAATACGCGGGTAGCGGAGCCCGCACAGCGCTCCCGCGTGACGCCTTGGACCTCCTCGTCACCATGGTCAGGTCGAACAGCCCCACTCCCGGGACGCGGATCCGTCGCGCCGGGTGGGCCCGTGCGCTCGGCCCCGTGCTCCGCGGCCAGGGGCGCGGAACCAGCAGTGAATGTCTCCGCCGGCCGCGGAGCAAGTGCCAGCAGCTCCACGGGGCCGGTCCGCCGTCCCGGGGTCAGGTCATGAACGGAGCCCGGACGAACCCGCCCCCAGAACAGCGGCGTAGCTCAGCCTGCGGGTGGAGGGAACCCGAGGCGGGGCTCCCGCTACTCATCATCTGATTCTCCAGGCATACGCGTACGGCTGTGCGAAGGCGGTGATCCGGAAGGCTCGGATCGTGATCTCGGCCGGACCCGGCGGCATGCCGGTCCATACGATCTTCTCGACGTTGTTCTGTCGATCGAAGCTCGCGGACGATGCCACGTTGCCGTGCCTCTCCTCCCCGTTGGCCGCACGAACGATCAGATCGAGGTCGTTCTGCAGCGTCTCGCCAGGAGGGTCCGTCCACACCAGCGTGATGGTCAATGTCACGCCCGCCGCTGCGGATGTCCCAGGCCGCGTGGCGTCGTCGCTGGTGACGCCCGCCGAGGGGCGCTCAGGGATGTCGATCGTGATGGTGTCCTCATCACCCTGGCTCAACGGCCCCCCTTCCCCGAAGTCGGCGTCGGGGTCGGCGCCCGGGAGGATGACCGCCGCCGCCAAGTCGACCCGGCCGAACCCCGAGTTGTTGTTCGGGGACCGGCCCGCCTCTGAGGGGGCGTACTGCCCGGGCAACTCCACGGCGCCGTTGATCAGCAACGCCTTGAGGAGAGCGGCGCTCGGAGTTGGGATGCCGTTGTCCACGAGGGTCTGCCGCAGGACGGCAACGCATCCGGCCACGAGAGGCGTCGCCATGCTCGTTCCACTCAGGAAGGAGAGCAACGGGTCGCTCGACACTCCGAAGACTGTCGGTGGAACCGCGACATCACGGGAGAGTGCGGAGAGGATGCATGAACCAGGAGCGACGACGTCCGGCTTGATCCGCCCTTCCCGCGTCGGACCTCGACTACTGAAGGCGACGAGGCCGTCGGGGTCATCGGCCTGGCGATCGGAGCTGATCGGATCAGCGGGATAGTCGGCCGGCCAGTACTGGCCATAGGTGGGCGTGAAGCGCGGACGACTGCTCTCGCTGGCGCCCACCGTGATGCAGTTCTTGGCTGCCGATTCGGAGCCGATCGAGCCGGCATCGACGACGCCGTTGCTGTTGCCGTCGGTCCCACTGTTGCCGGCCGCCCAGCAGATCGCCATGTCCGGATGGGTCCAGACGAAGTCGTCGATCTCTCTGGAGCTCGCGTCGTACGGCAGACCCGGTATCGAGGTTCCCCACGAGTTGGTGTGGACGCGGGCGCCGTCGTGCTCATAGGGCGGCCCGAACAGGTCGAGGAGGTCGATGGGGATGCCACCGAGGCCGCCGGAGTCGTCCAGGAGTGACTGGAGGACGAGTGTGGCCTCGGGCGCGGTCCCCTCGATGGCTCCACCCATCGTGTTCGAGGTGCCGTCCCCGAGCACAGATCCGGCGACGTGTGTGCCGTGCCCGTCCGGGTCGTTGGCCCGGTCCGGATTGACCCGACCCAGTGCGTAGAGCCTGGCGACACGCCCGGCGAAGGCTGGGTGCACGTCCGAGGTGGACCCTCGGTCGAGGCCGGTGTCGGCTACGGCGACGGTCTGGCCACGGCCCCGGTACGGCGTGCCGTTGACGACGACATCGGCGTTCAAGATCGGGCGTGCGACGTTGTTGAACAGTTGCCTCCTCGGGACCGCCTCGACGTGGTGCACCTCGTCGAGGGCCACCAGGTCATCGAGTTGGCCCATCTCGGCGGTCACCCGCACCTTGCGACGCGCCGTCCGCAGGTCGTCAGCGGTGCGGTGCACCGCTGCGGCGATGCGCCCCTTCACCTCTGCCGAGCCGGCGTCGACGTCGTCGTGCAGCACGATGTCGACCTCTCGGAGCTCGCGGGAGGGGGGCCGGGGTACGGACGTCGGGAGGACCGACGCGGTGACCTCGGGCGCAGCCGGGCGTAGTGACGGCGGGATCTTGAACGCTCTGAGATAGACGTCGGCCCAGACCACGAAAGGCAGGGCCCGGACGGCGGAGAGGTCGCTGGGGCGGTATCCGCACAGGTAGGTGTTCTCGGAGACGTACTCGTGGATCACGACGCCGAGAGCGATCAGCTGGGCCCTCTGTTCGTCCGTCAGCACGCCCTGCGTCTGGATGAGGATGTAGTTCGACCGAGACGCATCCTCGGATGTCAGCCCCGCCGCTCCCAGGGCAGTGGCCTGAGCCACAGGATCCATTGACACACCATTGATCGTGATCCGCGCCATGTCGCTGCCTCCAGACGTCGTGGTGCCGCGAGCAGGTCGAAGTCGGTGTCATGGGTTGACGGGACCCTGCATCGCAGGATGCCGCTTCGGACCTCCCGTGACGGATGGTGGAGGACCCTCGTCACGCCGGCGTCACCGCATCAGCGCGGTTGGCAGGTGCCCCGGATGACCACGACGCACTGTATGCCGCCGGTCGAGTGACCCGAACGGGCCGGCCGGACCGTCGGCAGGACGCGCGGTCCACCCCGCAGCAGGGCCCGACCGGGTCACCAGGGTCGGGACGGCGTTGCTCCGCTCGGTGACGTGTCGTCGTCGCCTCCACGGGTGGGCCGCGGAGCACCCGGCAGGGTCCCTGGACCTCGAGACGGACCCGGGCCAGATGGTGGACGGCCGTACCGGCCCGACGCGGCCGCTGAAACGCCCCACGCTCTCCGGGTCGGCGGTTCGAGCGCCACCTGGGCGCCCTCCGCGTCGGGCCCACAAAGATGGTGCGGTGCGCAACGACCGACCGACCGTCCTCATCACCGGGTGCTCCTCGGGCCTCGGCCTCGAGACCGCCGTCGAGCTCGCCGGCCGAGGCTGGCAGGTGGTCGCGTCGATGCGCGACCCCGCACGGCGGACAGCACTGGACGACCGCACCCGCGCCGCCGGGCTCGAGCCCCTCGACGTGGTCGAGCTCGACGTGGCCGACGCGGAGTCGTCCTCGCATGGGGTGAAGGAGGCGCTGGAGCTGACCGGCGGCCGCCTCGACGCCCTGGTCAACAACGCAGGCACGGCCAGTGGCGGCGCTTTCGAGGACACCGACGAGGACGAATGGCGGCGGGTGCTGGACACCAACCTCATCGGCGCACTGCGGCTGACCCAACTCGTCCTGCCGGTGATGCGGCGGCAGCGGTCGGGGCGGCTGGTCCTCGTCTCCAGCGACTCGGCGCGCTACGGCAACCCCGGGCTGTCGCTGTACTGCGCCTCCAAGTGGGCCCTCGAGGGATGGGCCGAGTCGCTGGCGTACGAGGTGGAGCCCCTCGGCGTGCGGGTGACGCTGGTCGAGCCCGGCAACTACGACACCGCGATCTGGACGACGACGCCGCGCATCACCCCACCGGGCAGCGCCTACACCGGCATGTCGACGATCGTGGCGCGCTACGTCGAGCAGCAGCACCTCCCGCACTCACGCGACCCCCGCGAGGTGGCGCAGGCCGTCGCCCGCGTCCTGACCGCGCGCCGGCCGGCCTTCCGCGTGCCGGTCGGCCCGGACGCCCGGGTCGCCGCCGTCCTCGCGCGGCTCCCCTACCGCCTCACCTCGGTCGCCGTCCGCCGGGTCACCGGCCTGCACCGCTGGCGCCCCTGACCGTCGGTCAGTCGGCGCCCGACAGGGCCGTACGCACCAGCTCCGCGACCTTCTGCTCCACCGCGGGGCTCCACCGCGTGAGCGCGAACGACACCGGCCACAGGTCGCCGTCGTCGAGGTGGGCCGGGTCCTGGAACTCCAGGGTCGAGTAGCGCTGGCTGAACTTGCCCGCGTTCTTGAGCGCGAACACGACCTTGCCCTCGGCGTTGGCGTAGGCCGGCATGCCGTACCAGGTCTTCGGTGCCAGGTCAGGGGCGGCTGCGGTCGCCGTCACGTGCACGCGCTCGGCGAGGGCCCGGTCCTCCGGCGTCATCTTCGCGATGGCGTCGAGGAGCGCCTGCAGCCCGTCGGCCCGCTTGGCGCCGCTCTTCCCCTCGGCGCGCAGCTCGGTAGCGCGCTGCTTCATCGCGGCTCGCTCCTGCGGGCTGAAGCCGCCTGCCCAGGTCGTGGTGGTCTCCGTGGACATCCTCGTCACGCCTCTCCGGTCGGGCCTCCATGTGGTGCGGGCCGGTCGAGAAGAGGCTAGGACCGCCCGCGTCGTCCGGACTTCTCGATTCCTGACGGGTCGGCCACCCGCCGGAGCCTGATCGGGAACTGCCGAGTTCTTTTTTTCTCGTCCGCGCGAGGAGCGTCTACGCGGCCGTGACCAGTCCACATACCAGACCCGACCGGCGCGGCGAGTGCTCAGTACCTGACAAGCGGCCACCTCCCGCGTTGTCATCGGTCAACAGTGGCCCTACGGTTCGGTCGTCCGGTCGGTCGTCTCAGCCCCATCCCGGGGAACCTGGCCGGATGCCGCCGAATCTCGCCCGCCACGGTGGGCGCGAGCCGGGGACCCAACCGTGCAATGGGGTGAATCCCGTCCGCCGAGCCCGTGCTCGGCCGGGTGGGTAGGGCTCTCCCCGCCCGAACCCGTCAGCTGACTCGGTAGGCGGCCATGGGAGAACGGAGAGCCACCGCCGGGTGCGCCCACGGGCCATCCAGTGCCCCGCGAACCGCCGCCAGCGACATCGCGACGCCTCGCCACGCACCTGAGCCGGCACAGCCACCGCGGCACACCCCCTCCTCTCGGGGCCTCCCCGCGTCGAACCGGACCGCACCGACCTGATCTGGGTCACCGCGCGCTCCGGTGGGTGCCGCACGCCCGGCTGCCGGCCGGCCGTCCATCCGGACGTGAACCGATGCACACGCCGCACAGGAGCCGTACCGACGAGGGACGGCCCGCGGCCCTCCACCAGGAGTTTCTCTCCATGCACATGAACAACCAGCACACCGCCCTGCCGGACGACCGCCGAACCGGCGTCCGCGCCCGCACGCTGCGTGGGGTGGCCGTCGGGGCCTTCTCCATCGCGTTCGCCCTGGGAGGCCAGTCGGTCGCCCTGGCCGACGACGGCAACCGTTGGGGCGACAGCAACGGGAGCCACTGGGACGGCGACGGCCAGGGGCGCTGGTCCGGCGAGGGGGCTGCGCCTGCGGCACCGGCACCTGCACCGGCGGCCGCACCGGCGGCTGCGCCCGCGGCCGCACCCGCGGCCGTCGCGGTCG
>NZ_DATMVN010000876.1:0-5739 GCF_035563135.1 Streptomyces sp.
CCCGTCCGCCGTCACGGCCGGAAACCGCCACGGCGACGAGCCCCACGACGGCCGCTGCGACGGCGACCCGCCCCGCCGCCCGCACCCACCACCCCGACCGGGCCGCGCCCCCGCCCGGGGAGCCCAGCCGTCCGGCCCGCCGGGCCGGTCTCATCAGACGGAGCAGCAGCAGCACCGCGACCGGGAGTTGCAGCAGCCACAGGACGGTGCGCGGCCACTCCCCGTACCAGACGTTGGTTCCGTACAGCAGCGTGTGCCACACGCTCAGCACGTAGACGACGATCACGAACCGATGCAGCCGTCGCCAGGCGTTCGCTCCGATGCGGTGCCGGACGTAGAACAGAAGCCCCAGCGGAATCGCCAGGTACAGAGCGCCCTGTCCGAGCGGAATGGCGATCTTTCCGGTTCCGGAGTCGTACCAGCCCGGCACGAAGGTGTCCGCGAAGGCCACCCACAACCGTTCCGCCCACGCCACCTTCGTCTCGTAGCGTACGAGTTCCGCCGCGAACATCAGCGCGTGCGCGAACATCAGCGCCATGGTCGTCAGGCTTGTGGTGCGGTGCCAGCGCTCCAGTACCTGCCGGGAGACCGGCAGCCGGGTGGGTCCTGGCCCCGACAGCAGCAGACCGAGCATGACCGTGCCCCAGGCCCACAGCAGACCCGACCAGCCGAACGCCTGGCTGAGCAAGTACATCCAGTAGGTGCCGGGGTCGTCCATGAACGGCATGACCGCGACGGTGTCCGAAGCACCCGACTCCATGCGCGCGTACAAGAACGCGAACACGAGCGCCGTGACCACCACCGCCGCGGTGGCGTCCGGCAGGGCCGAGCGCAGGTCGCCGCGCAGCGCGCCGCGGTCACCGGGAGGACGTTGCCGTCCGGGCGGGACCGCTGCCCCGTCTTCGTCCGACCTGGCGTCCGACAGCATCAGGGCCTCCCGGGCACGGAGCACCGCAGAGACGGTGCGCATGGGGCGTAGGGCAACAAGTCTGGCTGAGGAGGCGGTGTTCCCGCAGGCAGTATCCGGCCAGAGTCGCCGCGAGGAGTGTGCGGGGACGCTCCTTGTTCTGCCTCGCCCTCACATTCAGGACAACCGCCGGAGTCCTCCTGTCGCAGACATGCGGGCGCCCCTACGCTGATGCACGCAGTCGGTTCGCGCCTCCCGTCCGCCCGGACGCCCGGTGGCGCGACGCAAGAGGGAACCCGGTGCGAATCCGGGGCTGTCCCGCAGCGGTGTGGGGGAACGAAAGCCGTCGATGCCACTGGGTCCGCGTCAGGGCCGGGGGTAGGACGGCCGGTAGGTGTCCGCCCTTTTCGGCGGACGTGCCCGCGAGTCCGAAGACCTGCCACTGCGTCCGCGTCCCGCGCGGGCTGTGCACGTGTGACCTCGTGGACTGGGTCGGCGGTATGAGCGGTCGTACGTCGTGCGTGTGACCGCGCCTCCTTCCCTGTCGGTGTTCAAGGACCGGGACGGAGGAGGAATGCGTGCGTCACCCAGTCGGTTCTCTTCGGGTACACCGTCCCTGGGGCGACGCGCCGGCCGGCGGGCCGGGGCCGATCATGCCGAGGTCCGTCGTGCCCGCCCGCCAGGGGCACCATCCATCGGGCCGCACCGTGTCGGGTGTCTGCCACGGCACTCTGGGCGAGCTGTACCAGGGCCCGTCGCGACCGGACACCGAGCCTGAGATCGCGGTGGTGTCCTTTCCCGTGGACCGCCACTCGTGGGTGTACTTCACTCCGAGGGCGACGGCCGGTCCTCCGCCGCATGCGCCGCCGCTCGGGGAGAAGTCGGTGGCAGCGGCCGGGCTCTTCCTGGACCACTACGGCCTCGCCTTGCCACCGGGCGACTGGCGTACCCACTCCGAACTGCCGGTGGGCGTGGGTATGGCCAGTTCCACGGCGGACATCGTGGCGGCGCTGCGCTGCCTGTTCCGCGTCTTCTCCCTGCCGTACGACATGGACGTGGTCCTCGGCATCCTGGCGGACATCGAGCGCGCTGACAGTGTCTTCCTCGACGAGTTCGCCCTGTACCTCAGCGGCCGGCACCGGGTGGTGCGGCGGCTGGGAACGGACATCGGCTTCCACACCGCCTTCGTCACGGAACCCGGCGCGGTGGACACCGCCGCCGTCACTCCCCAGCTGCTGGACCACTACCGGCGCCGCGGCGAGGAGTACCAGCGGTGCCTGACCGATCTGGTGAAGGGCTTCGATTCGGGCGACCCGGCTGCCGTCGCCCGTGCCGCGACGATCAGCGCCGCGTTGTCCCAAGAGGTGCTGCCCAAGGAGACCTTCGGCAGCCTGCAAGCCCAGCGTGAGCGGTTCGGCGCCGACGGCGTCTTCGTCGCTCACACCGGCTGCCTGGTCGGCTACCTCTTCACCTCGCGCCTACGGCCCGAGACCAAGTCCGAACTGTCCGCGTTCTTCCACTCGCTCGGCCACCAGTGCACCTTCGCCCAAGGAGGCTACGGGTGATCCACCCCCACATCGCCGACGCCCTGAGAGTCCCGGACCTCGTCCGGCTCACCGACGGGCTGGTCCTGCTGCGGTTCGAGTCGATGAAGATCTACTCGGCCCTGGCGGCCGTCCGCCATCTGCTGGATCGGGGCACGGTCCGCCCCGGCCAGACACTGATCGACAGCTCCAGCGGCATCTACGCCTACGCCCTCGCGCTGGCCTGCCACCGGTACGGCATGCGGTGCCACATCGTCGCGTCCACCACCGTCGACGCCACCACCCTCGTCCAGCTGGAGATACTCGGCGCCACGGTGGAACAGGTCAGCCCGTCGCGGAACCTCAAACTCGACCAGGAACTCCGGGTGCGACGGGTGCGCGAGATCCTCGCCGAGCGTCCCGGCCACCACTGGATGCGCCAGTACCACGACGACGTCCACTACCTCGGCTACCACGAGGTCGCCGACCGGATCGCGGCGGCGTTCCCGTCCGCACCGCTGACCGTCGTCGGCGGGGTGGGTTCCGGAGCATCCACCGGCGGCCTCGTGGAGCGCCTGCGCACCAGGGACCCCTCGGTGCGTCTGGTCGGCGTCCAG
This sequence comes from Streptomyces sp., assembly GCF_035563135.1. Lineage (GTDB taxonomy): Bacteria > Actinomycetota > Actinomycetes > Streptomycetales > Streptomycetaceae > Streptomyces. The sequence continues at coordinate 3,048 of NZ_DATMVN010000876.1, forward strand.
CCCTTCGGCAGCGTCACCTTCGGCAGCCAGGACCATCACGATCCCGAAGCGATCATCGCCGGCATCGGCTCGTCGATCGTCTTCGACAACGTCCGCCACCGCCTCTACGACACCGTGCACTGGCTGGACTTCACCCACGCCATGTCCGGGGCTGTCGCCCTGCTGCGTGAGCACGCGGTGTTCGCCGGACTGTCCACCGGTGCCGGCTATCTGGCGGCGACCTACGAGGCCCGCCGCCACCCCGACCGACTGCACCTGGTGATAGGGGCCGACACCGGACACCGTTACGTGGAGCGGGTGTTCGCCCGGCACACCGAGGCCCTGGACCCGGCCGCGCTGAAGCCCGTCGAGGTCCGCGGTCCGCAGGAGATGACCATGCCCTGGTCGAGGATGACATGGCAGCGCACTCCCTGCCCGGCCCACCGGAAGGAGCGGGCGGCATGACCGTGGCCTGCCTGGAATCACTCACCTTCGGCCTCGGTCACCTGGTCCGCGCCGCCGACCTGCTCGGCGAGCGTCTGCTGCTGCTGACCCGGGACCCCGCCTACTACGCCTACGAACTGGACCGGCTGCCCGCCGGCGCCCTCGACGTCGTCGTGACCGACACCTTCGACGTGGAGCGGGCCGCCGGTCTGCTCCGGCGCGCCCCGGGGCTGCGCGGGCTGATCAGTTCCACCGACACCTGGACCCTGGCCGGCGCCGACCTCACCGACCGCCTCGGCCTGCCCGGTCTCGACCCGGCCGTCCTGCGGCTGACCCGGGACAAGGCCGCCGTACGCAACCGGCTGCACGAGGCGGGCCTCACGCGCGGGAGGGCCCTCCTGAGCGTCGGCCAGGACTGCGAGGCGCGCAGGCTGCTGCTCAAGGAGGTGGGACTGCCGCTCGTGCTCAAGGACACGGCGGGCACCGGAAGCCAGAACGTGTGGCTGGTCCGGGACGAGGGCGAACTCGATGAGGCACTGGCCGAGGCGTCCGGCCGGGAACTGAAGGGGCGGTTGTTCGCCGAGCCCTATTTCAGCGGCCCGGTGTACAGCGCCGAGACGCTCACCTGGGACAGCCGCACCCGGTTGCTCGGGGTCTCCAGTCGGCTGATGTCTCCGGAGCCGCGTTTCCGGGAGGAGATCACCGCCTTTCCCGTCGCCTTCCCGGGCCCGCAGCGGACATCGCTGGAGCGTTGGCTCGACCGGGTGCTCGCAGCCATCGACTACACCGACCGGTTCGCTCACGTCGAGTTCGTCCTTACCGCCGACGGCCCGGAAGTGGTGGAGGTCAATCCCCGTATCGGGGGCGCGCTGGTCGGGGAGGGCATGTGCCGGGCTCTCGGCGTCAACGTGTACGAGGCGATGATCGAGGCCGCGCTCGGCCGCCGTCCCCAGCTGATGGACGCGGACCTGCCCGGGGGCCCGGCCGTCGCCTTCGTTCTCGGCTACCCGGCCGCACCCGGCGTGTTCACCGGCGTCACCGGGCTCGACCGGCTCACCGGCATGCCGGGAACGCCCGCCTGGTACCCGGTCAAGCAGGCCGGCGACCCCGTCGAGCACCTGGGCGACAGCCGCGGATACGCGGGCATCGTGTACGCCGAGGCGGAGACCGCCGAGCTCGCCACCCACCGCGCGGTGGCCGCTGCGGGCGCCCTGCGTGTGCTCACCGACCCGTTCCCCGGCCCGGCCGGCCGGGAGGCGCCCGGTGGGTGAACGCACCACCCGGGAACCGGGACTGCGGGCCGCGCTGTTCCCGCTCGCCGGCCCGCTGCGTTTCCTGCTGCTCAGCTCCTTCCTCATTCCGCTCGGCAGTTTCATGGTCCTGCCGTTCATGTCGGTGTTCCTGCACGAACGGCTCGGGATGGGGCTCGGCGCGGTCGGCGTCGTCCTGGCCGTGGCATCGCTCGTGCAGTTCTCCGGCGGCATCGTCGGCGGAGCCCTCGCGGACCGGATCGGGCTGCGGCGCACGATGCTGTGGGCACTCGTCGTACGCACCGCAGGCTTCGCCGGGCTCCTGCTGGCCCTGCGCTGGCCACCCCTGGCGATCGGCGCGCTGGTCCTGACGTGCTGCGGCGCCGCGCTCTACCTGCCCGCGAACAAGGCGTACCTGGTGCACGGCGTCGGCGACGAACGCCGCCCGGCGTTCCTGTCGGCGGGCAACGCGGCACTCAACGCGGGGATGGCCATGGGCCCTCTGATCGCCGGGCCGTTCGTCCTGTCGTCGCCCGGCTGGCTGTTCGCGGCCGTCACGATGCTGTTCATCGCGGTCACGGCGGGACACGCGCGGCTTCCCGGAACAGGCGGCACACACCCCACCGAGCCGGAGGACACGGCCCGCCCGGGCCTCCTGGGCGGCATGGCACTCCTGCCGTTCGCCGCCAACGCGCTGGCCTTCTACCTCTACTTCCACTTCCAGCACTTCCTGGCGGTGTACGCGGTCGAGCGCGCCTCCAGCACGTTCTACAGCGTGGTGCTGCTGCTCTGTTTCACGCTGGTCATCGTCGTACAGCCGCTCGCCTCCGGCCTGATCCGGCGCATGCCGTACGCCGTCGCCCTCACGGTCGGTTTCACGGGCCTGGCGATGGGACTGGCCGTGCTGGCTGCCGGCACCCGAGCGGCGCTGCTGGCGGGCGGGACGCTGATCACCCTGGGCGACATCGTGCTGTTCCTGAAGAACGACTTGGAAGCGCTGCGCCGCAGCCGCCGCTCCG
>NZ_DATMVN010000877.1:0-2948 GCF_035563135.1 Streptomyces sp.
CGCGGACGCCCCGGCCGCCCACGCGGTGAACACCAGCGGCAGCTGCCCCGCCACCACGGCCGCGGGCAACGGCGTCCGCAGCCGGCCGAGCAGCAGACCGTACAGGGTCCACACCGCCACCAGCACCGCCGAGGCGACCGCCGAGAAGACGAGCCCGTCCGACTCCGGCGCCGCGACCGCGTGCAGCGCGACCGCGTCCAGCACCGTCAGCACCAGGGCCAGAGCGGCCACCGCCTCCGCCGTCGAGGGCAACGCGCGGGCCAGCAGCAGCGCGGGCGCCACCAGCGCACCCGCGGTCACGGCCGCCAGCACCGCCGAACGCCCGGCGATGCCCATCTCGCCCCAACTGAACAGGGTGAACGCGATCGCGGCGACCGTCAGCAGCAGGCCACCGAGCACCAGCAGCACGTTCTGCGTGCCGTGCGCCGGCGCCGACGCGGGCGGAGCGTGAGGCGGGGCGGCAGGCCGGACAGCCGGCACCGGGGGAGACGGCGGAGCGGCCGGCACGCGCAGCACGCCCAGCAGCCAGGCACGGCGATTCAGCAACTGCAGCCGACGGGCGTCCAGCCGGGCCAGTTCGCGATCGAGGAGCGCCAGTTCCTCCGCGGGTGGCGGCACATGTCTCATGTACGGGAGTGTGGCGGCGGCCACATGCGCGGGCATGGGCTCCGATACTCAGTTCCGCGTCTGAGTAGGCCCGTGCCCCAGACTGTGACCATGGACTGGAACCACTACCGCTTCACCAGCGTGTGGGAGCTGCCCGCGCAGCCCGACGCCGTGTACGCCGCCCTGGAGCGCGCCGAGGACTACCCCCGGTGGTGGCCCCAGGTCCGCGAGGTCAGCCGCATCGACGACACCACCGCCACGGCGCGCTTCCGCTCGTCCCTCCCGTACGACCTCGTCCTGACGCTGCGGCAGCGCCACAGCGACCCCGTGTCACGGACGCTCGAGGCGGGGATGAGCGGCGACCTCGAAGGCTGGGCGCGCTGGAGCATCACCCCCCACGAGGGCGGCAGCCGGATCGTCTACGAGCAGGAGGCCGATGTGCGCAGGGCGCTGCTGCGCCGGCTCGCCGTACCCGGGCGCCTCGTCTTCCGGGCCAACCACACGCTGATGATGCGCGCCGGACGCCGCGGACTGGGGGCGTGGCTCCGAGCGGTTTGAACGCAGGCCGCCGAGCCCTGTATGGTTCAACCCGTTCCCGGGCGATTAGCTCAGTGGGAGAGCGCTTCGTTCACACCGAAGAGGTCACTGGTTCGAACCCAGTATCGCCCACCCGGGAAAAGCCGGTCCGTCGGTCTCGTCGACGGACCGGCTTTCGCGTACCCGGCCCGGATCAGGCCGCCGCAGGCAGCTCCGGGCGCAACGGCCACGCCGGATCCACCGCCTCCGCCGTACCGTTCTTCTCGAACCACGCCTGCAGCCCGCGCGCCTGAGCCGCGTGCCACACCGCCTGCAGCGAGTGCACCTCCGCCGGTGACAGCCGCTCCAGCCGGGCGGAGAACCGCCGCCCCACCGCCCGCACCAGTTCGAGCGCCGCCGCCGCGTCGTGCGCGCCGTCCAGCGTCACCCCGTACAGCCCGCACAGATCGGTCAGCGTGCGACGGCCCTTGCGGTAGCGGTCCAGGTGCTTGTCCAGCACCCGCGGATCCAGCACGCACAGCGGCCTGTTCCCCAGACAGCCGGCCAGGGACGACGCCCGGTGGCGCCTCAGTTCCCGGTCCAGCAGCGTCAGATCGAACGGTGCGTTCATCACGACCAGCGGCCGTCCCGTCGCGCACTGCTCCGCCAGCGCCCGGCCTATCTCCTCGACGACCGGCGAGGGCCACCGGCCGTTGCGCTGAAGATGGTCGTCGGTCAGACCGTGGATCTCGGTGGCGCCGGGCGGCACCGGGATCCCCGGATTGACCAGCCAGCGGGTGACGCGGAACCGCCCGCCCGCCGTGTCCTGGACGACGAGAGCGGCCGACACGATCCGGTCCTCCTCGACGTCCACGCCTGTCGTCTCGGTGTCAAAAGCCGCCAGCGGCCCCTCGAACCAATGCATCATCCCCGAACTCCTCGCGCCTGCGCGGCAGATGGCCAGATTCCTCTGCCCGGTTCGGTGATACCCGCACCCTATGCCTGATACGCCGTTTACGGCCCGGCTCCTGCGGTGACAACACAAAGGACGGGCAAGGAAGTCGACCGGCCCGTCAGCGGAGACCGGGCGACCGGTCGGCACAGCCCGGAAGGCACGGAGCCATGGCGCTCGCGCAGCCGAACCCAGGGAGTCCCGCCGCCACCGAGGACCACGGGGGAAAGCCGCCGCCGCAGCGGAACACACCACCGCTGCGCGGCACACTCGCCACCACCGCCTGCATGGAGACCCTCCAGGTGGGCTATCTCCACGCGGTGGCAGCCGCAGCGGGCTGTTCACTCTCGCAGCCCTTCCCCGACAACGGCATCGACTGGCACGTCAGCCACGGCGCCCCCGGCCACACCGTCGACGACGAAGTGACCATAAAGGTGCAGCTCAAATGCACCTACCAGATACCCCCGCACCCACCCGGCGCCGCGTTCTCCTTCACCCTCGACAACGCCCATCTGGTGAAGCTCGCGCGCAGCCCCGTGTCGGTGCACAAGATCCTGGTCGTGATGCTCGTGCCCCGGAGCCAGGACGACTGGCTGCGGGCCGGACACGAACGGCTGGACCTGCGGCACTGCTGTTACTGGACGAACCTGGCCGGCCATCCGGTGACCGGCCGGCACCGCACCACCGTGCGGATCCCGACCTCGCGGATCTTCGACGACCGCGCACTCTGCGACATCATGGCCCGGGTCGGGGCGGGAGGGAGACCCTGATGCACCGGCCGATGGACGAGCCCACCGCAGGGACGGCCCCGGCGGGCAGCCGTACCCACCCCTCCGCCGACGGACCGGCCCCCGGAAGGCCCCCCGACCCGGCG
>NZ_DATMVN010000878.1:0-2424 GCF_035563135.1 Streptomyces sp.
TGACACCAAGGACTTCGCGCCGCTCGGGCATCTCGGTATCCCGGCGATGACCCGGGTCGACGCCTCCGACGGGCTGCGCGGTGACACCGGCGTGACCGCCTTCCCCGCCCCCAACGCCCTGGCGGCCACCTTCGACACCGACCTCGCGCGCCGGTACGGAGCGGCCGTCGGCGCCGAGGCGCGGGCCAAGGGATGGAACGTGCTCCTCGGCCCCACCCTCGACATCGACCGCGACCCCCGCAACGGCCGGGAGTGCGAGGGCTACGGCGAGGACCCGCTGCTCAGCGGCAGCATCGGGGCAGCGGTCACCCGCGGCTTCCAGAGCCAGGACGTCATCGCCCAGTTGAAGCACTTCACCGTCTACAACCAGGAGAACGCCCGCTACTACCTGGACGTCCGCATCTCCGAGCGGGCGCTGCGCGAGGTCCACTACCCCGCGTTCGAGCAGGCGATCCGCGAAGGCGGCGCCCTCTCGGTCATGGGCTCCTACCCGATGGTCAACGGTGTGTACTGCTGCCAGGACCCGCACATCATCGGCGCGCTCAAGGAAGATCTGGGTCTCGAGGGGTACCTCGGCACCGACTTCTACCCCCAGGGCGACCGGGTCGAGTCGTTCCGCGCAGGCGTCGACTCCGGTGCCCTCATCCCGGACACGCCCAGGGAGGCGTTCACCGACGGCCGTATCCCCGCCGAGCGCACCCGAGACGCCGCCCGCCGCATTCTGTACGCCCTGTTCGCCTCCGGCGCCTACGACCACCCGCTGCCCGACGCCCCGGCGGAGATCGTGACGTCCGGGGCCCACCAGAGGCTCGCCCGGGTGACGGGGGAGGGGGCGACCGTGCTGCTGAGGAACGAAGGCGGCCTCCTGCCGCTCTCCGGACGGCAGACCGTCGCCGTGATCGGGCCGGCGGGCAAGGACGCCATCACCGGCGTCGAGGGTTCCTCCTACGTGGACCCCGGTGACTTCACCACCGCCCTCGAAGCAGTGCGGGCCAAGGCGGGCGCGGACCGTGTGCTGTTCTCGCAGGGCAGCCTGGGGGACGTCGCCCTGCCGCTGATACCGGCCGACGTCCTGACCGCCCCCGCAGGAGGCGCCGGTTTGAGGGCGGAGTTCTTCGCGGGCGAGGACTTCGAGGGCGCCCCGGTCGCCACCGCCGTCACCCCGACCGTCGACTTCCGCTCCGGCGACCCCGTCGAGGGTCTCCCCGCCTCCTGGTCGGCCCGCTGGACCGGCACCATCACGCCACCCGTCACCGGGTGGGTCCGCGTCGCGGCCCTGCTGTCCGGCGCCGCGAAGGTCGTGATCGACGGCACCACCGTCTTCTCCGGGTCGCGGTATCTGTGGGACTCCTGGCTCGGCCCGAACGAGTCGGCCATCGGCGGAGTCGTCGAACTGGAAGGGGGCAGGCCCGTCCCCCTGACCGTCGAGTACAGCACCCGGGACGCCGGTGACCGCGGTCCCAGCATGAAGCTGGGCTGGCAGCCCCGCTCCCTCATCCCCGCCGCCGTCGAGACCGCCGCGAAGGCCGACGTCACCGTCGTGTTCGTCAACAACTACACCGGGGAGGCCATCGACCGGGACGACCTCTCCCTGCCCGGGGACCAGGACCGGCTCATCGAGGCGGTGGCCGCCGCCAACCCCCGCACGGTCGTCGTCCTCAACACCTCGGGTCCCATGCTCATGCCCTGGCTGAACCGGGTCCGGGGCGTGCTGCAGGCGTGGTACCAGGGCGCCGCGACGGGCACCGCCGTCGCCGACGTCCTGTACGGCGACACCGACCCGGGCGGCCGCCTCCCGGTCACCTTCCCCGCGCGCGAGGATCAGGGGCCGACCCGGTACACCGGCTCCAAGAGCGACGGCGTCGGCGGGGAGGTCGTCTACGACGAGGGTGTCCACGTCGGCTACCGGTGGTACTACAAGCACGGTGAGACACCGCTGTTCCCATTCGGGCACGGCCTGTCCTACACGTCCTTCAGCAGCGGGCGGCCGCGGGTCCGCAGCCTCCACCGGGGGGAGGATGCGGCCGAGGTGCGCGTCGAGGTGCGCAACACCGGCCGGCGGACCGGATCCCACGTCGTCCAGGTGTACGTCGGACACCTCCCGACGCACACCGACACCCCAGCCAGAAGGCTCGCCGGCTTCCACAAGGTGACGCTGTCACCGGGGCGGCGACAGGCGGTAACCGTCACCGTCCCGCGGCGCGCGGTCTCCTACTGGCACGAGGAGAGGGGGCGTTGGGTGACGCCGAGGGGCAGGGTCGCGGTGTACGTGGGTGACTCGGTGGCGGAGGCGGAGTACGCGGGCAGTATCACCGTGCGCTGATCCGCCTGCCATGGCCAGGGCGGGAGCCGGCACCCGCCCGCCGTGGCACGCGGGAAGCGGAGTCCGGTGACCAGAGGTGGTGGACGCTGTGGCGCGGGCCC
>NZ_DATMVN010000879.1:0-5738 GCF_035563135.1 Streptomyces sp.
CTTCGCCACTTCGCCGTCCTCGCCCTCCGCCGACACCTCCAGCAGCGCGGGCAAACCACTCATATCTCCTACGGTTCGGCGCTGCCCCGACGATGAAGTGGCGAAGAAGTGGCCACCGTTCGGCGTACCAGTGCGCAGCGATTCACGGCACCGTGGGGTCATGCCGACAGCTCCCGTTCCGGACCTACGGAAGGAAAGGCGCGGCCAGCACCCGCCCGGCCCGACAGAGGAGTTCCGCGATGTCTCTCTTACCGGCAGCGTGCCCTTCCCGTAGCCTCTTCGGCCGCCGGGTGCGGGGGCGTAACGGTCAGCTGTCCCTGCGTCCGGCGGGCCGGCCGGGGCGCGATCCCTGGGTGGCCGCGGCCGAGACCGTCGCCCTGGTGTTGGAAGACGGCTCGCCTGTCCCTGAGACAGCTCAGGACATTGCGGATCTCCTCCACCGCCTTCGGGGGCACCTCGTCCAGCTGGGCGCCTCCTTGCCCTGCGGGAATCCCGCCCTGACAAAAGCCCGGCAGCTGAGCGAGGAACCTACGCATGAGGGATGTGAAACGTCCCTGGTGCACCTGAGGCGTTTGGCCGAGGCAACCCGCTGTCTCCTCACTGTCCATCCTTCGGAGGCGGCCCCCGTCAGGGCTTACGCCGCCAGAAGAGAGCAGAGGAGGACCAGCCTCAACACAGCGCGTCTTCTGGCGATCATCGTCGGGCTGATCGCCTTGTCCGCCGCTGCCTTTGCTTTCCAGGCGCGGCCGGCCGCAGCTTCCGGGCTGACCCTTGAGGGCGTTGCGTGGATCACGGCGATCACCGGCGCGATGGCCTGTCTTGTCGTCCTGGGCCCACGCCGCACCACGGAAAACACTCCCGCCCAGGAAGAGGCGGACGACGAATATCCGGCCATGCGCCCTGCGGGCCTCTGACCGCCCGCTCGCACCACCTCTTGCAGGCCGCCCCGGCCCACCGACCCTGAGACATCCCTGGCACTACGGAGTACCGACATATGACACGCCTCATTGAGCAGTACGGATTGATCGGCGATATGCAGACCAGTGCGCATGTCGGTGACCACGGCTCCATCGACTGGTTGTGCCTGCCCCACTTCGATTCACCGGCCTTCTTCACCGCCCTGCTCGGCACGGCGAAGCACGGCGCCTGGCAGATAGCCCCGGCTTCGGTCGTTGCTGACGCTGCCCCGGTTTCGGTTGCCGAGCGGCGGTATCGCGGCGATTCGCTCGTCCTTGAGTCGGTGTGGCACACGCCCCAGGGCACAGTCCGGGTCACCGACTTCATGCCCCCGCGTGAGGGTGCGCCCCAGGTGATCCGGATCGTCGAGGGGATCGTCGGCGAGGTGTCGATGACCTCGGTGTTCCGTCCTCGTCCCGGTTACGGCCGCATCAGTCCGTGGATCCACGAGGTGGACGGCCGGGTGATCGCCGAGGCCGGCGCGGACGCTTTGTGGCTGGACACCTCCATTCAGCAGGTGGAGAAGGACGGGGCGCTCGTCAGTACCTTCACCGTGGCCGAGGCCGAAAGCGTGGCGTTCGTACTGAGCTGGGCTCCCTCCTACGCACTGCCCCCGGAGGTCCCGGACCCGGACACGGCACTGGCCGAGACCCTCTCGTTCTGGCAGGACTGGAGCAGTCAGTGCTCCTACCAGGGGCCGTATCGCGAAGCGGTCGTCCGGTCGCTGATCACGCTGAAGGCGATGACGTACGCCCCCACCGGCGGAATCGTCGCAGCGCCGACCACGTCGCTGCCGGAGGCCATCGGCGGCAACCGGAACTGGGACTACCGCTACACCTGGCTGCGCGACGCTGCGACCACGTTGGCCGCCCTGCTGGCCACCGGATTCCAACAAGAAGCGCAGGCGTGGCGTCGCTGGCTGCTGCGGGCGGTCGCCGGTGATCCGGAGAACCTGCAGATCATGTACGGAATCAAAGGGGAGCGCGATCTGCCCGAGCGGGAACTGGGCTGGCTGCCCGGGTACGAGGGCTCCGGCCCGGTCCGTGTCGGAAACGGCGCGGCCAATCAGGTGCAGCTCGACGTGTACGGCGAGGTGATCGAGACGCTGTACCTCGCGCACGAAAGCGGTGTCGCCCACTGCGCGGACACCGCCCTCCTGCACCAGCGGCTTATCGAGCTCCTGTCGGAGCGCTGGCAGCAGCCTGATGAGGGGATCTGGGAGATCCGCGGCGATCGCCGGCACTTCGTGCATTCCAAGGTGATGGCATGGGTCGCCGTGGACCGGACGATTCGCCTGGCCGAGGCGGGTGCGCTCAGTGCCGACCTGGTAGCGCTGATGGAGCTGCGCGAGGCGATCCACCACGAGGTGTGCACCGAAGGTTTCGATCCGGTGCGCAACACCTTCACCCAGTCCTACGGATCCTCTGAACTGGATGCCGCCCTGCTGCTGATCCCCCGTACGGGGTTCTTGCCGGCGGACGATCCGCGTGTGGTGGGCACCGTAGCGGCGGTGCGCCGTGAGCTGGCGACGCCGCAGGGCCTGGTCCACCGCTACCCGACCGCTGGTGACGAGAAGGGTGTCGACGGGCTCACCGGCGACGAAGGCGCCTTCCTGCTGTGCTCGTTCTGGCTGGTCGACGCCCTCGCCCTCACGGGCCAGGTCGCCGAAGCCCGCACTCTGTTCGAGCGGCTGCTCGAACTGCGCAACGATCTGGGACTGCTCGCGGAGGAGTACGACCCGGTCGCCGGACGGCAGCTGGGCAACTATCCGCAGGCATTCAGCCATATCGGCCTGGTGGGCAGCGCGGCCTATCTGGACAACCTGGAGCGGGTCACAGCGCCTGTGATCTGGGATCCCGCTCCCCGTGTCGGATTTCGCGCGGGGGTGTCGTAGCCGTGTCGGATGCGACATGTGAGCGGAGTCGGCGAGACCTCCTGCGTGGTGGATGTACGGGTCTGCTGGCGACCGTGCGGGAGAGCTTCCGCCAGGTCCGATCCGGCGGCTCCCGCAGAGGCGGGCTGACTGCCTCGCCGGCGCCGCGTACCGCGTTGGGGCGCCAACACTTTCGCCGGTCCGGAGCACGACGCCTCCGACCGTATGCCTGTGAAACTCACTGCGAGGACCTTTCATGATCGACCCGCTCATCGCCATAACCGCCCTGTTCGGCGGTGGATTTGCCGCCACTGCGGTGGGTCTCGTCCGACAGAGCCAAACCAAGCGGACTTTGACTGCGAAGCTCGGTTCGCGAACGCGGGAACTCGCCGACGCCCGCCAGGTCATCGATGACTTGGACGCGGAGTCAAGGCACCTCGCGCAGGCGCGCCTGCCCGCTCTGGTCGATGCTGTTGCCCGCGGTCACCGTGGCGTGCAGGTGCCCGGTCTCAGCCTGGACCAGCTGACAGGCACACACCTCGATGGGTACCACCAGGCCGTGATGGGGCTGGTGGAGGAAGCCGTATCCCTCACGCAGGAGCGGATCGGGCTCGCTGCCCGGTCATCGGTGCGCGACGTGATGGACGAGACGCAGACGTTCCTGCACCGCTGTCAGATCAAGGCGATGGAGGAGATGGACCGGTACCCCACAGACACGGCCTTCCACCAGAGCCTGATGGATATCGACCATCTGGTCACCCGCGGACTGCACGCTCTGCAGCGCACGCGCATCCTCACCGGGTCCTGGCCCGGGCTGCAGCGGGCGGACTGCACGCTCCGGGAGGTCATCGAGTCCGCGCGCGGCCGCATCGACGCCTACCAGCGCGTGGACTACATCTACGAGCTCAGCACGGGAGAGGTGTGGCTGGAGGGCTGCAACGTCGAGCCGGTCACTGTCGCGCTCACTGAATTGCTGTCGAATGCGACCGCGTACTCGGAGGGTCAGGTCTCTGTCGCTGTCCAGCCGTCCCAGACCGGGTACTACATCTTCGTCGACGACCGCGGCCTGTCCATGAACATCTACCAGCGGCAGGAGGCCGCCCGGCTCCTTTCTCAGGGAACGGTCATCGACTTCACGACACTGCCGGACACCCTGCAGCTCGGCTTCCCGGTCATCGGGCGGCTCGCTGCGGAGTACGGCTTCAGCGTGGATGTCAGCAGCCCTTCGCCCTACGGCGGCGTGCGCGCTGTGCTGCTTGTCCCCCGTGCGCTTCTGGGCCGCGGTCCGACCGAGGAGGAGATCAACGCCGAGCGCGAGTCGGCCCTTCACGCCATCACCGGCCCCCCGATATCCACCCAGCCCCAGCAGGCAGCACCTACGGCGCCCGGCTTCGGCCCCGCGGCGACCGTGCGGCATTCCCCCGATGTTCCCGACCTGCCGCAGCGCCGTCGCCTCTCCCGCCGGGAAACCCCCAGCCCGCCGCCCGCGAGCGAGGAGACGCCGCTGGATGATCCCGAGGCTTTCTCGCGGGGCCTGGCCGATCTGGGACCGGCCATGCGCGAGAGCGAATTCCCCCCTCCCACCGAAGGAGAGCACCGACATGGCTGAAAATCAGTACCAGCAGCCCACCGCCGACTCCCACGACATGTCCTGGTTCCTGAACCAGATCGCCCGGGAGAAGGGGGTGCTGCATGCGCTCCTGCTGACCGACGACGGTCTGAAACTTGCCGTCTCCGAGGGCTTGGACTCGGCCGTGGCCGATCGCACGGCAGCCAGCGCGGCGGCGGCCTTCTCGGTTGGGAAGAGCATCGCGGAGTTCGCCTCCTGTGCCGGCACGAAACCCAAGAAGATCGTCTTTGATTTGGATGACACGTCCATCTTCATCTTCGGCGCAGGTCATGGCACTTCCGTGATCGTCTCCGTCACCCAGCACATGACCAGCAAAGAGGCTGTCACCGCGGCCAGTGCGGCGATCAAGGCCATTGCCGGGCTGCGGCCGGCGCTGTCGGCCCGGGCGCGGACCGCCCGCGGGACGACGTGACTCCCCGAGGCCGGCAGCGCGGGGGGATGGTTCGGCCCTACACGCCCACCGGAGGGCGGGCCATCCCCTCCCGCCGGACCCTGGACCTGGCCACGCTGCTGATCGCCGACGCCGACAAGCCACTGCACGGGCTCAACCCTCACGCTCACCGGGTGATGCAGCACTGCCTGCCCGGCCGGCTGTCCCTCGCCGAGGTCGCCGCCGATCTGCGCCTGCCCGGGGCCGTTACGGCGGTCCTGGTCGCCGACCTCGTCGACAGCGGCCACCTCATAAGCCGCTCCCCCGTGCCTGCCGCGCAGCAGCACGACCGCCACCTGCTGGAGAGGATCTTGCATGGGCTCAACAATCTCTGACGGCCGCTACCTGTCCCCCACAGTCGAGCATTCGGTGAAGGTCATCGTCCTGGGCCCCTTCGGTGTGGGCAAGACGACACTCGTGGGCGCCGTGTCCGAGATCCGCCCGGCGTCCACCGAGGAACACATGACGAAAGCCGGTGAGCTTGTCGATGACCTGCACGGCCTGGAGGACAAGAAGACCACCACCGTCGCCCTGGACTTCGGCCGCCTCACCCTGGCCTCCGACATCGTGCTCTACCTGTTCGGCGCACCGGGTCAGGCACGGTTCGCCGACATGGTCGAGGACCTGATGCTGGGTGCGCTGGGCGGTGTGGTCCTCGTCGATACCGCGCGCTTCACCGAGTCCTGGGAGGCCATCGGCCGTCTGGAGGAAGCCGGATTGCCCTACGTGGTCGCGGTCAACCACTTCCCCGGCTCCCCCGAATACAGCCCGGAGGCCCTGCGCAAGGCACTCGACCTCGATGAGATGACACCGCTCGTCGTGTGCGATGTGAGAGAGCTGCAGTCGGC
>NZ_DATMVN010000880.1:0-5925 GCF_035563135.1 Streptomyces sp.
GCGAAGGAGACCGGGTCCAGGTCCAGGCCCCCGTACTCCTCGGGCACGGTGATACCGAACAGCCCGAGTTCCTTGAGGCCGTCCACGATCTCGGTGGGGTAGCGCCCGGACTGCTCGTACTCGCGGGCGACGGGGATGATCTCCTTCTCGACGAACGCCCGTAGTGTCGCCTTGAAGTCCTGCTGTTCCTGGGTGAGTGCGAAATCCATTTGTTCTGTCCTAGTCAGCCGGTGTCGTGGTGTGGCCGGGGACCACCTCGCCGAAGGCGCCCTCGGCAGTCAGGGCGTCGATCTCGCCGGCCTCGTAACCGGCGAGATCACGAGTGACGTAGGTGAGGTCCTCGTTGCGCATGGGCGCGCGGCGGTAGGCCGGACGCTCGGGCCCGACCCGCACCGGAGACGCCAGTTGGCGCACGGTGCCGAAACGGGGGTGCTCGGTCTCGACGATCAGGTCCCGCGCCAGTGTGTGCGGTTCCCGCAGGGCCTGACTGACGCTGTTGACCGGCGCGCACGGAATGCCGGCGGCGGTGAGGGACTCGAGCCAGTCCGCGGAGGTGCGGGTGACGAACTCGGCTTCGAGCAGCGGGATCAGCTCGTCCTTGTTCTCATAGCGGTGCGCGAAGTTGTCGAAGCGCACATCGCTCGACCATTCGGCGTGGCCGAGGATCGTGGCGAGCTTCACCCAGAACTTCTCCTTGGGGCACGCCACGACGACCCATCCGTCGCGCGTCGCGAAGTTCTGGAACGGCACCAGTGACGGGTGCGCCGAGTGGTGGGTACGGGTGGGCTCGAAGCCCTCGTTGAGGTGCCAGGCCCCGGGGTAGTTCAGCATGGTCACGGCGATGTCGTAGAGGCTCACATCGCAGTCCATGCCGATGCCGTCGCGTCGCGCCGCGTGGAGGCCGGACACCAGCGCCAGCGCGGCCACATAACCGCCGGTGAAGTCCACCAGGGAGAGGCCGCTCTTGGCCGGGGGCCCGCCCGGCTCGCCCGTGAGGTCCATCCATCCGGCGAGTCCCTGGAGCAGGTAGTCGTAGCCGGGCTGGTCGCTGCGCGGGCCCGTCATGCCGTATCCGGAGAGCGAGCAGCAGACGATGGCTGGGTTGATGCCCTTGAGATCGTCGTAGGTGATGCCGATCTTGGCCGGTACGTCGCCGCGCAGGTTGGAGTAGACGGCGTCGGACTCACGGACGAGGCGCTCGAACACCTCGCGTCCGCGCGGGTTGGTCAGGTCGAGTGAGATGCTGCGCTTGTTGCGGTTGAGAGCCTCGAAGAAGAGGGAGTCCTCGCCCTCGCCGTACGGGGGCACGTACCGTCCCACGTCGCCGCCGGAGCGAGGCTCCTCGATCTTGATGACCTCCGCACCGAGGTCGGCGAGGTGCAGACTTCCCCACGGGCCCGCGCCGTACTGCTCCACGGCCAGGATGCGCACGCCCCCCAGGGGTGCCCGGCGGTTCACGGCTTCTCCGGAGCGGTCAGCGGCACTTCGCCCACGGGGAAGATGTTCTGGAGCTGTTCGGCGCCGCGCCTGTGCACCAGGAAGGTGCGCAGGAACGAGCACACCTCCTTGCCGTCCTGGTTCAGCGTCCGTGTCTTGACGGTCACGATGCCGGCGGTGGGCCTGCTCCTGCTCTCCCGCTTGGTCAGGACGACCGACTCGCTCCACAGCGTGTCCCCGGCGTAGACCGGGTGGGTCATCCTGATGTCGTCCCACCCCAGGTTGGCCACCGCGTTCTGCGTCAGGTCGGTGACGCTCTGGCCGACCGCGATGGCCACGGTGAGAGTGGAGACCACCAGGGGTCGCTCGAACTCGGACCGGGCCGCGTACTGACTGTTGAAGTGCAGCTGGTTCGTGTTCATGGTCAGCAACGTGAACCACGTGTTGTCGGTCTCGCTGACCGTCCGTCCCAACGGGTGCTGGTAGACCGCACCTTCCTCGAAGTCCTCGAAGAAGCGGCCCTGCCAGCCGGGTTCCACACTCACGCGTACTCCTAGATGTTCTTGCAGCGCACGAACGTGCTATGACAGTACAGACGGACGTCTGGAGGGTCCAGGCCCCCATGGGCGCCCGGATGCCTCAGCCGATCTCGAGCACGAGGTTGCCCCAGCGGTCGAAAGCGGCGACCTGGCCCGGGCGGATCACCACCACGGTGTCGGGCAGCTCGATGAGCATGGGCCCCTCGAACCTGCCGTCGACGCGTCCGCCGCTCAGCTTGAGCACCGGAGTGTCCAGGTAGCCCCGCTTCTCGGACCAGTAGACACGTCGGGAGAGCTCGCGCACGTTGCTCGCCGGCGGAGCTTCGGCCGGTGCGGGGCGGACCGTCAGGCCGCGGGCGCGTACGACGAATCCCGTGACGGTCACACCTCCCTCGCGATATCCGGCGCCCTCGCCGTGGAGGTCGTCGTAGAGGCGGGCGAACTCCTCGCCGAGCTCCGACACGGTCCCCTCGTCCGGTTCCGCCGTGGTGAGCGGCACCTCGATGTTGTGCAGCTGGGCGGTGTACTTCATGCGCAGGGAGCGGTCCACCTGGATCTCTTCGGGAGAGAATCCTTCGGACGCGAGCTTGTCACGCACCTCGGTCTCCAGCTCCGCGAAGGTCGCGGCCAGGGCCGCGGGCTCGGCGGGCATGGGGTGCTGGTCCCAGCGCTCGGCCACGTGGATCACGTCGGCGACGGTCGCCCCGAACGCCGACCACGCCGACGCCATGTGCAGCACCGGCACGATCACCTTGCGCACACCGACCTCGCGCGCCACGGCTCCGACGTGGACGGGCCCGCCGCCGCCGTACGCGAACACCGTGAACTCCCGCGGGTCGAACCCGCGCAGGATGCTCATCCGGCGCAGCAGGTCGGCCATCTTGGAGTCGATGATCCGGTTGATCCCGGCCGCCGTCTCCTCCGGCGTGAGGCCCAGCGGCTTTCCGAGCGCCCCGATCGCCGCCTCGGCCGCCGCCTTGTCGAGCCGGCGCTCACCGTGCAGGAAGTCCTCGGGGCCGATGATGCCGAGCACCACGTCCGCGTCGGTGACCGTCGGTTCGGACCCGCCCATGCCGTAGCAGACCGGGCCCGGGACGGCACCGGCCGAGCGCGGACCGACCTGGAGGTTCCCGGCCGCGTCGAGGAAGGCGATGCTGCCGCCACCCGCTCCCACCGTGTCGATGTAGATCATCGGCAGCGACACCTCGAACCGCTCCAGCATGGAGGTGTCCCTGGCGTCGGGCACGAGACCACGGATCACGCTGACGTCGAACGACGTACCGCCCATGTCGGCCACGATGAGATCAGGCTCGTCGCGGACGGCCGCGACGAACGCGCTGCCCAGCAGGCCGCTGACGGGCCCGGAATGCACGGTGCGCACGGGGGCGGTCCGTGCCTCGGCCTCGGTGATCGCGCCGCCCGCGCAGGTGGCGTAGAGGATCCGGCCGCGGTAGCCGTGGGCGTTCGCCTCCTCCTGGATGTTGCGCACGTACTCACGCATCAGGGGGCCGATGTACGCGTTGACGATGCCGCTCATCGTGCGCTCGTACTCGCCCACGTAGGAGGACACCGAACTCGCCGCCGTCACGAAGACGCCGGGATGACGCGCACTGATCAGCTCGACGGCACGGTTCTCGTGCGCCGGGTTGCGCACGGACCACAGGAAGCTGACGGCGATCGACTCCGCGCCCCCGGTCACGAGGTCGTCCGCTGCGTCCAGGAGCTGCTGCTCGTTCATCGGGACGAGCACCTCGCCCCGGAAGTCGACCCGCTCGTGCACTTCGCGGATCAGCCGTCGCGGAACGATGGGCTCCGGCTTGTCCGTGTGAGGGAGGTCCCAGATCATTCCGCCGTCCACACCGGCAAGCCGTCCCTCGGCCTTCATGATGAGGGTGGCGTCACCGTGGCCCGAGGTCGTGATGAGGCCGGTCCGGGCGCCGTCCCGTTCGATGAGGGCGTTCGTGCCGGTGGTCGTGCCGTGGATCAGCAGCGAGCAATGGCCGAGAACCTCGTCCAGGGACATCCCGAGGTGGCCGGCCGCGTCGGCGATCGAGGCGAAGAAGCCGGTGGCCCGGTTCTCCGGTGTGGTCGGCGTCTTCCCGGAGACGGCGCTCCCGTCCGGCCGGACGATCGCGCAGTCGGTGAACGTGCCGCCGATGTCCACGCCGATGACGAAGCCGTGGTCGGCTTCCGTGATGGTGATGCTCATGCGCCTACCGTCCTCTCTGCCGGAGAGTGGCCAATTCGAGGTGAAGGGTGCTTCCGGGGCCGTCCTCGCGTCGGCAGAACTGCTGCCCGAGGAGGCCGGCGCACGAAGGGCAGTGGTACTGCCGCAGCACGAGCGAGGCATCGCCGTACTCGGCCGGGTCCGGATAGAGCCGGGCGTCGACGTCGTGCGGGGCGTGTTCCGCCACGGCCGCGCCGTCCTGGAAGGGCGCCCCGGACTCGGCGAGCCAGTGGCCACAGCCCGCACAGGCCCAGCCGAAGGCGTCGCCCACGCCGACCAGGTCCACGCTGCCGCCCGCGCCGGGCAGCACGATCTCCAGAGGCCCTTCGGGGCGCGGCGCCGGCCGGGACGGTGCGACAGCCGATTCGAGCCGTCGGCGGCGAATCCCCTGGCGCGCCGTCTCCGTCGAGGCCGAGTCCACCGCACCGTCGGCATCGAGGACCACGCCCCAGAACTTCCGTGCGGCACCGACGCTGACACGGCCGTGCGCGACGTCGTCCGCGACGCGCTCGGGCTCGCGGCCGAGCGGGTCACCGAAGCCCCCGCCGCCGTTGTGTTCCACGACGACGGCATCGCCCGGAGGCACCGGCATGAGCACCGCCTGGGGATGGAGCCGCTCGAGGGCGCCCGTCTCCTCCTCCAGCTGCTTCCGGTCACCCGGTACGCGGCCCTCGGCCATGGCACGGGCGACGAGGCCTCCCGTGGAGCGCATGAAGTTGCCCGCCAGGGCGTAGTAGCCCCCGGCGAGTCCGGCCGCCAGGTTGGCGCTCGGCTCGACGAAGACCATCTGGGCATTGCTCATGAAGGCGTGGTGAGGAATCCAGGCCGCCTCGGTCCCGTTGCCGCCGCGCCACCGTCCCGGCCCACCGCCGTCGCGGAGCTCGCGACGGTAGAGCACCAGGCCGACACCCTCCTGCTCGACGGGTTCGATGTTGCCCGCGGAGGTGCCGAGCATGAACCACGAACCGCCGTTGTCCATCCCGTCCCGGTGGGGGAAGGCACCGACGCCGCCCCCCAGCAGTCCGCCGTGCAGGGAGACCGGTGGTGCGACGAGGGACATGTCCTCGTTGAGCCCGAAGCCGATGTCGGCCATGGCCACCGACAGGCCGCCCGAGGCCGTGGTGCGCGCCGCGAGGTCCGGCGGACCGCTCATCAGCATGGCACCGGTCGTGAGGCCCGCCAGGTTCATCGTGACGAAGACGCTGTGCAGCGCCGACGTGGCGGCCGGGGGATTGGCGCAGCTCCGGGTGCCGAAGACGGGCTCCATCACGACATGGTCGGCGATGCCCGCCATGCACCCCTGCTGGTCCCAGCCGACCGCCGAGGCGAGCGCCGCCACCACGGCCGAGCGGAGTACGGAGTACGTGGAGTTTCCGGGGCCGCCCTGCGGCGACGTCCCCGCGTTGCCGCACACGATCTGCTCGCCCCGCTTGGTGAGCGTGAGCACCTCCTGGTGCAGGCGGTGGTCCTCGCCGAGCGCCCCCGACACGTAGAGGCGCTGGCTCCACGATCCGTCCGGGATCCGGCGCAGACGCTCGCCGACCACACGGGAGCAGTCCGCGATCACCCGTCGCATCACGCCCTTGACGACGGCCGGGCCGTACTCGTCGGCCAGGCCGGTGATGCGTTCGACCATGGCCCGGCACCCGGCGATGCCGCTGTTGACGTTGAGCCGCAGGGTCCCGGGGTCGCGGCCCTGGTTCACCCACAGCTCGACGACGT
>NZ_DATMVN010000881.1:0-27933 GCF_035563135.1 Streptomyces sp.
GAGGGCCGGCTCCAGATAGGGCTGCCCGTAGAACGCCACGTCACCCTGCGCGTCGTGCAGTACGACCGGAGTGGAGCAGTCTCCGGGGTCGGTACGCAGATGGATCCCGGCCCGTGCGATCAGCCCGGCACCGACGCCGAGCCTGCGGGCTGAGTCGTGGTTGCCGGAGATCATGACGGCCGGCACTCCGGCGGCGGCGAGCCGGTGCAGCGCGTCGTCGAACAGCTGGACCGCCGGGAGCGGTGGCACGGCCCGGTCGTAGACATCGCCCGCCACGACCACCACGTCCACCGCGTGTTCCCGCACCGTTTTGACGAGGTGGTCGAGGTAGGCGGACTGGGCGTCGAGCATCGAAACGCGGTGGAACGACCGCCCCAGGTGCCAGTCCGAGGTGTGCAGGATCCTCATGACATCACTCCGACGACTCCGACGTGCTTGTTCCGCTTCCCCCGCGCGGGGACCCGGCCGGCCCCGCACCCCGCGCGCCCTCGTCCACGGCCGGCCCGCCCACACCGGTGCCGGGCGGCCCCGGGTCCTTCGTCCGGCTCATACATCCCCGTACGCCTCGCCGCCCAGTTCGAGCGTCGCGGAGCCCGCGGTGGCGTCGGCCAGCCACGCCCTGAACCCGTCGACGCCCGCGGCCGGCAGCCCGACGGCGATGGTCACGGCCTCCGCGTAGGTGACGCCGCGGACGGCCACACCGGTGGCGCGCAGATCGTTCTCCAGCTTGCCCGCCCGCTGGTGGTCCACGGTGAGGGTGGCGAGGCGGAACCGGCGGCGGACGGTCGTGCCCAGCGCGTCGAGCGCCTCACCGACCGCTCCTCCGTACGCTCGGATCAGTCCGCCCGCGCCGAGCTTGACGCCGCCGAAATAACGGGTGACGACGGCGACGGCGTAGCGCACCTCCCTGCGCATGAGCATCTGCAGCATGGGGAGCCCCGCGGTCCCGCCGGGCTCCCCGTCGTCACCGGCCTTCTGCACGGAGGCGTCGGCGCCGATGACGTAGGCGAAGCAGTGGTGATTGGCGGTGGGGTGCTCCTTGCGGATGCGCGCGACGAAATCCTGCGCCTCCTGCTCGGTGGCGGCCGGGGCGAGCGCGCAGAGGAAACGCGATCGGCTGACCTCGGTCTCGTGCACGCCCGCGCGGGCGACTGTCCGGTACTGCTCCTGCATCGGTCCACCCTATGCGCCGGTCCGCCGGCGTTTTCACCCTCCCGTGGGGAATGGTCCCGAGGGACCGTCCGTTGACCGGGCATGTACGCAGACGATGAGACGGTTCGCAGGATCCTCCAGGACACGGGTGACACCTGGGCGGTGGTCGGTCTGTCCGGCAACCGCTCCCGCGCGGCCTACGGGGTGGCGGAGGTCCTCAGACGCTTCGGCAAGAGGGTGGTGCCCGTCCACCCCAAGGCGGAGCCGGTCCACGGCGAACAGGGGTACGCCTCACTGGCGGACATCCCCTTCCCCGTGGATGTGGTGGACGTCTTCGTCAACAGTGACCTGGCGGGCGGTGTCGCCGACGAGGCGGTGGAGGCCGGAGCGAAGGCGGTCTGGTTCCAGCTCGGCGTGATCGACGAGGAGGCGTACGAGCGCACACGCGAGGCAGGCCTCGCGATGGTGATGGACCGCTGCCCCGCGATCGAGATCCCCCGCCTGGACCCCCGCCGCTGATCCCCGCCCCGTGGGGCCGGTCACCGGCCGCGGTGGACCGCCGCACGCCGGGCGTGGTGTCGCGGGACGCCCCGGCGGAGGATGATGGCTGTCGTGACACAGCCTCTCCTCCTCGGCGGTGAACGCGTCGCCGCCCAGCTGTACGAGCTCGGCGTGCGGCCAGGGGGCGTCCTGCTGGTGCACGCCTCGATGCGCTCCGCCGGTGGCGACGCCGTGAGCATGGCCGGCGCGCTGCTCCGGGCTCTGGGTCCGGCGGGGACGCTGGTGACCCCGGCCTTCACTCCGGAGAACTCCGACACCTCGCGCTCCTACCTGGACCGGGTGCGCGGCCTGAGTGACGAGGCCCGCGCCGTGGTGCGCGCGGCGATGCCGGCGTTCGATCCCGCCACGTCGCCCGCACCCACGATGGGCGCGCTCGCCGAGACGGTGCGGCTGGCTCCGGGGGCGCTGCGCAGTACCCACCCGCAGACCTCGTTCGCCGCACTCGGCCCGGCGGCGGCAGCGCTGCTCGCCGGCCACCGCCAGGACTGCCACCTGGGTGAGGGGTCCCCTCTGGCCCGGCTGTACGAGGCTGATGCGCAGGTCCTGCTGCTGGGCACGGGCTTCGACCGCTGCACCGCCTTCCACCTCGCGGAATACCGCCGGCCCGCTCCACCGCGCCGGCTCTACCGGTGCGTGGTGACGTCACAGGGCGGGCGCCGCTGGTGGGAGTACGAAGACGTCGCTCTGGACGACAGCGACTTCGCCGCTCTCGGGGAGGACTTCGCACGCTCCGGACCGGTCGGTACCGGCCGGGTGGGGGCGGCCCGGAGCCATCTGTTCCCTCTCCGCACGGCCGTGGATTTCGCCACGGGATGGCTCGCTGAGCGCCGGACCGGCCGCCCCTGAGCGGTCCGCGTCGAAGGCGTCCAGGGGTGCGCGCGTACCGCTTACGCCAACAGCCCCCGTGAACAGCTCACTTGCCTTGCCGGCGCACCGGCGGGATCGATACCGCCATGGTCAGTCCGGCGGGCTCGGAGCCGTCGTTGCGATAGGCGTGCGGCACGTGGGCCTCGAACGTCGCGGAGGTACCGGCGGGCACCATGTGGGCCTCACCGTCCACGACCAGGGTCAGTTCGCCCGCTGTGACGTGGAGGAGCTCCACCGTTCCTTCGGGGTGCGGGTCGGAGTCGCTGCTGTCCCCGGGCATCAGCTGCAAGGACCAGAGCTCGATCGGGCCCCTGGCCTCCGCGCCCACCAGCAGCGTGGTCGAACTGCCCGCCTCCGTCGACCACATCCGCACCGCCTGGTCCTCGGGCACCAGTCGCACCCGGGGGCCCTGCTCGTGGTCGAGCAGCGTGGTGATGCTGACCCCCAGCGCGTCGGCGAGCTTGACGGTGGTGCCGACGCTCGGGTTCGTACGCGCCTGCTCGATCTGGATGATCATGCCGCGGCTGACTCCTGCCCGGGCCGCGAGGGCGTCAAGGGTGAAGCCACGTTCGCCTCGCCAGCGCTTGAGGTTACGGGCGAGCGACTGGGTGAGCTGATCGAGGTCAGACACATTCCGTCCAATATTCTGGATGATGGAGTCAAAATAGTGCACCACGGTGCGATGCGCCCGGACGGTCACCACACTGTACTGCGAGGCGGATTCAGGCCTCGTCGGCCGGTTCCTCCAGCAATGTCGCCACAGCGGCCAACTGCTCGGGCGTGACGCCCTCGGGGATCGGCACCGGCGCGGGGGTACGCAGCGGCGGGTACCAGCCCCTCTCCGGGTCCCAGCTCCGCACCACCCGGGCCGGCGCCCCCGCCACCACCGCGTGGTCCGGGACCTCCCCGCGTACGACGGCGCCCGCCGCGACCACCACGTTGCGGCCGAGCCTGGCCCCCGGAAGGATCACCGCTCCGGTGCCGATCCAGCACCCGGGCCCGATCACGACCGGCTCCATGCGCGGCCACTGCTTGCCGACCGGTTCATGGGGATCGTCGTAGCTGTGGTTGGTGGAGGTGATGTAGACGTACGGACCGCAGTAGGTGTCCGAGCCGATCGACACCGTGGTGTCGGCGATGACATGGCTGCCCCGGCCCAGTACGACACCGTCGCCCAGGGTGAGGACGGTCCCGGACCCCAGATCCAGATCGGGCATCAGACCGGCCGTGAGGGTCACCTGTTCACCGATGATGCAGTGGTCGCCCAGCTCGATCCATGGCTCCCCGAAGACCGTTCCCTGCGGAAAGGCGAGCCGGGTGCCCGTACCGATACGGCCGAACCGGAGCCGCCCGGGGTGCTGCGCGGTGACCGCTCCGGTCTCCTGCACCCAGGCCCAGACGCGGTGGACGGCGCGGGACGTGACAGCACGCCGCCGCAGGGCCAGGGAGGAGAACAGCTTCCGCTTCTTCGGCACCCGCCCACGGTAGTCGGCCCGGCCGGAGCGGATCCGCGCGACGAACTGTGATGTTCACCCCACCTGCCCAGGTCACCGGGGCCGTCCACTACGGTTCGTGCCGAGCAGGGGCGCCGAGGCGCACCACACCCACCGGAGGAGCAGGCGATGACGGAACAGGCGTTGGTCACCGGTATCGGCGGCAAGGAGCCGGACATCGACCCAGGCGCCTTCCTCGCGCCGACCTCCGTCGTCGTCGGCGAGGTGTCGTTGGCCGCAGGCTCCAGCGTCTGGTACCACGCCGTGCTGCGAGGGGACGGGGGTCCCATCTCCCTCGGACCGGACAGCAACATCCAGGACAACTGCAGTGTGCACACCGATCCCGGCTTCCCGCTGACGGTGGGCGCCAGGGTCTCGGTCGGCCACAACGCCGTGCTGCACGGCTGCATCATCGAGGACGACGTGCTGGTGGGCATGGGCGCCACGGTGCTCAACGGCGCACATGTCGGAGCGGGTTCACTGATCGCGGCGCAGGCCCTCGTGCCGCAGGGGATGCGGGTGCCGCCGGGGTCCCTCGTCGCCGGCGTGCCCGCCAAGGTCAGGCGGGAGCTGACCGCCGAGGAGCGTGAGGGCATCGCCTTCAACGCGGCCGGCTACGTGGAGCTGGCGAAGGCCCACCGTGAGGCGCACCGGGAGAGCTGACAGCCGCGGGGCCGGAGCGGCCCGGGCGAGGCGGACCCGGGACGCGCCGGATCAGTCGGTCGCGGGGACCGCGTCCCGCCCGGACGACGGCGCCGGGGGGCCGTCCTGCTCCGCGGCCTTCCTGGCGCGGTTCTTCAGCACGAGCATCGAGACCACGCCGATCAGCACGGCCGCCAGCAGCCCCAGCCACGAGAAGCGCTTGAGCCATGCCTCGGCGACGACTCCCACCGAGTAGATGACGGCGGTGGTACCGCCCGCCCAGACGATTCCGCCGAGCACGTTGGCGATCAGGAACTTCCAGTACGGCATGCGCAGGACACCGGCCAGCGGCCCCGCGAAGATGCGGAGGAGCGCGACGAAGCGGCCGAAGAAGACCGCCCACACACCCCACTTCTCGAACGACCGCTCCGCCATGGCGATCTGCGGTTCCCCGAAGTGCTTGGGGAACTTCCCGCCGCACCAGGCGAGCAGCGGGCGCCCTCCCCTGCGGCCGATGGCGTAACCGATCGAGTCACCGATGACCGCCCCGGCCGACGCACAGGCGCCCAGCACCACGGGGTCGATGTCGCCGTGCTGGGAGGCGAGGAGCGCCGAACTCACGAGAATGATCTCTCCGGGCAGCGGGATGCCCAGACTTTCGAGTCCGATGACGACCCCCACCAGGAGGTAAATGCTGACCGCGGGGACGGTCTCGAGCCACTCCTGGACGTGCAACGCGGGTCCTTCCCGTAAGGAATCTGCAGCCGTGCACCACGGGTGCACGGCGGGCAGCCTACCGGGCCGGACGGCCGGATCGGCCGCCGCCGGCCCACGACCGGAGCGCGCGGGGCCGGGCAGGAGTCAGCGGTTCGGACGCAGCGTCCAGACGACACTCATCTCGCTGGTGACGGCGCCGTCGGCGCGGCGGATCTCGACCTTCACGGGGAACTCCGGACGTTTCCCCCCGTCCAGCTCGGCGACGACCTCGGCTGCCGGACGGCACAGCACCGCGGTCGCGGTGAGGTCGCCCATGGCCACCTTCTTGAAGGCCATCTCCGTGGTGACGGGCAGCGGGACGGCCCGGGCCATCTGGTCCCCGAACGCGGCGACGACGATCGCGCCGCTCGCCGACTCCGCGAGCGTGAACATCGCCCCGGCATGGGGCCCGCCGAGGTGGTTGTGATATTCGGCCCGGTCGGGTAGCGAGAGCACAGCGCGCTCCGCGGTCGTCTCCAGGTAGGTGATGCCGAGGGTCCGGACCATCGGGACGCTCGCGGACAGGATGTCGCCGACCGTCGTTTCTTCAGTGCTCATGGCAACGATGTTACTAACGAGTAGAACTCTTTGGCCATTCCCTCACAGGGGCGTTTGTAGCAGAGGGCTCCAGACCCCTCTATGGTTACTGGCCATGTGGCCAGGACAGCAGCCGCCCGGGGGCGAGCAGAACCCGCAGGACCGGAATCAGAACCCGTACCAGCAGCCGGGGTACCAACAGCCCAATCCCTACCAGCAGCCGGGATATCACCAGCAGGGTCAGCCAGGGCAGCAGCCGGGATACCCGCAGCCCAACCCGTACCAGCAGCCCACCGTGCCGCAGTACGCCGTCCCGGGCGGGCCCGGCGGCCCGCAGCCGGACGACAGGAGGAAGACGACGCTCGTCGCCGTCCTCGCGGCCACCGCGGTCGTCATCACGGCGGTCGTCACCGGTGTCGTCGTCATGGACAAGGACGACGGCAAGGGCGGCTCGGACGTGGCCGGCGGCAAGGCGTCCTCGTCACCGTCCACGAAGGCGTCCGACGCCGCGTCCTCCCCCGCGGCGAACCCGCGCGGCGGTGAGGACGCCGCGCCCACGGTTCCGGGCTGGAAGGTCGTGACCAACCCCAAGTGGGGCACGCAGTTCGACGTGCCCGGCGACTGGGAGGTGGCGGGCACCGGTGTGATCTCGGGCTTCGAGGACGTGAAGGACCCCACGGGCCCGCCGGCGGTCGGTTTCTCCGCGCCCGCGCACTACAAGAGCAAGTGGTGCGTCGACGACACCGACAAGGACGGCACCGAGGAGGACACCAGCCTGGCCGGTGTCGGCACCAAGGGTGCCCAGGGCGCCAAGAGCACGGACGAGGCAGCCACGAACGAGGCGGCCAACTGGGTCTGGGCCGCCTACGCGCAGGAGGACCCGAAGGAGAAGGTCAAGATCGCCAAGGCCAAGCCGTACACGACGAAGTCGGGCCTCTCCGGCAGCGTCGTCACGGCCACCGCCGCCGGGCTGGCCAACAAGAACAAGTGCGACACGGACGGCAAGTCGATCGCGTTCACCTTCAAGAACGCCAAGGGCGAGTACTCGTCCTGGATCCTCTACGCCAACGCCGGTGTCGACGACGAACTCCCGGACGCCACCATCCAGAAGATCCTCAGCACGGTGCGCCTGGCGGAGGGTGCGGGGACAGCCTCCTGAGCCTTCGGCGCACACGGCCGGGGACCTCCATTTGGCGGGAGGGGGGTGGGGCGGGGATAGTCCCTTGGTGACTTCCGCCGCCCCTTCCCCCTCATCCGCTCCCCGCTCCCTGCCGGCGGGCCGCAATTTCGGTCTGCTGACCGCCGCCGCGATCATCACGAGCCTGGGTACCAACGGCGCGCTGATCGCAGCGGCGTTCGCCGTTCTGGAGTCGGGCGGCGACAGCGGTGACGTCGGTCTGGTCGCCGCCGCGCGCACGGCGCCGCTGGTCCTCTTCCTGCTGATCGGCGGCGCGGTCGCGGACCGGCTGCCGCGCCACCGGGTGATGGTGGCCGCGAACACGCTCAACTGCGTCTCGCAGGCCGCGTTCGCCTGGCTGGTCCTGACCGGCGACGCCCAGCTGTGGCAGATGATGCTGCTGACGGCACTGTGCGGTACGGGGCAGGCCTTCTTCGGTCCGGCCGCCGAGGGCATGTTGCTGTCCAGCGTCAGTGCCGAACAGGCGGCCCGCGCCTTCGCCTTCTTCCGGATGTCCATGCACGGTGCCGCCATCGGCGGCGCCGCACTCGGTGGTGCCATGATCGCGGCCATGGACCCGGGCTGGGTGCTGGCGGTCGACGCGGCGGCGTTCGCCGTGGCCGGTGCGCTCCGGGCCTTCCTGAACGTGAGCCACATCCCCGCGCGCGCCCCCGGCGGCGGGCTGCTCGCCGATCTCCGGGAGGGCTGGCAGGAAGTCGCCGGGCGTCCTTGGCTCTGGGCCGTCGTGCTGCAGTTCTCCGTGGTCGTGGCCGTCGTCGGGGCCGCCGAGGCGGTGTACGGACCGCTGGTGGCGCAGGACGAGCTCGGTGGCGCCCGCCCTTGGGGCTTCGCGCTCGCGGCGTTCGGCGTCGGCACCCTGGGCGGGGCGCTGCTGATGATGCGGTGGAAACCGCGGCGGCTGCTGCTGGCCGGGACGCTCTGCGTGTTTCCGCTGGCCCTGCCGTCCGCGGCGCTCGCGGTCCCGCTGCCGGTGGCCGCCCTCTGCGGGGTGATGTTCGTGACCGGGGTCGCCATCGAGGTGTTCGGGGTCTCCTGGATGACGGCTCTCCACCAGGAGATACCGGAGGAGAAGCTCTCCCGGGTCGCGGCGTACGACTGGTTCGGCTCGGTCGCGATGGTGCCGCTGGCCACTGCGGCGGCCGGCCCGGTGGAGACGCTCGTGGGCCGCAGCGAGGCCCTGTGGGGCTGTGCCGCTCTGATCGTGCTGGTGACGGCGGGGGTGCTGTTCGTCCCGGATGTGCGGAATCTGACGCGGCGCAGCGTGGTGGAGAAGATCAGCGTTCCGGAGCCGTCCCGGGAATCAGCCGATGCTGAAGGCTCCGTCGGGGGGCTCCGGTGAGGCCACGGCCTCGTCGTCCCGCACCGGCTCCGCGTCGCCGACGAGCCGGGCGAGCGCCGCTCCGTGCTCGACCCGCGCGGGGAACGCGTCGGCGGCGCAGAGCCTGGTGAGCGGTGCGATGGCGAGGGGCGTGCGCGAGGCGAGCAGCACGGCGTTGCCGAAGCGCCGGCCGCGCAGGACGGCCGGCTCGGCGATGAGGGCGAGCTCGTCGAACACCTCGGCGAAGTTGGCCAGTTGCGACCGCAGGAAGGTGAAGGGCGCGCTGTCGGCCAGGTTGGCCGCGTAGATGCCGTCCGTCCGCAGGACACGTCCGGCGGCCCGCGCGTACTCGACGGAGGTGAGGTGCGCCGGCACCCGCGTACCGCCGAAGACGTCGGCGACCAGAAGATCGGCGGAACTCCCGGGTGCCTCTTCGAGCCAGCACCGGGCGTCGGCGGCGTGCACGGTGACACCGGCTCCTTCGGGCAGCGGCAGGTGCTCGCCGACCAGTTCCACGAGGCCCCGGTCCGCCTCGGCCACGTCCTGCCGGGAGCCGGCCCGGGTCGCCGCGACATAACGCGGCAGAGTGAGCGCGCCGCCGCCGAGATGCACTACGTCCAGCGGCTTCCCCGGGGCACCGGCCAGGTCCACGACGTGGCCGAGCCGTCGTACGTACTCGAATTCGAGGTGCTCGGGATCATCGAGATCGACGTACGACTGCGGGGCGCCGTCGACCGTGAGCAGCCAGGCCCGGTCGCGGTCGACGTCGGGCAGCAGTCCGGCGGTGCCGCGGTCGGTGTCGCGGATCACGGGTATCGGCTCGTTCACTCCCCCATTGTGGCGGGTGCCGGGCGCTCTCCCCGCCGCTCAGCCGTTCCACACCGCGGCGACCGCTTCGGTGTGGGCCGCGGACTGGGCGAGACCGGCCCTGGCGGCCGCGGCCCGGCGCGCGGGGTCCAGGCTGTTGCGCCCGATGGCCTTCCGGGTGCCGGCGTCCGGGGTGATGACCTCGGCACGGGCACCCGCTGCCTCCAGTTCGGCGGCCTGCGCGCGGGGCGAGGCGATCACCTTGCTGCCACTGGCGGTGGGCGCGATCACGACGACGCGTTCGTAGCCGGAAGCGAGCTGTGCGTTGGCCGGGGAGTGCACGCCCCCGTCGATCCAGTCCCCGCCTCCGGCGCTGACCACGGGCCAGACCGCGGGGACCGCGCAGCTCGCGGTGACGGCGTCGGCGAGCGTGACCGGGCCCGTCCTGTCGAAGGTGTGCAGCGCGCCCGTCGACGCGTCCACGGCGGTGACCAGCAGGTGCCGCGCGGGCCATTCGGGCGACGGAAGCAGACTCGCGATCCTCTCCCGCCGCTCGTCCGCCGTCGCGGCGGGACGGCTGTTCCGGGCCAGGGCACCCAGTTTCCGGCCGTACTCCTCGGGCGTACGGGAGGAAAGCACCGCTCTCGCGTAACGCAGGACGGTGACGGGGCCGAGCCGGCCGGCCGCCGCCTTCTCGTCCTCCGGGGCGGCGAGCTGCCGCTCGTAGAGGGCGTCGACACCGGCAGGTCCGAATGCGAGCTGCGCCCCGACGATGGCTCCCGCCGAGCTTCCGACGATCAGATCGGCGGTGGAGAGGTCGACACCCGCCTTGGCGAGTCCGTGCAGGACGCCGGTTTCCCAGGCGGTGCCGGTGACGCCTCCGGCACCCAGTACGAGAGCTGTGTCTGCCATGGGCCCCAGTCTGCCGCAGAAGGCGCGGCCCGCCTCCCCGGGGTGGGGAGAACGGGCCGCGCATGTGCCGTCAGAGCA
Source organism: Streptomyces sp. (assembly GCF_035563135.1). Lineage (GTDB taxonomy): Bacteria > Actinomycetota > Actinomycetes > Streptomycetales > Streptomycetaceae > Streptomyces. Next base: position 10,322 of record NZ_DATMVN010000881.1, read on the forward strand.
GGCCGGTGACCGTACCGGCGCCGACCGTGCGGCCGCCCTCGCGGATCGCGAAGCCGAGGCCGGGCTCCAGCGGGACGTCACGGCCGAGCTCGACGGTCATGGTGACCGTGTCACCGGGCCGCGCGACCGCCGCGTCGCCGAGGTCGACGTCCCCGACGACGTCCGCCGTGCGGATGTAGAACTGCGGCCGGTACCCCGTGGTCACCGGCGTGCTCCGGCCTCCTTCCCGAGCCGGCAGGACGTACACCTGCGCGGTGAAGCGCCGGCTCGGAACAACGCTCCCGGGCGCCGCCACGACATGGCCGCGGCGGGCCCGGTCGCGCTCGACCCCGCGCAGCAGCAGCGCGACGTTGTCGCCGGCCTCCGCGGACTCCATCGGCTTCCCGAAGGTCTCCAGGCCGGTGACGACGGTCTCGACCTCCGCGCCGAGCACCGACACCCGGTCTCCGACGCGCACCGTGCCGCGTTCCACGGCGCCGGTGACCACGGTGCCGCGGCCCGTGATGGTGAGCACGTTCTCCACGGACAGGAGGAACGGCGCGTCGGTGTAGCGCACCGGCATCGGTACGTACGTGTCGACGGCGTCCAGCAGCCCCTCGACAGCCGCGGTCCAGCGTGGGTCGCCCTGCAGTGCGCCGAGCCCCGACACCCGTACGACGGGCACGGTGTCCCCGCCGTAACCGTGCGCGGAGAGCAGCTCGCGGACCTCCAGCTCGACCAGGTCGGTGAGTTCGGGGTCGCCCGCGTCCGCCTTGTTGAGGGCGACGACGATGTGATCGACGCCGACCTGACGGGCCAGCAGGACGTGCTCCGCGGTCTGCGGCATGATGCCGTCGAGCGCGGACACGACGAGGATCGCCCCGTCGAGCTGCGCCGCTCCGGTGACCATGTTCTTGATGTAGTCGGCGTGGCCGGGCATGTCGACGTGCGCGTAGTGCCGGGTGTCGGTCTCGTACTCGACGTGCGCGATGTTGATGGTGATGCCGCGCTGCGCCTCCTCGGGGGCCCGGTCGATCCGGTCGAACGGTACGAAGGTGCCGGTGCCGCGGTCGCTGAGCACCTTGGTGATGGCGGCGGTCAGGGTGGTCTTGCCGTGGTCGACGTGACCCATGGTGCCGATGTTGAGGTGCGGCTTGGTGCGCACGTATGCCGTCTTGGGCATGGCTCGTTCCTCGGAATTCGAAGCTGAAGAGAGAAGACCCCGGGGCCCCGCCGACCCTCCCCTCACGGGGTCCGCCGGACTGTCGGGGGAGGGTCAGCTTCGGGCGCCGCCGAAGGGCGCTGCGGCAGCGGCGAACGCTGCGTCAACTGCTGCCGTGCATGCGGCCGCGAGGCTCACGGCAGCCTTCGGCGCGTCCGCGACTGCGGACCGCGCTGCGAGGAAGGCGTACCGGAACATGCCCCTGATCATGGCGGAGCGGTGCGGCGGCGTCGAACGGTTTTCGCGGGCGGACCGAACTGAGTGCCGCGCGGCGGGGTCCCCGTAGGGCCTGACTGCGGCAGCCGGCTGCTGAACGGTACGGCGGCTACGCCCTGTTCCGCACCGGGCCGGACCGCCGGGTGGGCCGCCCGAAGGGACCGGGGTACGTGACGAGTGACTCGTCACCTGTCACCCGCGCATTACGACGATCACACACTTGTTTCGGTTACGCTCCCCAGATGTTCGACCCCGCCCCCGCAACACGGCCCTCCACCGGCCTAGCAGTGCGCTGTACGAGGGCGCTGCTCTCCCCCTGGTCCCGATTCTCCCTGCTCGTGGCGGTCCTGCTGGCCGCTGCCGGCACGATGGTGCTGTTCGAACCACAGCGCCTGCTGGCCTCCGGCTGGCCACCACAGCTCACCGGCTCCGCCGCCGCGATGCTGTTCGGGCTCGCGTACGGCGTGTGCACCGTGGCTTTCGTGCCGCGCCCGCTGCTCAATCTGGCCGCCGGTGCGCTGTTCGGCGCCCAGGCCGGTCTCGCGGCAGCGCTGGCAGGCACCGTCCTCGGTGCGGGTGTCTCCTTCCTGCTCGGCAGGGTGCTCGGGCAGGACGCGCTCCGGACGCTGTTGCGCGGCAAGTACCTGAAGGCCGCGGACGGACTGCTGAGCCGGCACGGGTTCCGGTCCATGCTGGCGCTGCGGCTCTTCCCCGGAGTGCCGTTCGCCGCGGCCAACTACTGTGCGGCGACCTCCCGCATGGGCTATCCCCCGTTCCTGCTGGCCACGGGGCTCGGCTCGATCCCGAACACGGCCGCGTACGTCATCGCGGGCAGTACGGCCTCCTCACCGACCTCGCCGGTGTTCCTGGCGGCGATGGGCTTCATCGTGCTGTCCGGCGCGGGGGCGGCTCTGGTGGCCTGGCGCCGGCGGCACCGGCTGAGCGCGACGGCCGGCGCGGCGTCCCAGGAGGCGGACGGTACGGCGTAGCCAGGGGCAGGCGGAAGACTGTTCACCCACAGGCGATACGCTGCGCGCAACCGACAGAGGATGTCCGGGGCCATGGCGTCCCGTCCCCCTTTTCTGACCGCAACCGCACACCGCCGACGGCCTTCGCGTCCGTCGGCCGTTGCATGAGTACCTCCGGGATGGCCTAAGCCCCATGAGCTGGTTCGAATCATTCGTCCTGGGCCTCGTTCAGGGACTGACCGAGTTCCTGCCGATCTCCTCCAGCGCGCATCTGCGGCTGACCGCGGCGTTCGCGGGCTGGCACGACCCGGGAGCGGCGTTCACCGCGATCACACAGATCGGCACGGAGACCGCGGTTCTCATCTACTTCCGCAAGGACATCGCGCGGATCGTCTCGGCCTGGTTCCGGTCGCTGACCGATTCCTCGATGCGCGGCGATCACGACGCCCAGATGGGCTGGCTGGTCATCATCGGCTCGATTCCCATCGGCGTACTCGGCATCACGCTCAAGGATCAGATCGAGGGCCCGTTCCGTGATCTGCGTCTGATCGCGACGACCCTGATCGTGCTGGGCGTCGTCCTCGGTATCGCGGACCGGCTCGCGGCCCGCGACGAGACCGGCGGCAAGCACCGGGCGATCAAGGAACGCAAGTCACTGAAGGAACTGGGTGTCAGGGACGGTCTGATCTTCGGCTTCTGCCAGGCGATGGCCCTGATCCCGGGCGTCTCCCGCTCGGGTGCGACGATCAGCGGCGGTCTGCTCATGGGCTACAGCCGTGAGGCGGCGGCCCGCTACTCCTTCCTGCTGGCGATCCCGGCAGTACTGGCCTCGGGGGCGTACGAGCTGAAGGACGCGGGCGAGGGGCATGTCTCCTGGGGGCCGACGATCTTCGCGACGGTCATCGCGTTCGTGGTCGGCTACGCGGTCATCGCATGGTTCATGAAGTTCATCACCACGAAGAGCTTCATGCCGTTCGTCATCTACCGCATCATTCTGGGCATCGTGCTGTTCGTCCTGATCTCAGCCGGCGTACTGAGCCCGCACGCGGGCGAGTCCGCCGGCTGAGAAGGGCAGCGCGTCACGAACCGCCCCCGCCCGCAGCCGTCGGTGCCGGCCGCGGGCGGGAGCCGTGCGGGCGGCCCGGGGGCCGGCCGGCCGTCGGTCATTTCACCGATGACGTGGGGGCCCGGGCGCGGGAAGTTGGGCGTGGCCACGGCAGCAGGCGTCATGCGCCGGCCGTGCGCCGCCGTCTTCGCTCCCCACACCACGGAGAACCCCATGCCCCTCTCCCGTACGGCCGGAGTCGCGATCCTGGCCCTCGCGCTCGTCCCGGTCCCCGTGTCCACGGCGGCGGCCGGCCCGGAGGCCGCCGAGGTGAACTACGTGGCCCTCGGTGACTCGTACGCCTCCGGCACCGGCGCCGGCAGCTACTCCGACCTGGCGTGCACGCGGAGCCGTAACGCCTATCCCGCTCTCTGGGCCGACGCCAACGACCCGGCTTCGTTCACTTTCGCCGCCTGCGGCGGCGCGAAGATCCCCGATGTGCTGAGTGATCAGGTGGGCGAGCTGGACAAGGACACCACCCTGGTCAGTCTGAGCATCGGGGGCAACGACTCCGGGTTCGCGTCCACCATGCTCAGCTGTCAGTACTCCACCCGGTCGGCGTGCGAGCGGGCGCTGGACACGGCCGGGGAGTACGTCGTGAACGAACTGCCGGGCGAGCTGGACAGCCTGTACGCGACCGTCCGTGAGCGGGCGCCCCACGCCGAGGTCGTCGTCATCGGATACCCGCACCTCTACAAGGAGGGCGGCCTCTGCCCCGGCGGACTGAGCTCGGCCAAGCGCACGGCCGTCAACCAGGGTTCCGATCTGCTCAACGAGACGATCGCGGGCCGCGCGGAGGCGGCCGGGTTCGCCTTCGCGGACGGCCGGCCGGCCTTCGCCGGGCACGAGATCTGCACGAGCGACGCATGGATCAGCAGCAGCAACGTCCACCCCACGGCCGAGGGCCACGAGTCCGCGTACCTCCCGGCTTTCAGCGCAGCCGTGCCGAGGAACTGAATCCCCTGCACGTCGCGTACGCCACGCTTGTCGGCGGCGAGCTGTTCGGCGTACGCGGCGGCGGCGTCCTCCTGGAGCCAGGACCACACGGTGCACCGTCCGCCGGGCTCCCTGCCGATGTCGAGGTCCGGACCGCAGCCGGCGACGCGGCCGGCACGGTCATGGGCGGCTCCCCTCGGGGGACGCCGACAGCGCGACGGTACGGAGGAGCCGCACCCGGGCGTCCCGCCGGACGGTCAGGCGTGGTGACGTCCGCCGCGCAGCCGGCCGGGTACGCCGGTGAGGCCGCCGGGCCTGCGGCGCACGATCAGGTCATAATCACGACCGGGGCCGTTCCCTCCCGGCCCGGGAGTTCTCCGCCCCCTGGAGGCCTGTATGACCGCCGACGACCTTCCCGTGATCGCCGCGGTGGACGGTTCCGCGCACAGCTGGGAGGCGCTCGACTGGGCAGCCGCCGAAGCCGTGCGCGGCGGTCTGCCGCTGCTGATCGTGCACGTGCGGCCCCTCACCCGGCGTACGGAGGAGGGGCAGGGCCTCCGGGAGGCCGAGGAACTGCTCGCGCAGGCCGTGCTGCGCACCTCCCGGCTCGCCCCCGGGCTGCGGGCCTCGACTCTGGCCCCGCTGGACTTCCCTTCGGCGGCGCTGGTCTCGCTCAGCCGTGACGCCTCGATGGTGGTCGTCGGATCCCGCGGTCTCGGCGGATTCCGCTCGCTGATGATCGGGTCCAACAGTCTGGCCACCGCGTCGATGGCGCGGTGTCCGGTCGTGGTCGTCCACACCCGGCGGACCGGTGAGAACGAGGCGGAGCCGGCTGATGCCTTCACGGACATCGTCGCCGGGGTCGCCGCCGACGAGAGCAGCGGAGCGGTCCTCGATTTCGCCTACGAGGTCGCCGCCTCCAGACCGGGCGCGCGACTGCGGCTCGTACACGGGTGGACGATGTTCTCGTCGGTGCTCTCCGGCGGACCGGTGTTCGACACCGGGGCGGCGGCGGACGCGGCGGACCGTTCCCTGGCCGAACTCACGGCGGAGCGAAACGGGAAGTACCCGCACGTGGACGTCGTACGCGAACCTGTCCGCGGCTCTGCGTCGCGCACGCTGGTGACGGCCTCGGCCACCGCCGCGCTGACCGTGGTCGGGCGGCGCAAGGGCGGCGAGTCCCTCGGCCTCGGCCTCTCCCCCGTGGCGCAGACGACGGTGACCCATGCCCTCGGTCCGGTGGCCGTCGTCCCCGTCTGACCCCGGGCCCTCGCCCGGGTCACGGGCCGTGCGCAGCCCGTGGCGCTCCGCGCCGGCCGATGCCCCGGCGCGTGGCTCCTCGGCCCGAGGGACCCGGTGGCCTCGGCCGCGTGCGCCCCGGTGGCCGCGGCACGTCCCCCTGTGCGCGGCCGGTGTTCTGCACCACACTGGGATCAAGGGCAGGACCGGCGAGAGGGAGAGGCATGCCGAGGCGTGGCGGGCGGCTTCCGGCCGGGCGCGCGGGCGAAGGCGGCGCACGGCTGTACGAGCGGCTGCTGGGTTCCCGCACCGGTCGCGGCGCTGCGGCGCTGTGCGCGGGCGCTCTGCCCGCCCTGGCGTTCCCCGCGCCCTCGCTCTCGTGGTTCGCCCACGTCGCGCTGGTGCCCTGGCTGCTGCTGATCCGCTCGGCACCCACAGGGCGGCGTGCGGCGGTCGACGGCTGGCTCGGCGGTACGGGCTTCATACTCGCCGTGCACCACTGGCTGATGCCGAGCCTTCATGTGTTCATCGTGGTCCTGGCCGCCCTGCTCGGTCTGCTGTGGGCTCCCTGGGGCCTGCTCGTGAACCGGCTGCTCGGCGGCTCGCCGTCCGTCCGGCGCTCCGTGGCCGCTGTCGCGGTGGCGCCCTCCGGGTGGCTGATGATCGAGCTGGTCCGCTCCTGGGAGGGGCTCGGCGGCCCCTGGGGGCTGCTGGGGGCCAGCCAGTGGGACGTCCCGCTCGCGCTGCGTACCGCTTCCGTCGGTGGCGTATGGCTGGTCGGTCTGGGCGTGGTAGCCGTGAACACCGCGGTGACGGTTCTGCTCGCCGTACCGACGGGCCGCAGGGCGGCGGGCGCGTGTCTGGTCGCGGGGGCCGTGGGTGTGGGTGCGACAGCCCTGTGGGCGCCGCGGCCCGAGCAGACCGGTTCGGTCCGCATCGCCGTGGTGCAGCCGGGGGTCGTGGACGGCCCCGGCAGTGTCGAGCGCCGGTTCGCGCGCAGCGAGGAACTGACCCGTGGTCTGGCGGGCCAGGACGTGGAGCTGGTCGTGTGGGGCGAGAGCAGTGTGGGCGTCGATCTGTCCCGCGACCGGGAGGCGGCGGGACGCCTCGCCCGTCTGTCGCGTCTGGTCGGAGCGGATGTGCTGGTCAACATGGACGCCCGGCGCACGGACGGCCCTGACCGCGCCGGGATCTTCAAGTCCGCTGTGCTGGTGGGCCCGGAAGGCCTCACGGGAGACCGTTACGACAAGATGCGCCTGGTGCCGTTCGGTGAGTACGTCCCGGCCCGTGCGTTGCTCGGCTGGGCGACCTCGGTGGGCAGGGCGGCGGGAGAGGACCGGCTGCGCGGCGGCGGCCCCGTGGTGATGGACCTGCCGGACGGGCTGCGGGTGGGTCCTCTGGTGTGTTTCGAGTCGGCCTTCCCCGACATGAGCCGGCAGCTGACGAGGGAGGGAGCCGAACTGCTGGTCGCCCAGTCGTCCACCTCGACGTTCCAGCACAGCTGGGCCCCCGCGCAGCACGCCTCGCTGGCGGCGCTGCGGGCGGCCGAGACGGGCCGCCCCACGGCGCACGCCACGCTCACGGGCGTGAGCACGGTGTACGGCCCCTGGGGCGGACGGGTGGGAGCACCGCTCGGTACGGACACGAGCGGCGCTGCCGTGTACGACGTTCCGCTCGCGCGTGGCACCACTCTCTACGTGCGGCTGGGCGCCTGGCCGGTGTACGGCGCGTCAGCGGTACTGGCCGGCTGGCTCGGTGCTGCCTGGCTGCGCTCCCTCAGGACGCCTGCTCCGACGCGTCCTGGATCACCCGCTCGCACAGCCGGTGCGTCTCCAGGGCGTCCTCCGCGCTGAGCACCTCCCCGGCCCGGACCGCGTCCAGGAAGGCCAGCGCACTCTGCTCGATGCCGCGCTGACGGGCGACGGGCACCCAGTCGCCGCGCCGCCGCAGGGTCGGCTGTCCCTTGTGGTCGAGGACGTCCGCGAGGTTGAGGACCTGCCGCTTGGTGTCCTGACCCGAGACCTCGAGGATCTCCTCGGTCGACCCGTTGAGCCTGTTCATCATCCCGATGGCGGTGAATCCGTCACCGGACAGCTGGAGCACCACGTGGTGCATGAGTCCGCCGGCGATCCGCGCCCGCACCACGACGCTCGACACGGGGCCGGGAACCAGGAAGCGCAGGGTGTCGACGACATGGATGAAGTCGTCCAGCACCATGGTGCGTGGGTCCTCGGGCAGGCCCACCCGGTTCTTCTGCATGAGGATCAGCTCACGAGGGTGTTCGGCGCACTGCGCGTACGACGGGGCGAGCCGTCGGTTGAAGCCGACCGCGAGAGTGACGCCGCGGTCCTCGGCGAGGGACACCAGCCGCTCGGACTCGGCGAGTTCGTAGGAGAGGGGCTTGTCGACGTAGGTGGGGACGCCCGCCTCGATCAGCTGCCCGACGATCTCGGCGTGCACGGCGGTCGGTGCGTGCACGAAGGCGGCGTCCAGCCCTTGGGCCAGGAGGGAGCCGAGATCCTCATGGCACTGCGTCACGGGGATCCGGTGGGCCCCGGCGACGGCCTTCAGCGTGGCGGGGGTGCGGGTCTGCAGATGCAGTTCGACGCCGGGCAGGGTTGCCAGCACCGGCAGATACGCCTTCTGTGCGATGTCGCCGAGCCCGATGCAGCCGACCTTCACGTCGCTCTCCCTGTCGCCTCGACCAGGGCCTCGTCACGGTCGTGACGTCCGTCCTCCCCTGGTCCGGGCAGCATACGTGCGCTGTGGCGGTTCCCAGTCGCAGATGCCGTCGAACGTCCGCAGGACGAGACCCGGGCCGAGACGGGAGACCGCGGACATCAGCGCGTTCCGCAGGGCGACGGCCGGTGCGCCGGACAGCCCCGTCATCCGGGAGACCTGTGCCGCCTTGCGGACCATGGCGGTCGTCCGGGGGAGCCTCGCCGCACTGTAGGCGGCCAGGCCCGCTCCCAGGTCTTCGTCCGGTGCGACGTGGTGCGCGAGCACGACGGCGTCCTCGATGGCCTGGTTCCCGCCCTGGCCCAGGAAGGGCACCATCGCGTGCGCGGAGTCACCGACGAGCACGGTGCGCCCCCGGTGGAAGGACGGCAGCGGATCGGCCAGGTGCCAGACGTCGTGGCGCAGGACCTGGTCCGGCTCGACGGCGGCGATGATCGCGGGGATCGGGTCGTGCCAGTCGCCGAATCCGCGCATCAGCTCCGCCTTCTCGTCGTCGGCGGCCCGGGTCCCGGCCGGGACGGCTGCCGCTGCGTAGGCGTAGATCCCGCCGTCCTTCAGCGGGTGGCTGCCCCACAGCGAACCCCTGCCCCAGGTCTCGTGCGAGCTGAAGCTGTGGCCGGCCCCGGGGGCGAGGAGGCGCCAGGTGGTGAATCCGCTGTACGAGGGGCCCGGGTGGCGTGGGAACAGCGTGGTGCGTACGGCCGAGCCGATGCCGTCGGCGCCGATCACCAGATCGGCCTCGATGTCCCCGGAGGCCGTCCTGACGAGGGCCGGGCCGCCGCCCGCGCTGCCCGGATCGACGAGCCGCGCCGGTGTGCCGGTGTGCACGGCGTCCGCGGGGAGTCGTGCGCGGAGAAGGCCGATGAGGACGGAGCGGCGCAGCAGGACGAGCGGCCCGCCGAACCGGTCGGCGGCGGCGGCGCTGTCCGTGCGGGCGAGCCAGCGCCCTGACGGCGTACGCATGCCGCCGTCGCCCTGCCAGGCCGCGAGGGACCTGACCTCGTCGCCGAGTCCGATGACATCGAGGGCCCGCTGGGAGTTGGGGGCGAGGCTGATGCCCGCGCCGACGGGCTCCAGCGAGGCGGCACGTTCGAGCACGGTGACCTGCCAGCCGCTGCGGTGCAGCGCTGCTGCTGTGGTGAGGCCGCCGATTCCGCTGCCGATGACCACCGCTCGGGACGTCGTCATGACTGGTCTCCCCCTCGGAACTACAGCTGTAGTGGGCAGTGCACACGCTACTACAGCTGTAGTGGCAAGCGGTAGGCTGGCTCCATGACCGCACGCTCCACGCCGGCCCGTACGACCGCTCCCGGCACCCCCCGGCCGGCCGGGTCCTCCCGCGCCGACCTGATCGCCGACGCCGCACTCGCCCTTCTCGCCGAGCGCGGGACGAGAGGCCTCACCCACCGGGCGGTGGACGAGCGGGCCGGGCTCCCCCAGGGCTCGACGTCCAACCACGCCCGCACCCGGCAGGCTCTGCTGGAAGCCGCCGTGCGCCGCCTCGCGGAGCTGGAGGCGCGGGTACTCGCTCCCGGGGATCTGCTCACGAGCAGTGATCCGGCCCGGATCGCCGCAGGGCTGGCCCACGCGCTGCACCGGTATCTGACCGGCAGCACCGAACTCCTGGTCTGCCGCTACGAACTGGCCCTGGAAGCCACCCGCCGCCCCGGTCTCCGGGCGTTCTACGACGACGCGGGCGGGAGGTTCCGCGACCCCCTGGTGGCCCTGATGACCGCCGCGGGATCGGCCGACCCGCAGCGTCACGCCCTCTCGGTGGTGGCCTGGGCCGAGGGAATGATGTTCGCGTGCGCAGTGGGGTCCTACCACCGGGCCGTGCCGACCGAGGACGAACTGCGCACGGGCTGCACCGAGTTGCTGCAGGGGATGCTCGGCCCCGGGGCCGGTTGAGCGAGGGCACGGCTGGCCATGGCTGCGCGAGGACGGCCGGCATGACGCCGGACGAACGTTCCGCGCCCCCTGCCGGCGCGCCCGAGCGGAGGACACTCGAAGGCGGCTCGGCTGCCACCGCACGGCCCTCGCCCTGAAGTGCGCGGGCTCACCGACGCGCAGCTGCGGGAGGTGTCCGTTCCCTGTCGGAATTCACCCTGCCCGGCCCCGTGCGGCACTCGCCGAGAACGAACGCGGAGGGTTCCGCGAGGTGCCGGCCGGTGAGGACGTACCGCCGGTCCACGGAACGGACGCGGGCGGCGCGCAGCCGGCCGCGTCATTCCCCGGGCGCACTCCCCCGCAGGCGCTGCTCCATGCGCCCGAGAGCGGCACGGACCCCTCCGCCGTATCCGTCGTCCTCCAGCACCCCGACGGCGTCCCACGCCCGGTCCAGGTGGATCCGGGCGGCCTCGAAGCGCTGCAGCTTCAGATAGTCCGCCGCCAGACTGAGATGCAGCGAGGGAACGAGCGCCCGTACGGCGGCCGCGTCCCGGTACTCGTCGTCCGGGGCCGTGACCGCTGCCGCGGACAGGCCTTCGACCGCTGCCCCGGACAGGCCTTCCGCCGCCGTCAACGCCCGGAGGTCCCAGGCGAGCTCGTCCCCGGGATCGTCCTGGGTGTCGGCCATGTAGTGGGCGAGGGTGCAGCGGTGCAGTGCCTCGCCGCGCTCACCGATCTCCGACCAGATGATCCCGAAGCGGTTGCGGGCCTCTTCCCTGTCCCCCGCGTGAAGCAGCATGACCGCCTGGCCGATCCTGGTCATGACGACGTCCCCCGGCGTTTCCCGCTGCTCCACTACAGAGATCTCCCTGATCACCGCCCGGCCTGTTCCGGTCGCCCCGACGCTAGCCGCAGCAAGGAGCAATCCCGCTCAGGCGCGTCCCCCGGCGGCCGGCCGGGTCGTCCGAAGACCCAGGTCCGGGATCCGCCAGTCGATCGGCTCGTGCCCCTGTGCGGCGACAGCCTCGTCGATCTGCGTGAAGGGGCGGGATCCGAACCACTTCTTGGCGGAGAGCGGCGAGGGGTGCGCGCCCTTGACCACCACATGACGGTCCTGGTCGATCAGCGGAATCTTCTTCTGGGCGTAGTTTCCCCAGAGGACGAAGACGGCCGGGTCGGGGCGCTCGGCCACCGCGCGGATCACCGCGTCGGTGAACTTCTCCCAGCCCTTGGCCTTGTGCGAATTCGCCTCGCCGCCGCGGACCGTGAGCACCGCGTTGAGCAGCAGGACGCCCTGCTCGGCCCACGGCATCAGATACCCGTTGTCCGGGATCGGCAGGCCGAGCTCGTCGTTCATCTCCTTGTAGATGTTGCGCAGCGAGGGGGGTGTTCTGACGCCCGGCCTGACCGAGAAGCACAGCCCGTGCCCCTGGCCCTCGCCGTGATAGGGGTCCTGGCCCAGGATGAGCACCTTCACCCGGTCGTACGGCGTTGCCTCCAGAGCGGCGAAGACCTGCTCCCGCGGCGGGTACACCGGCCCCCTGGCCCGCTCCTCCTCGACGAAATCCATGAGCTGCTCGAAGTAGGGCTTCTCCAGCTCTTCGCCGAGGACGCCGCGCCAGGACTCGGGCAGCAGGTCGGTGTCGGTCACGTCCACACCCTCCGGTAAGCAATCGGTTCTTGCCCGCAAAACCTACCGGGGGCCACTGACATCGATGCGCGTGAGCGCCTTCGGCGGTCCTGCCGCGGTCCTCCTCACCAGCTGGTCTTGCGGTACAGCTCCCACATCTGCATGACCGTCTGCGGGTCGAGCGCGCGCTCGCCGCCGCCGATGTCCTCACCCGCCGCGACATAGAGCTTGCCCTGCCACAGGGGCAGCAGCCGCACATCCTTGACGAGGATCTCCTGGGCCCGCTTGAACTGCTCGGAGACGGCACCGCGGTCGCTCTCCTTGCGGGAGGACGGCAGCAGTTCCCGGGTGATCTCGTCGGCGGGGTACGGGGTGCCGGTGACGCTGTCCTGGCCCACGAAGGGAGCGATGAAGTTGTCCGGGTCGGGGAAGTCGGGGAACCAGCCGCGGCCGAAGACCGGGTAGTCGCCCTTGTTGAAGCCTTCCTGGAAGGTTTTCCACGGCGCGCTCTTCAGCGTGATCCGGAACAGGCCTGACGCCTCCAGCTGGCGCTTCAGCTCGGCGAACTCGGAAGCGGTGGAGGAACCGTAACGGTCCGTGGTGTACCAGAAGGTCATCTCGACCGGTTCGGTGATTCCCGCCTCGGAAAGGGTCTTCCTGGCCTTGGCCACGTCCGGGTTGCCGAAGGAGTCGAAGAAGCTGGTGGTGTGTCCGGCGATGCCCTTGGGGACCATGGAGTACAGCGGTTCGGCGGTACCCCGGTAGGCCTTGGCGACGAGGGCGTCACGGTCCACCACCTGAGCGACGGCCCGCCGGACGGCGAGCTCCCCCGCGGCCGGGTCCTCGGGGTTGAAGACGAGGAAGCGGATGTCGGCGCCGACCGACTCGACGATCTGCAGACCGCCGTTGTCCTTCTTGCCGTCCTCGATGCCGATGACCTCCTCGGCGGTCAAACCGCGATAGGTGGCGTCGATCTCCTTGGCCTTCAACGCCTCCACCATGGGGGCGGAGTCCTCGAAGTAACGGATCGTGACCGCGTCGTTCTTCCGGTCGGCGAAGCCCTTGTAGCCGGGATTCCTGGTCAGCTCGGCCTGCTTGCCGGGCTCGTACGAATCCAGGACGTACGGTCCCGAGCCGGTGACCTTGCCGTCGTCGCGGATGCTGTCCGCCGGGTAGTCACCGGGGGCGACGAGCGACATCGCGGGCGTGGCCAGGATGAACGGGAAGGTCGCGTCCGCCTTGCCCAGGTGGAAGACGACGATGTCGTCCCCCTCGGTCTCCACCCGGTCGAGCGAGCCGAGGAGGCCGGCCGGGCCGCCCTTGACCCTGATCTTCATGATCCGGTCCATGGAGTGCTTCACGGCCTCGGCGTCGACCTTCTCGCCGTTGGAGAATTTCAGGCCCGGACGCAGCGTGCACCTGTACGCCATGTTCGTGGTGTCGGTGAACTTGCATTCCTTCGCCGCGTCGGGCTCGGGGCTGGTGCTGCCGGCCGGGAAGCTCACCAAGGTCTGGAAGACGTTCCTCATCAGCTCCCAGGAGCCGTCCCACGCTGCTGCCGGATCAAGGGTCGAGGGCGAGCTCGTCGTTCCGACCGCTATCCGCTGGTCCACCTCCGAACTGCTGTCGGACAGCAGACCGCAGCCGGCCAGCAGAGAAAGGGAAGCAAGAGATGCCGCAGCCTGCAGACTGGCCCGGTAGAACACGTGCACGCTCCTCGATCGGCCCTGGGGTCGGCAGACCATACCGCAGTGCCCCGCCGGAACAACTCGCTGGCCCGGCGAGGCACTTGAGTCAATCAGGACCAAACTGGCGCAGCTCTCCCTCAGGCCACGCCCGCGTTCAGGAAAATCCCGCCGTCGACCACGAGCGTCTGCCCCGTGACCCAGTCGGACTGTTCCGACGTGAGGAACGCCGCCGCACCGCCGATGTCCTGCGGGACACCGAGCCGGCCCAGCGGGTAGGCGGCCGCCGCCTCCGCTTCACGGCCCTCGTACAGTGCCTCCGCGAACTTGGTCTTCACCACGGCCGGGGCGATCGCGTTGACCCGCACGACCGGCGCGAACTCGTGTGCCAGCTGGAGGGTCAGGTTGACCATCGCGGCCTTGCTCATGCCGTAGGCACCGATGAACGGTGACGCGGACACGCCCGCGACCGAGGCGATGTTGACGATCGCCCCGCCGTTCTCCCTCTGCCACGCCTTCCAGGTCTGCTGGGCGAACCCGAGCGCCGAGATCACATTGGTCTCGTAGACCTTCCGGGCGACGTTGAGATCGAGCTCGGCCATCGGCCCGAAGACGGGGTTCGTGCCGGCGTTGTTGACCAGGTAGTCGACCCGGCCGAACGCCTCCATGGCGCGCTCGACCGCCGCGGCCTGGTGCGCCTCGTCGTGCGCCTTGCCCGCGATGCCGACCGCCCGGTCGGCGCCGAGCTTCTCGACGGCCTCCTTCAGGGCGTCCTCGCCCCGGCCCGTGATGACGACCCGGTCGCCACGGGCGACGAACGCCTCGGCGATGCCGTAGCCGATGCCCCGGCTCGCGCCCGTGATGAGCGCGACCTTGCCACTGTCCTGCACAGTCATGTTGTCCGTTGCCCTTCCGGGGTCAGTTGAGCGGTCCGCCGGCGACGTACATGACCTGCCCGGACACGAAGCCCGCGTCCTCGCCGGTGAAGAAGGCGATGGCGTTGGCGATGTCCTCGGGGCGGCCCACGCGCTGCACCGGGATCTGCGTCGCGGCGGCGGCCTGGAACTCCTCGAAGCCCATACCGACCCGCGCCGCCGTCTGGGCGGTCATCTCGGTGACGATGAAGCCGGGGGCGACGGCGTTGGCGGTCACACCGAACTTGCCGAGCTCCTTGGCCAGCGTCTTGGTGAAGCCCTGGAGGCCGGCCTTGACGGCCGAGTAGTTGGCCTGGCCCCGGTTGCCCAGCGCCGAGGAGGACGAGAGGGAGACGATGCGGCCGAACTTGGCCTCGACCATGTGCGACTGGACGGCCTTGGCCATCAGGAACGCGCCCTTGAGGTGGACGTTCATCACGAGGTCCCAGTCGGACTCGCTCATCTTGAAGAGCAGGTTGTCGCGGAGCACACCCGCGTTGTTGACGAGGATCGTCGGGGCGCCGAGCTCGGCGGCCACGCGTGCGACGGCGGCTTCCACCTGCGCGCTGTCCGACACATCGCAGCCGACGGCGAGGGCCCTGCCCCCGGCGGTGGTGATCTTCTCGACCGTGTCCTTGCACGCCGCCTCGTCGAGGTCGAGTACGGCGACGGCGCGGCCCTCGGCCGCCAGACGTACGGCGGTGGCGGCGCCGATGCCCCGTGCCGCTCCCGTCACGATGGCGACGCGCTGCTCGGTGGTGGACATGCTTGGTTCTCCTCGCCCTTGGATCGCGGCTCAGCGGACGTCAGGAAGTTCCCGATAACTGAGCAACCGCTTAGTACCTTCAGCAGACGAGACGCTAGAAGCCCTGGCACCCGGTGTCAACGGCCCACGGGGGCACGGGCGCATGTCACACCGGTCGGCGCCCCGCCCCGCACGTCCCGGGGCGGGGCGCCGACGCCCGGGTCAGCGGACCAGCAGGTCGAGCAACCGCTCGACCTCGGCGGCCGGATCCGTGGTCAGTCCGCTGTGCACGGCGCCGGCCTGGACGACCGTGGATCGTGGCGCGATCAGCCAGCGGAAGCGCCGCCCCGCATCGTCACCGGCCGCCTGGCCCGCGGCCTCACCGCCGCCGCAGATCCCTTCGACCGCCCGCAGGGCGGCCCGTACACCGGTGACGTCGGCCTGCGGGTCCAGCACCTCCAGCTTGCGCTCGTCCAGGTGCGTCCGGGCGGCGACGAACGACTTGGCCCGGCAGTAGACCAGCACACCCGCGTTGAAGCACTCACCGCGCTCGATGCGCGGAACGACGCGCAGGACCGCGTACTCGAAGACATCGCGCCGGCTCATCGGCCACCGTCCTTGCTGTTCGCCCCGGCGCCCGCCTGCGCGTCACGGTCCTTCTTGGTGGGGTGCGGCCAGGAGGTCAGATGCTCGGTGAGCCATCCGGGGGCCTGGGAGGGGCGCGCCCGCGTGGGCGCCTCCAGGACGATGCGCTCGTGGATGCTTCCGGCACGGGCCAGCAACGGCTCCACATAGGCCCGGCGCAGCTGATCGGTGCTCTCGAAGCCCGGTTCGCCGGCCAGCCACTCGTCCGGCACCTGTGCCGCGACCTCGGTGAGCAGCTCTTCCGTGACGAGCGGGGCGAGCTCGGCGGCCGCGGCGGCGATGTCCGGCCCGAACGGCGCGAGGACGTGGTCGGAGGCGTTGTACGGCTTCGCTGCGGATGCCTGCGCGCCCGGCCAGTTGTGGTGCCAGATCATGGTGGCCCCATGGTCGATCAGCCAGGGCTCACCGTGCCAGACGAGCATGTTGGGGTTCCGCCACGAACGGTCCACATTGTTGATCAGCGCGTCGAACCAGACGACTTCCCCGGCCTCTGCCGCGCCGACCTCATAGGCGAGCGGGTCGAATCCGAGCGAGCCGGGCAGGTAGTCCATCCCGAGGTTCAGCCCGGCACTGGCCTTGAGGAGCTCCTGCACCTCCTGGTCAGGCTCGGCGAGACCGATGACGGGGTCGAGCTGGATGGTCACCAGCTCCGGCACCCGCAGCCCCAGCCTCCGGCCGAGCTCGCCGCAGACGACCTCCGCGACCAGGGTCTTACGGCCCTGCCCCGCTCCGGTGAACTTCATGACGTAGGTGCCCAGGTCGTCGGCCTCGACGATCCCGGGGAGCGAGCCACCTTCACGCAGGGGCGTGACATAGCGGGTCGCGACAACCTCTTTTAGCACTTTCCCAGGCCACCTATCTCTTCAGCCTTGCATTCAACGGAGGGCCCCTTCTGGGCGTAGAGGCGGGAATCGCCAGTCGACGGCGCTGGGGAGAATCTGGGGAGTTTCGGCTAGCAAGCTGATCCCCCGCGCTCCCCAAGCAGACCGTCGATGGTGCCGCGCCCCTTGCTGCCGGCCTCCGGCATGAAGTGAGCATAGTAACCGAGAGTGATCGCGGGCGAGGAGTGTCCGAGCCACCGCGCCAAGGTCACGACGGACTCTCCGGCTTCCAACATGATCGAGGCGTAGGTGTGCCGAAGCACATGGAAGCCGTCCTTCGGGGCCGCCGCCCGCTGCCAGGCTTTCGCCCCCTCGGCACGTGGCCGGATGACGCCTGCCTTGGCCAAGGCAGGCGTCCAGGTGCAGGTGTTCCGCTCGGCGATAGCGTGATCGCGGGTGGGCACGAGCGTGCCGTCCACGATGAGCACGGCGTCCTTGGCGAACCGTTTGCGGGGCTGAAGCGCGAGCATCGGCCCAAGGTGGTCGATGATCCGGTCCGCCGTCGACTTCGAGACCCCGAACAGCGGAGCCAGCCGCCGCATGGTCAGGTTCGTGCGTCAGTAGGCCGCCACCAGCAGCGCCCGGTCTTCCAGCGCCAGGCTCCACGGCCGGCCTCTGCGAACCGCTTCCGCACCCGTGCGCCGCAGAACCGTCACCAGCTTCCCGAACTGCCGCGGGCTCAGCCCGGTGAATGGTGCTGTCCAGGACGGTTCCGTTGCCGTGATCACTCCAGTCACAACGAGATTTTCTCAGGGTGGATCACGCCCCGGCCATTCACCCGGCCAGTGCGGCACTCACCCGGGCCAGGCGGTCGCCGGACA
>NZ_DATMVN010000882.1:0-3113 GCF_035563135.1 Streptomyces sp.
GGCGACGACATCCGCGACCCGATCGGTCGTCCGGTCGAGACCCACCAAGAGGTCGGCGACGCGATCGCCGAGGCGCTGATCCCCGTACTCGCGGGCATCGCCGCACTGGAGGTCAGGGCCGGCTCCTGAGCATCAGGCAGGCGTCAGGGCGGGGAGCTGGGTACGAACGCTGCTGAACAGGACGTCGGCGAGGGGACGCAGCGCCCCGGCGATCGTCTGGGCCGTCCGCACGTGGAGGTCCCGACGTCGCCCGATCGGGTCGGCGATGTCATGCGAGCCCCGGATGCCGCGCCCGGCCCGCGCGGCGTGCAGGCGCCTCCCGAGGTCGACGGCCCGCGTGCGCACCGGTGCGAGCTGAATCTCGTCCAACTGCGCCCGGCCCATCAGTTGCGCCGCTTCGAGCAGCGTGAAAGTCCGCCGCAGCCCGCGAGGGTTCAGTTCGAGCACGGAGCGGCGGTGATCCTGAGTCATCGCGAGCACCAGGTCCGCGCCTATGGCGAGCTGCGGAGTCAGCACGTGAGACCGGAAGCCGGTCGGCTCGCCGCCGAGGGCGGTGACCGCTGCTGCGGTCGCCGGGTCAATGTCCCGGCCCCCGACAGCCTCCAGCCCTGCACTGAGAATCTCGATCTCGGCTGCCTCGGGGTTGCCGGCGAGGGCTCCGGCTGCCCAGGCGACAGCAAGGCGTTCGGCGATCGGGGAGCGGCACATGTTGCCGGTTCAGACGAAGAGGATGCGCACGGCGCGACGCTAGGGCTATCGGGCCACTGTGGAGCGAGTCTGCAGAGACCCCTAACTCACTGGGGTGAAGCGGAAGACGGGGCACTGTCCTGAACCGTTGGGTGAGCACGCGGCCGCAGGTGACCGCGGTCAGCGGGGGACGTCGGGCAGCGACTGGGCGCCGAACTCGTCGGCGTTCTGCGACAACGAGTCGCTGCGGAGGTAGGCCCACATTCGTCCGCCGGTGACCTCGTCCAGGTAGACGACGCTGGCCGGACCCTCCATGCCGGTGCCGAGCACCGGTGCGGTGAACGAGTCGACGTTCTCTGGGCGGAGGTCGCGCAGGGAGTAGACCAGCGACAGCAGGTCGGTGTCGCCCAGCGTGTCGTCGACTGCGACGGCGCTGGTGACGGCGCGCAGTGCGGCGTCCAGCCGGCCGGGGTCGGTGAGCGTTCCCGAGCTGAACAGCTTGGAGAACATCGCCTCGAGGAACTGCTGCTGGCGACGAACACGGTCGAAATCGCCACCGGCGAGGCCGTAACGCTGCCCGAGGTACCAGCGAGCCCGGTCGCCGTCGAGGTGGTTCATCCCGGCGGGGAAGGTGTATGGCCCGTTGCTGGTGGTCTCCGCGAGGACGACGTCGACCCCGCCCAGGTCGTCGGTGACTTGGACGATGCCCTCGAAGTCGATGGCCACGTAGTGGTCGATGCGGATGCCGGTCACCTGCTCCACGGTCTGGATCAGCAGGCTCGGGCCGCCGAAGGCGTAGGCGGCGTTGATCTTGTTCGTTCCGTGGCCGGGGATGTCCACCCAGGAGTCTCGGGGGATGGAAACCAGCTGCGCATGCTCCCGGCTCCCGGAGAAGCGGGCGATCATGATTGCGTCCGAGCGGCCGCCCGCGGCAATGCCCTCGTCCGCGGTGCCCCGGCTGTCGGTGCCCACGAGCAGGAAGGTCACCGGCGCAGCGGCAGCCTCTCCGGCGGGCGTGGCCGGGGCCGGGCGCGCGTCCTCGTCCAGGTCGGCGAACACGTCGCTGACCCGGTCGATGTTCCCGGCATAGCGATCGGTGAGGTACCAGACCCCGCCGCCGACCAGCACGGCCAGCAGGACCACGAGGACGGCGAGTGCGGTGACCACGCGACGCAAGCCCCGGCGCCCTCGCCGCTCGAGGCGTGGAGCGTCCCGATCGTCGTCGACGGACCTCGTCTCGTCGTGTGCCTTGTGCCTGCCCATGCCGCCCCGTCCCCGTCTCTGACGGATTAGAGGCTACGGGCGCCGGAGTCGCGGCAGCGGTGCGGACGTGGCGCGGCGGTAGACGAGGTGTTCGTGCGGAGCCCTCGAGTCACTTACGAACCTGGCGGCCGAGCCGCCCACAGGTTTCCGTGGTGGGCGCGGATGCTTTCGGCTAGTCGGGCCGCCGGTGGCGCACCTGGGTCGGATAGTGGGCTGGCGTCGTCGGAGTGCCCACCGCCCAGCTGCAACTGCGGGGCGCCATCGTTCGGGTCACCGAGCCTGCAGCGATCCACAGCTGCCGCCCGGTCCTGGCCGCGAACTCGACTACGCCGACACCCCTCACTCCTCACCCCCTCTGGAAGTGGCAGTCGGCGCCGACGCTGTCCTGGTAGTCACCGGGAGGAAGCAGTACCGCGAGCTGGATCCGGCGGCCCTCGGCAGGCTCGTGGCGCGCACGTGCGCTGACTGCACTCACCGCGCCGGCATGCGGATCGTAGATCGGCGGCGGCCCGGTCAGCGCCCTCGGCATCGGTCAGCTGCGAGGTCGGCCGGCTTGCACTGTCACCGGCCGCGCAGGATCAACGGCCCGTACACGCTCTGGCCAGGGAGGCTGCGGTCAGGCCGCCGTTCGTGCGTCGGTGTCCGGGGACTGCCGCTGGAGGTATGCACCGATGTCATCTGTCCGACCTGCTGGAGTTGTGCCGCGATCGGCGAGATCGATCCCACGACCGGCGACCACGGCCATGAGGAACGCAAGAACTAGCCAGACGGCCGCGGACGAACAACCACAACATGAGCTATTCATACGGGTCAAACCGAGGCCGTCCATGGATCGACGCAGGCACAATGTGCCGAAGACCCTTGGCTGTGGTGGCACTGCGTCATGCTCCGATCGCCGGCCGATGAACGGGAGCAGCGCTGCGTGGGCGGCTCCAGCGATGTTGACCTTGTCGATGACTCCGCCGGGGCTGTGATCGGCAGCTGCATCGCCACCGTCCTCACTCCGCCGGGGGAGGCTGCACACGCTGCCCCCCACTGACGACTAGCGTCAGGTTCCGCGATGTCTTGCCGAACAGGGGTAAGCCGGTCGGCGCGCCGCGCCGGTGGAGAACACGACTGAGGAGTCAGCAGACGATGCGGATGCTCGTCACCGGTGGTGCGGG
>NZ_DATMVN010000883.1:0-9119 GCF_035563135.1 Streptomyces sp.
GCGATGATGACGAGCATCATGCCGATCGCGAGGATCAGGATGTAGCTGTTCTGCAGCACCAGGTTGGAGACGTTGCGGGGCAGCAGCAGGTCGCCGTCGGTCCACACCGCGAACAGCGCCACGATCAGGCCGAGGGCGATCAGCATGCCGTACTGCCGCATGTTGCGGCGCATGCCGTCGAGCATCAGCTGCAACAGGCCGCCGCCGGGGGCCGAACCGCCCTTGCCGGGCGGCGCCGGGGCCGGGTTCTTGGCGGTCACGTCCGTGCTCATCGGGTTACCTCTTTGTCCTTCGTCATCTGACGCATCAGCGCTTCCTGCGAGGCCTCGGCCCGCGAGAACTCACCCGTCAGCCGCCCCGCGGCCATCGTGTAGATGCGGTCGCACATGCCGAGCAGCTCCGGCAGTTCGGAGGAGATGAAGACGACCGCCTTGCCCTCGGCGGCCAGCCGGTCGATGACCGTGTAGATCTCGTACTTGGCGCCCACGTCGATGCCGCGCGTGGGCTCGTCCAGGATCAGCACCTCGGGACCCGCGAAGATCCACTTGCTGAGGACGACCTTCTGCTGGTTGCCGCCGGACAGCTTGCCCACCGGCTCGAAGACGGTCGGCGCCTTGATGTTCATGGACGTGCGGAAGTCCTCGGCGACCTGCCGTTCCCCGTGCTCGTCGACCACGCCCCGCTTGGCGACCTTGCCCAGCGCGGTCAGCGAGATGTTCCGGTTGATGGTGTCGATGAGGTTGAGGCCGTAGTACTTGCGGTCCTCGGTGGCGTACGCGATGCCGTGCCTGATCGCCTCGGGGACGGTCTTCGTACGGATCTCGGTGCCGTCCCTGAGGACGGTGCCGCCCGCGTAGCGGCCGTAGGAGCGGCCGAAGACGCTCATCGCCAGCTCGGTGCGGCCGGCGCCCATGAGCCCGGCGATACCGACGATCTCACCCCGCCGCACCTCGACCGAGACGTCGTCGACGACCTTGCGCTGCTGGTCGATGGGGTGGTGCACGGTCCAGTTGCGGATCTCCAGGGCGGGCGCGGTCCCCTCCTCCGGGTGGTGCGGGGTCCGCTCCGGGAAGCGGTTCTCCAGGTCGCGGCCGACCATTCCGCTGATGATCCGGTCCTCGGTCGTCCCCGCCGCCTTCACGTCGAGCGTCTCGATGGAGCGCCCGTCGCGGATGATCGTGACCGAGTCGGCGACCCGGCGGATCTCGTTCAGCTTGTGCGAGATGATGATCGAGGTCATGCCCTGTTCCTTCAACGAGAGGATCAGGTCGAGGAGTTTGCCGCTGTCCTCGTCGTTGAGCGCCGCCGTCGGCTCGTCGAGGATGAGCAGCTTCACCTTCTTCGACAGCGCCTTGGCGATCTCCACCAGCTGCTGCTTGCCCACACCGATGTCGGCGACGCGGGTCTCCGGGTGCTCGTCGAGGCCGACCCGGCGCAGCAGTTCGCCGGCGTGCCTGAGGGTGTCGTTCCAGTTGATCAGTCCGCGCTTGGCGTGCTCGTTGCCGAGGAAGATGTTCTCCGCGATGGAGAGGTACGGCACCAGCGCCAGCTCCTGGTGGATGATCACGATGCCGTGCTGTTCGCTCGCCCGGATGTCCTTGAACCGGCAGGTCTCGCCCTCGAAGAGGATGTCCCCTTCGTAGCTGCCGTGCGGATGGACGCCTGAGAGCACCTTCATCAGGGTCGACTTGCCGGCGCCGTTCTCTCCGCAGATGGCGTGGACCTCGCCCCGGCGGACGGCCAGTGTGACGTCCGACAGCGCTTTGACACCGGGAAAGGTCTTGACGATCGAGCGCATTTCCAGGACGGGTCCCGCCATGGTCTTGCCTTCCAATCCTTGAGGGGGCCCGGTTACTTGAGGTCGTTCTCGGTGTAGTAGCCGTCGGCGACGAGGGCTTCCTCGTAGTTGGCCTTGTCGACGCTGACCGGCTGCAGCAGGTAGGCGGGGACGACCTTGACACCGTTGTCGTACGACTTGGTGTCGTTGGTCTCGGGCTTCTTGTCGTTCAGGGCCGCGTCGACCATGTTCGAGGCCACCTTGGCGAGCTTGCGCAGGTCCTTGTAGACGGTCTGGGTCTGCTCGCCCGCGATGATCGACTTCACGGACGCGAGCTCCGCGTCCTGGCCCGTGACGACCGGCATCGGCTTGGCCGCGGTGCCGTAGCCGTCCGACTTCAGGGCGGAGAGGATGCCGATGGAGATGCCGTCGTACGGCGAGAGCACGGCGTCGACCCGGGTGCTGCGGTAGGTGGACGTCAGCAGGTCGTCCATGCGCTTCTGCGCGGTGCCGCCGTCCCAGCGCAGGGTGGTGACCTGGTTGAGGGCGGTCTGCTTGGACCTGACGACCAGCTCGCCCTTGTCCACGTACGGCTTGAGGACGTTCATCGCGCCCTGGAAGAAGTACTTGGTGTTGTTGTCGTCGTTGGAACCGGCGAACAGCTCGATGCTGAAGGGGCCCTTCTTGCCGCCCCCCAGGCCGAGCTTGTCCACGATGTACGTGCCCTGCAGTTCGCCGACCTTCTCGTTGTCGAACGAGGCGTAGTAGTCGACGTTCTCCGTGCCGAGGATCAGCCGGTCGTAGGAGATCACCGGGATGTCGGCGTCCTTGGCCTGCTGCAGCACGTTGTTGAGGGACTTGTTGTCGATCGCGGCGACGATCAGGGCGTCCACACCCTGCGTGATCATGTTCTCGATCTGCGAGACCTGCTGGTCCGGGTCGTCCTCGCCGTAGGCGAGCTTGGTCTCGTAGCCCTTGGCCTTCAGTTCCTTCACGACGTTCGCGCCGTCGGAGATCCAGCGCTCGGAGGACTTCGTCGGCATCGCGATGCCGATGGTGGCGCCGTCGGCGCCCCCCTTGTCCTCCTCGCTGCCGCCCTCACCGCTCTGACCGCAGGCGGACAGGGTGAGGGCGAGTGAGGCGGCGGAGGCCATGGCGGCGAGTGCGGCTCTGCGGTTGCGCATAGTCATCATCCTTGATGTGGGGCGGACTCGTTCCGGTGGCGCCGGCACACCCCGAAAGCTGCGGGCGGGCGGCCGAGAACAGGTGTGTGGGATTGTGCGCGGCTGTGTCTTCTTTTGTGGAGCGAAGTTTCCGGAACGTTATGAGGAGATCCCGAACCGGTTGAGCGGGCCCGGCAGCCGGCTGCCGAGCGGGGACATGCCTCCGTCCGCCCCGTGCCGCGCGAGCAGGTCCAGCGCGAGCCGTCCGCGCCGCACCCGCTCCTTCGCCGTGGCCAGCGCCAGCTCCCGCAGGTGCTGGCCGTACGGATAGATCCCGGGGGACTTGGACAGGCCGAACTTCAGGTAGAGCGGCGCGCCGCGCCGGATCAGCTCGGCGGCCTCGTACATCCGCACATAACCGCCGAGATCGTCCGGCGCCTCGATGTAGAGGTCCATCGGGGCCCGCGAGACCCGGCGGATCTCGGTGAACTGGGCGAGCGTCAGGTCGGACGGGACATTGATCGAGTCGGCGCCGAGCTGCTCGAACACGGCGTAGGAGGCCGGGTTCACCGGGCCGATGAGCGCCGACACCTTGAAGGTGGTGTCCGCGGGCAGGACGCCCCGCTCACGCAGCCTGTGCAGGGTCCACAGCACGCCCTCGTCCGCCACCAGCAGGCACTTCACGCCCAGCCCGGTGGCGCGCAGGGCGTCCTCGACGCAGCCGGCCAGGGCGTCGTGGCCGCGGGAGCGCAGCCCCGCGCCGCCGGAGTCCGTGCGGACCGAGGCGCCGGTGTCCCAGGTGCCGCGCGGCCCTGTGAACAGGCAGAGTTCGATGTCCCGTTCGGCGCAGCCCTCCACCATCTCGGTGATCTCCGCGTCGGTCAGCATCCAGATCCCGCTGCCCTGGCTGATGCGGTGCACCGGGACGTCGAGCCTCGCGGACTCCTTGAGCACGACACCGAGGGCCTCCGGTCCTTCCACGGACGGCACCTCGGTGCGCCAGCTCCCGCCGTCGGGAAAGGAGTGCGGCGAGGCGTCCGCCGGGGACAGGGGCGCGGGGCCGAGGCCGAGCGCGGTGAGTACGGCGTCGCCGGGGCGGCGGGCACCGGCGGAAGAGACAGGGGTGGCGTTCACGAGTGGTCCTTCATGTTCGGTATTTCGGACGACATTCGGGTCTTTGGGGGTACGCCGGTGAGCACGCCGGCACGGGGCGGTCAGGACGCCGCCGTGCCGGCGCACGGATCAGGGCGGGGCCGTCATGGCCGCAGCAGCACCTTTCCGGTCTCCGGATCCCCGGAGCCCACCAGTGCCACGGCTTCGGCGAACCCTTCCAGCGGGAACTCGTGGGTGATCAGCGGAGCCGGATCGAGCAGCCCGGCCGTGAACGCCCGCACCGCGTAGGACCAGGCGGCCGAGGGCGCGCCAAAGACGCTGCGCACGGTGAGCTGGCTCAGCGACAGGTGCACCGGGTCGATGCCCGTCGCGCCGGGGGTGAACATCCCGGTCAGGACCACCCGCCCGCCGCGACGCGCCAGCAGGCACGCGTCGGCCGCGGTGGACGGCGCTCCGGCGGTCTCCACGACCAGGTCGTAGCGGCCCCGCACCTCCTCGGCCTCCTTGGGCGCACGGGCCTCGTCCGCCCCGAAGCCCAGGGCCAGGGTGGCGCGTTCATGCCTCGGGTCGATCACGGTGAGCTCCGCGGGCGACACCGCCGCCAGCAGCTGCACCGCGAGCAGGCCGAGCGTGCCCGCCCCCAGCACGGCGATCCGCTCACCCGGCTCGGGCGCCCCCGCCCGTACCGCCGCCGCGATCACCGCGGCCGGCTCCAGCAGGGCCGCGGCCCGCAGGTCCGCGTCGTCGGCCAGCGGGTGCAGCAGCCGCGCCGGGACCACCAGGTGGTCGGCAAACGCTCCGGGCCGGGTGAAGCCCGTCTCGTCGTAACCCGCCGTGCACAGGGAGGTCTCCCCGTACCGGCACCGCTCGCAGCGCCCGCACGCCCGGAAGCCCTCGGCGACCGTGCGCCGTCCGGTCAGCGCGGGGTCCACGCCCTCGCCCACCGCGTCGACGGTCCCCGACCACTCGTGACCCGGTACCACGGGGTAGCGCACGTAGGCGGGGTCCCGGTGGCCGTCGTACACCTCGCGGTCGCTCATGCAGATCCCGGCAGCGGCCACCCGCACCCTGACCTCGCCGGGCCCCGGCTCCGGGAGCGGACCCTCGTCCAGCCGGTGACTGCCCGGCCGGTCGACGGTCAGCGAGCGGGAGACGGAAGTCACTTGGGCTGCCTCTTCTCCCAGCCGTCCGCCCACAGGTCGAACCGTGCCTGCTGCTGCGGGAATTCCGCCGCCGCGTCCACGTCCAGCTCCACGCCGAGGCCGGGGGCGTCGGAGAGCTCGAAGCAGCCGGTGGCCGGGTCGACCGTCGGAGCGCCCTTGACGACCTTCTTGATGTCCGCGTCCGCGAAGTCGTTGAAGTGTTCCAGGATCTTGAAGTTGGGGGTGCAGCCCGCGACCTGGAGGCTGGCCGCCGTCAGCACCGAACCGCCCACGTTGTGCGGGGCGATCAGCGTGTAGTGGGTCTCCGCGGTCGCCGCGAGCTTGCGGGTCTCCAGGATGCCGCCGATGTGGCCGACGTCCGGCTGGATGATGTCGACGGCCTGGGACTCGAAGAGCTCGCGGAACTCGATGCGGTCGTGGATGCGTTCCCCGGTCGCGATCGGGAGGTCGACCTTGTCCGCGACCTTGCTCAGCGCCTTGAGGTTCTCCGGCGGCACCGGCTCCTCCAGCCACGCGGGCTTGAACGGCGCCATCTCACGGGCGATCCGCACCGCCGTCGACGGGCTGAACCGGCCGTGCATCTCCAGCATCAGCTCGGTGTCGGGCCCGATGGCGTCCCGCACGGCCTCGATGAGGGACACGGCGTAACGCGTCTCCTCCTGGCCCAGCTCGAAGTGCCCCGTGCCGAAGGGGTCGATCTTCAGGGCCCGGTAACCGCGCTCGACGACTCCCTGCGCCGCCTTGTGGTACGCCTCCGGAGTGCGCTCAGTGGTGTACCAACCGTTGGCGTAGGCCTTCACCCGGTCGGTGACCTTCCCGCCCAGCAGCTGCCAGACGGGGACGCCGAGCGCCTTGCCCTTGATGTCCCAGCAGGCCATCTCGATGACCGCGATGCCGGACATCACGATCTCCCCGGCGCGCCCGTAGTCGCCGTACTTCATCCGGCCGACGAGGTCCTCGATCGCGAACGGGTCCGAGCCGGTGATGTGGTTGACCGACGCCTCCCGCAGGTAGCCGAGCAGGGCGTCCGTGCGGCCCAGCATCCGCGTCTCGCCCACGCCGGTCAGGCCCTCATCGGTGTGGACCTGGACGTAGGTGAGGTTGCGCCACGGCGTGCCGACGACATGCGTGCTGATTCCGGTGATGCGCACGAGTGTTGCCTCTCCACGTGTTCGGTATTTCGTCGCTCGTTCGAAATGCTGGCGTGACCGTAATGACGGGCCGGGGGACGTGTCAATGGTTCGCGTAAGACCGGCCGGTGGAGGAGGGGGCGACGCCGCCCCCTCGGACGCCGTCCGGTCTGGGTACGCTGGCGCCATGAGCGATCTCGGGGCGGGTTTCGGTTACTTGATCAAGGGCCAGCGCTGGGCCTTCGGGCACGGCCGGTGGTTCGGCTTCGGCCTGCTGCCCGCGCTCGTCACCCTCGTCGTCTACGCGGGCGCCCTGGTCGGACTGGGCTACGGCGCCGACGACTTCGTCGCCTGGGCCACCCCGTTCGCCGACGACTGGTCCTCGCCCTGGCTGGGGCTCCTGCGCAACACCCTGGTCGCCCTGGTCTTCGCGTTCGGGCTGTTCCTCGTGGTCATCACCTTCACCGCGGTGACCCTGCTGGTGGGCCAGCCGTTCTACGAGTCGCTCTCCGAGGAGGTCGACCGCAGCGAGGGCGGCGAGGTCCCCGAATCGGGCCTGCCGCTCTGGCGCGAGCTGTGGATCTCCGCGCGCGACTCCGTCCGCATCCTGCTGCGCGTCGCGCTGTACGGGGTGGTGCTGTTCGCCCTCGGGTTCGTCCCCGTCATCGGGCAGACCGTGATCCCCGTCCTCGGCTTCTGCGTCTCCGGCTACTTCCTCTCCGAGGAACTCACCTCCGTCGCCCTCCAGCGCCGCGGCATGGTCCTGAAGGACCGGCTCGCGCTGCTGCGCGGCCGCCGCATGATGGTCCTGGGCTTCGGGGTCCCGCTCACGCTGGCCTTCCTCGTGCCCTTCGTCGCCGTGTTCCTGATGCCGGGCGCCGTCGCCGGGGCGACCCTGCTGGCCCGCGAGCTGACGCCGCCGCCCGCACCGGCCCCGGTCCCGGCTCCCGCGCACGGGCCGCACACCCTGCGCAAGGACGGGTGAGGACGGGGAGGGACGGGTGAGGCCGCCGGACCGGACGGCCCGGCGGCCTGCCGCCCGTCAGGCGCCGTGGACCTCCAGCGCGGTCCGGACGGCGGACTCCAGGGCGCCCTCGATCCAGGCCGGCTTGATGGACGTGTGGCAGCCGGCGAAGTGCAGCGGCCCCTCCGGGGTGCGGATGTCGGGGAACAGCTCGGTGTGCTGGCCCGGCAGCAGCACCGACGCCTCGCCGTACGCGTACGGGTCGCGCATCCAGGACTGGGTGCGGCCCACGCCCGTGTAGAACACCTCGATGCGCTGCCCGTACACGTCCTGCACCCCGCCCAGGGTGCGCGGGTAGCGCTCGTCGTCGTCCAGCGAGTCCCACTTCAGGGCGTCGTCCGCCCAGCTGTACGAGGCGAGCAGGACCCCGCCCCTGCTGCCCTCGACCGGGTGCGAGGGCTGGTACATGAACCGGTTGGCGTTGTCCGTCACCGAGCCGCCGCCGATGACGTGGGCCGCCTCCGGCTGGTTGCGGGCGGTGGCCCGGCAGGCGGCGTAGTGCACCCGCTGGTTGGGCGGGATGTGGCCGCGCGGCACGGAGGGGTGCGCGCCCAGCAGCGAACCGTCGGCCGGGGCCCTGCCCAGCCGGTAGGCGTCGTACAGGCCGGGGCGCACGGCCTCCAGCTCACGCTTCCAGTCCGCCTCGTCGAACTCCCACCAGCGCAGGCTGAATTCGAGCAGCACCTTGGTCGCCGCGTCGTAGTGGACCTCGGTGACCGCCCGCCGCTTGCCGTACGACAGCGCGGGCGTCACCGGGATGTGCCGCAGCCCGGAGAAGGGCACCGTGATGATCGCCCGGTCGCCGGTGAAGGCCTCCCGGACGACGGGGCCGTTCCGGCCCTCCGAGACCGTCTCGACGCGCACCCCGTCCTTGCTGTGGCTGATCCGGGTGGCCCGGCGGTCCAGGCGCACCAGGCCCTTCACCTGCGCGTACATCGCGTCGGCCAGGGTCGCGGTGCCGTCGGGCAGCTCGAAGAAGGAGGTGGCGGGGCTGATCAGCGAAGCCCCGATGAAGCTGTGCAGGAAGGCGAGATGTAGGCGCGAGGTCATGTTCTCGACGGTGCCGATGAGATCGATGGTGCGCTCGTCGAGCTTGGCCGCCTCGGTCAGGTACCGGTACATCGACCAGTGCCCGTACCGCTGGAGGATCCGGGCCCAGCCCTCGACCAGGGCCGTCCCCTCCTTGCCCTCGATCTCCTCGCGCACGGGGGCGAAGGCGTTCCGCACGATCTGGGAGGCGGGGGTGTTCTCGTGGGCCGCGGGCACGCCGAAGGACCGGTTGACCGCCTGCGGCTTCGCCGCGTAGTCGGCACGGCGCATCCGGACGCCGTTGACGTGGATCCAGGTGCGGTTGGCGGGCCGCCCCTCCCCGTCCACGTCGACCAGGTGGAAGCGGCGGGTCTTCAGCCCGAGGTGCGCCATCAGACCGGTGACCAGCGGATGGCTGTCCGGGATCCGCATCGCACCGGCCTCGGCGTACTGCTTCGGGTCGGCGAAGGGCGGGTCCGACTTCTCGTGCCCGCCGGCCCGGAAGGTCTTGATGCGGCCGCCGACACGGTTGCCGTTGGCCTCGATCACGGTGACCTTGTGGCCCGCCTCGTGGAGCAGCCGTGCCGCGGTCAGCCCGGCCGGCCCCGCGCCGACGACCAGCACCTTCTTGCGCGCGCCCCGGGTGCGGGGCAGCCCCTTGTCCAGCAGGACCTCACGGTAACGGGGCACCAGGTCACGGTCGTTCCCGTCACGCACGAG
>NZ_DATMVN010000884.1:0-25547 GCF_035563135.1 Streptomyces sp.
CGCGGACCGGCCGGTGCGGGCGGCGTCCTCGGCGTCGCGGGCGAGGGCCGCGCCGCTGAAGTGTGCTTCGAGGCAGCCCCGGTTGCCGCAGGCGCAGGCGCGGCCGTCCGGTTCCACCTGGATGTGGCCGATGTCTCCGGCGCTGCCCGTCGTACCGCGGTAGACCTCGCCGCCCACCACGATGCCGCAGCCGATACCCGTACCGATCTTGACGCAGAGGAAGTCGCCCACGGAACGGGCGACGCCCGCGTGCTGCTCCCCCAGCGCCATCAGGTTCACATCGTTGTCGACCATGACGGGGCAGCCCAGTTCCTGGCTGAGCGCCTCGCGGACCGGGAAGCCGTCCCAGCCCGGCATGATCGGCGGTGCGACCGGTACGCCCTCGGGAAAGCGGACCGGTCCCGGTACGCCGATGCCGGCGCCGTCGAATCCTTCGGCGAGCCCGGAGGCCCGGAGCTTGGCCGCCAGCGACAGCACCTGCTCGAAGACCGCGACGGGCCCCTCCCGCACGTCCATCGGGTGGTTGAGGTGGCCGAGGACCTCCAGCTCCGCGTTGGTCACGGCCACATCGACGGAGGTGGCGCCGATGTCGACACCGAGGAAGCGCAGTCCGGGGGCGAGCCGGATGTTGTGCGAGCGGCGGCCACCGCGGGACGCGGCGAGCCCGTCGGCCACGACGAGTCCGGTCTCCAGGAGCCGGTCCACCTCGACGGCGAGCTTGGAACGCGAGAGGTCGACCTGATCGCCCAGCTGCGCGCGGGAGTTGGGACCCCCGTCACGCAGCAGCCGGAGCAGTCGCGCCTGGTGCGTGTTCGCGGGTCGTGCCGTCATACGTCTCACGCGTCCCTCCCCGCCACATCGGCCAGTCCGTCGGGCTTTCGAGGGGAACGTAGCAGCGGTTTACCGGAGTGGGAAGAAGTTGCGCATGAATCCGCTCCAACTTTCTCCACACTCAGGACAAAGATGCGCGTCATGGAAGACGCATCCGGTTCGGTGTCCGGTCAGCACAGGGAAAAGGCCGGGGCTTTCCGCCCCGGCCTCCGCCCCGACGACTGTCAGGTCCGTTCGCGGCTGCGATACGTCCGGCGGGTGTGCTCGGTGTGCGCCCGCATGACCTCGGTGGCCCGCTGCTCGTCCCCGGAGGCGCTCGCCACGATCAGCTCGCGGTGCTCGGTCCAGGACCGGGTCCCGCGCCGGCGGGCCACCGGCGTGCGGTACCAGCGGACCCGGCGGTCCACCTGGGTGGCGAGCTCGGACAGCACGACGTCGCCGGCCAGCTCCATGACCTCGGCGTGGAATGCGGCGTTGGTGGCGACGGTGAGGTCCACGTCCTCGGCGGCGGCCACCCGCTCCCCCTCGGAGCACAGCTCCTCCAGCTCCTCGCTGCCCGGCCGGCCGGTGTGGGCGGCGGCCGGCCGGGCCGCCCCGGCCTCGGCCTCCAGCAGGGTGCGGACCGAGAGCAGCTGGTCCGCCTCCTCCCCGGTCGGCCCATGGACGAACGCGCTCTGCGCGGGACGCAGATCGGCCCAGCCCTCGGTGTTCAGCCGCTGGGGCGCCCCGTGGACGCGCTCGCGCAACGGCCCCGGCCGCTCCAGCTTCGGCACCGTTCCCTGCGGCAGGCCTGCGGACGACATCGCGGTCCCTCTCCGGGCGCCGGGTAATTGCCTGCCGTCCACGGTCCGCCGAGCACGATGTCACGCCGAGGGGCCTCAGGGGCAGCGGATCACCTGACCCGCATACGAAAGATTCCCGCCGAAGCCGAAGAGCAGGGCCGGCGCACCGCTCTCGACCTCGCCCCGCTCCAGCAGTTTGGACAGGGCCATCGGGATCGACGCGGCCGAGGTGTTGCCGGAGTCCACCACGTCCCGGGCGATGACCGCGTTGACCGCGCCGATCTTCCGGGCGACGGGTTCGATGATCCTCAGATTGGCCTGGTGCAGCACCACCGCAGCGAGGTCTTCCGGTGTGA
The DNA here is from genome assembly GCF_035563135.1 of Streptomyces sp. GTDB lineage: Bacteria > Actinomycetota > Actinomycetes > Streptomycetales > Streptomycetaceae > Streptomyces. Next base: position 1,970 of record NZ_DATMVN010000884.1, read on the forward strand.
CACCGGCCCGTTCGCAGACCCGGCGGGCGATCGGCGGCAGCTGCGTGGTGGCCCAGCGGTAGACGGACTGCCCCTCCTGCGCGAACCGCGGGGGCGTGCCCTCGATGCGTACGGCGTTGCCCATCTCCGGCACCGAACCCCACAGGACGGGGCCGATCCCGGGCCTGCCGCCCGCGTCGGGGTCGACGGTGACGACGGCGGCCCCCGCGCCGTCACCCATCAGGACACAGGTGGAGCGGTCCGTCCAGTCGACGATGTCGCCCATCTTGTCGGCACCGATGACGAGAGCCCGGGTGGCCGCCCCCGCCCGGAGGGCGTGGTCGGCGGTGGCCAGCGCGTGGGTGAATCCGGAGCAGACCACATTGATGTCCATCACGGCCGGCGAGCCCATGCCCAGGCGCGCGGCGACCCGGGCGGACATGCTCGGCGAGCGGTCGACGGCCGTGGAGGTGGCGACGAGGACCATGTCGATGTCCGCGGCCTGCAGTCCGGCCGACGCGAGCGCCTTGGCCGCGGCGTGCGCGGCCATCTCGTCCACGGATTCGCCCGGGGCGCCCACGTGCCGGGTCCTGATGCCCACCCGGCTGGTGATCCACTCGTCGCTGGTGTCGACCATGGCCGCCAGATCGTCGTTGGTGAGGACCTTGGCAGGCTGATAGTGGCCGAGCGCCACGACACGTGAGCCGGTCATGTACGGGTTCCCCTCGCTACGTTTGGCAGGAACCATCCAGTCTTGGTTGCTACCGATCGGTACAGGGGCACGTAACCCGACAGGAATACCGGTCCGGGCTTGGAGCGTCTCGAACAGTTTCCCGGGAACTCGTGCGGACACCCCGACGGCCCCACCGGATTCGCGACGGGCGAGGCACTCGCTGTCACGAGTGTTGACCCTCCCCGAAGAACGCCTGCCGGTGGGCGTGGCCGAGGCCGGGGACTCCCACGTGGATCAAGGAGTACGAGGCGGAGCCCGGACGCTTCGGCGAGGACGCTCCCCGGATGAACGAGCAGCCGAAGATCGGCAACGACCTGTACGTCCGCGACCACGACGAACGCGTCCTCTGCCACAAGTGCGTCGATGCCTGCGGCGAGCAGTGGCAGAACACCTTCGCCATCGCCGTCGCGGGACGCGGTTTCGACGCCCGCGTCTCCACCGGGCACGGCGCCGCGCTCCCCGACCCGGCCTGTGTGTTCTGCGGGAACCCCATCGGGGTGGGCCCGGCCGGCGCACTCCCGTTCAGCACGGAATTCGGCATGCGGGCGGCGAGGGCGTGGGACGAGCCCGCGCAGACGCGGACCACGACCGTCCGCGCCTCCTGCGGGGCGGGCCGCGACGTGACGCTCCAGGCGCGGGACAACGAGATCGCCAAGGTCACCTCGCCGCACACCGGTCCGGCGCCCCATGGCAACCTCTGTATCAAGGGCCGTTTCGGCTACCGACACGTACAGAATCGGGATTGAGGGCCATGGGACGGGTCACCGAGCGTCGCCGCACCATCCGCATCCGGGACGGAGTGGTCACGACCCGCCCCGACACCCTGGTCGCCGAGGAGCCCCTGGAGATCCGGCTGAACGGCAGGCCGCTCGCCATCACCATGCGCACCCCGGGCGACGACTTCGCGCTCGCGGCGGGCTTCCTGGTGAGCGAGGGCGTGATCGGTGAGGGTTCCGAGGTGCAGTCGATCGTGTACTGCGCCGGGGCGACGGCCGACGGCGTGAACACGTACAACGTGGTGGACGTGAAGCTCGCGCCCGGCGTCGTGGTCCCCGAGATCACTCTGGAGCGCAACGTCTACACCACCTCGTCCTGCGGGCTGTGCGGCAAGGCGAGTCTCGACGCGGTCCGTACCACGACCCGCCATCCCGTCGCCGACACTCCCCCGGTCCGGGTGACGCCCGCGCTGCTGGCCGCCCTCCCCGACCGGTTGCGTGAGGCGCAGCGGGTGTTCGACCGGACCGGGGGCCTGCACGCCGCCGCCCTGTTCTCGCCGGAGGGCGAGCTGCTGGACATCCGCGAGGACGTGGGCCGCCACAACGCGGTCGACAAACTCGTGGGGCGCGCCCTCACCGACGACCGCCTGCCGCTCTCGCAGGCGGTCCTGCTGGTGTCAGGGCGCGCCTCCTTCGAACTGGCGCAGAAGGCGGTGATGGCGGGGATCCCCGTGCTCGCGGCGGTCTCGGCGCCGTCGTCGCTGGCCGTGGACCTCGCGGCCGAGAGCGGACTGACCCTCGTCGGCTTCCTGCGGGGCCAGTCCATGAACGTGTACGCGGGTGACCACCGCATCACCCTCGATGCGGCGGTGGGTCGGGGCTGAACGGACCCACCCGCCGCACGGGGCAGGGGTCCGGCCGGCGGGGAGCGCCCCCTGCGCCGGCCGGGCCCTCTCCTGCGTGACGCGTCCGGCCGGCGGCTCAGGCGCCCACCGCGCCGTCCTTCACCGCGGACACGGACGAGGACCATCCGTCCGCCGCGAAGGCAGCCGTGGGGCCGTGGGGCACTTGCCGTCGCGCACCGCATCGTAGGCGAGTGCGGACCTGAGCGCACTCGTCGCCGCGGCCCGCGCGGGTCTGGGGGTGATGGCGCACACCCGGGGGCTCATCCCACCGGGACTCGTGCCGGTGCCGTCACGGGCGGGTCTGCCGGAGCTCGGGGATGTGGATTTCGTGCTGCTGCACGGGCGCCGCCGGGACAGTGCCCAGGAGGCGGCGGACGCCCTCGCGGCGGCGATCCTGGCGGGCGGGGGCCGCCTCCACCGGGTCCCGGTCGTGCCGCCCCCCGCCGATCCGCCGTAAGTGCCGCGTACAGATTCGGTGGAGATTCCCGCCCGAGCTACTTACTCCACGGTCAGAAGTCTGCCCGAGCCTTGCCCATCTGGCCCGATTTCTACGGTGGGGCCGACCAGATGCCACGTTTTCCGGAGACTTCGGACCCTCCTGCGGCCTCCGGCGGTGAGGTAGCGTCGCGGCGCCGTGCGGAGCGCCACAAGGAGCAGGTCATTGCGCGAATTCACTGTCCCCCCCATGGCCGCTGCCCCTCAAGTCGGTGGTCTTGCCGATACCGTCTTCGACTTCGCCGAGGAAGATCCCCATCGGACGGCCCTCGGCCGCAAGGACGCGCAGGGGCAGTGGTACGACGTGTCGGCCGCCACCTTCCGCGACGAGGTGCTCGCTCTCGCCAAGGGGCTGATCGCACACGGCATCAGGTTCGGCGACCGGGTCGCCCTGATGTCCCGTACGCGCTACGAGTGGACGCTCTTCGACTTCGCGCTCTGGGCGGTGGGCGCCCAGTCCGTGCCCGTCTATCCGACCTCGTCGGCCGAGCAGGTCCTGTGGATGCTGCACGACGCCGAGGTCGCGGCCGTCATGGTCGAGCACGAGGACCACGCCATGACGATCGGTTCGGTGATCGACCGGCTGCCGAATCTGCACCGGCTCTGGCAGCTGGACGCCGACGCGGTGGCCGAGCTCGTCGACGCCGGGACGCTGATCGACGAGGAGGTCGTGCACCGGCACCGCCGCGCGGTGACTCCTGACTCCGTGGCGACCGTGATCTACACCTCCGGCACGACGGGCCGCCCCAAGGGCTGTGTGATCACCCACGCCCACTTCATGTTCGAGGCCGACACGATGGTCGGCCGCTGGCGCCCGGTGTTCCTCTCCGAGCCCGGCGAGGAGACGGCGACGCTGCTCTTCCTGCCGCTCGCCCATGTCTTCGGCCGCATGGTGGAGATCGCGGCGCTGCGCGGCCGGGTCAAACTGGGCCACCAGCCGGAGCTGTCCGCGAAGGCACTGATGCCGGACCTGGTGTCGTTCCGGCCCACCTTCATCCTGGCGGTGCCGTACATCTTCGAGAAGGTCTTCAACGGCGCGCGGCGCAAGGCGGAGGCCGAGGGCCGCCTCGGAGCGTTCGACAAGGCCGTGGAGATCGCGGTGAAGTACGCGGAGGCGATGGAGGAGCGGGCCTTCGGGACCGGCACCGGGCCGTCCGCCGGGCTGCGGATGCAGCACCAGTTCTTCGACAAGGTCGTCTACCGCAAGCTCCGGGAGGCGATGGGCGGCCGGGTGCGGCACGCCATGACGGGCGGCTCCGGCATGGACCGGCAGCTCGGGCTGTTCTTCGCCGGGGCGGGCGTCACGGTCTACGAGGGCTACGGACTCACCGAGACGACCGCCGCCACCACGGCCAATCCGCCCGAGCGCACCCGCTACGGCACCGTCGGCCGGCCGATCCCCGGGACCTCGGTGCACATCGCCCGGGACGGTGAGATCTGGGTGCACGGCGCCCATGTGTTCTCCGGGTATCTGGGTCAGCCCAAGGCCACGGACGCCGTACTGCACGACGGATGGCTGGCCACCGGCGACCTCGGAGCGCTCGACGAGGACGGTTATCTGACCATCACCGGGCGCAAGAAGGAGATCCTGGTGACCTCCGGGGGCAAGAGCGTGGCCCCCACCGGCCTGGAGGAGCGGGTGCGCGCGCACCCGCTGGTCGCGCAGTGCATCGTCGTCGGCAACGACCGGCCCTACATCGCGGCGCTGGTCACCGTGGACCACGAGGCGGTGGAGCACTGGCTCGCCATGCAGGGCCGCACGCCGATGCGTGCCGCGGACCTGGTGCGCGACCCCGACCTGGAGATGGAGGTGCGCCGCGCGGTGGTGGCCGCGAACACCGCGGTCTCCCAGGCGGAGTCCATCCGCACCTTCCGCATCCTGGCGCACCAGTTCACCGAGGAGCACGGCCTGCTGACCCCTTCCCTCAAGTTGAAGCGGAAGGCGATCGAGACGGCGTACGCGGCCGAGGTCGACGCCCTGTACCGCTGAGCCCCGGCGGCCGCCCATGACGGGGCGCCAGGTGAACATTCTTCCGTTTCTCCGGGTCCGGGCAGGCGGGAATGGTTAGGCTTCCGTGTTCGTTCTCCCAGGGAGTACCAACCGACGACGTAAGGATCGACTGCTCGTGAGCCAGGTCCCCACCATCACCCTCAACAACGGCCTCGAGATGCCGCAGCTCGGCTTCGGTGTCTGGCAGGTGCCGGACGACGAGGCCACTACGGCCGTGACCACGGCTCTGGAGGCCGGGTACCGGAGCATCGACACCGCCGCGATCTACGGCAACGAGGCGGGCACGGGAAAGGCCGTCGCCGCCTCCGGCATCGCCCGTGAGGAACTGTTCGTCACCACCAAGCTGTGGAACTCCGAGCAGGGACACGACTCGACGCTCCGCGCCTTCGACGCGTCGCTGGACAAGCTGGGTCTGGACTACGTCGACCTGTATCTGATCCACTGGCCGGTGCCGGCCAAGGACGCCTACGTCGACACGTACAAGGCCTTCGAGCGGATCCTCGCCGACGGCCGCGCGAAGGCCATCGGTGTGTCCAACTTCCACCCGGAGCACCTGGAGCGCCTGCTGGGCGAGACCTCCGTCGTTCCCGCGGTCAACCAGATCGAGCTGCACCCGCAGCTCCAGCAGGCGAAGTCCCGCGCCTTCCACGCCGAGCACGGCATCGTCACCGAGGCCTGGTCGCCGCTCGGCTCGGGCAAGGGCCTCCTGGAGGTCCCGACGGTCGTCGCCGTCGCGCGCAAGCACGGCCGGACGCCGGCCCAGGCGGTGCTCCGCTGGCACCTCCAGACCGGCCACGTGGTGATCCCCAAGTCCGTGACCCCGTCACGGATCGCGGAGAACATCGACGTCTTCGGCTTCGAGCTGGACGCCGACGACCTGGCCGCCTTCGCCGCGCTCGACGAGGGCAAGCGCCTGGGCGCCGACCCGGCCGAATTCAACCTCGGCGCCTGATCCCGTCACGCCCCCGGCGGCGCCCCCACCACTGTGCGCACGGTGGGGGCGCCGCTGTGTGTCCCGGCCACGAGCACCGGGCGGGTGCCGGGTGGCCGCCGGGCCGTGTGCCCGGCAGGCACCGGACCGAGGGCCCGGGCCGGGGCCCCGCTTCCCGGAAGCCGTCGCACCGGCGGAGTGCGTCAGGTCCTGCGCTCAGCCCGCATCCGTCAGACTCCGCAGGAACCTGGCCGCCACCGGCCCCGCGTCGGCGCCGCCCGAACCGCCGTCCTCCAGCATCACGCACCACGCCAGGTCGCTGTCACCCTGGTAGCCGATCATCCAGGCGTGGGTGCGCGGCGGCTTCTCCTCGCCGAACTCCGCCGTCCCGGTCTTGGCGTGCGGCTGCCCGGGAATGCCTGTCAGGGCGCTGCCCGCTCCGTACGTCACCGTCGCCCGCATCATGTCGCGCAGGGCGCCGGTCACCGACGGATCGAGCTTCGCCGTCGCCTCGTGCTTCTTCTTGACGGCATCGGGCACCAGCACCGGCTGCTTGAAGGCACCCTCCTTCACCGTCGCGGCGATCGACGCCATCACCAGGGGCGAGGCCTGTACCCGGGCCTGGCCGATGGTGGACGCCGCGAGGTCGTTGTCCGACGTGCTGGCCGGGACCGATCCGTCGTACGTCGTGTCACCGACGTCCCATACGCCGCCGATCCCGAACGCCTGTGCCGCATCGTGCAGGGCGGAGCCGCCCACCTCGGCGCGGTGTTCCACGAACATGGTGTTGCAGGACTTGGCGAAGGAGTCCTTGAAGGTCGAGCCGGACGGCAGCGTGAACTGGTTCTGGTTCTCGAACCGCTGCCCGTCGACATGCGCGAACTTGGGGCACTCCACCACGTCCGAGGGTTTCATCCCCGCCTTCAGCATCGCCGCCGCCGTCACCACCTTGAACGTCGACCCGGGTGGGTACTGCCCGGCCAGCGCCCGGTTCAGACCGCCGGCCGGACGGTTGGAGACGGCCAGGACGTTCCCGGTCGAGGGCTGCACGGCCACCAGCGCCGCGTTCACCTTCAGCCCTTCCATCGCCTCGGCCGCGGCCCCCTGCACCTTCGGGTCGATGGTGGTCCTCACCGGGGTTCCGGGCTTCGCGGAGCTCTTGGTGAGGGATGCCTCCGCCTGGCCGGACTGCCGGTCGGCGACCACCACCTCACTGGTGGCCGCGCCCCCGCCACCACGCAGCTGCTTGTCGTAGCGCGCCTCCAGGCCGAAGGTCCCCTTGCCCTGTTCGTCCACCGAGCCGCGCAGCGAAGCGGCCTGCAGGTCGTCGCCGTTGGCGTCGAGCACGGCGGCACGCTCGGCGACCGTCTTCAGTGCGAGCGTCTGGCCGGGCTTCAGCTCGGGGTGGACCATCGGGGAGCCGAACTCCACGGTCCACTGCTGCGCCTTCTTGACCAGGGTCGCCTCGGAGTCGTAGGCGAAAAGGCCGACGGCGGGGATGGTGAACTTCGCGGTGTACGGGACGGTCACCTCACCCTTGTCGTTCCTCTCGCCCTCCCCCGCCGAGAGCTCCGACTTGGCCGGCTTGAGGTTGGTCATCACCGACGTCAGCAGGGACTCGGCGTTCTCCGGGGAGTCGGACAGCGCCGCCGCCTTCTGCGGCTCACCCGCCGCCCACGCGTCGAGGAACGACTGGAGCCGCTCGGTGGCCGCGGCCACCTCGGGGTCCTGCTCCGTCCCGTCCCCGGACCACGCCCGGTACCCCCACCAGCCCGCGCCCGCCGCCAGGACGACGGCCACCGCCACACCCAGCACCGGTCCTCTGCGCGGTCCGCGGCGCCCTGCGCGGCCATGACGTGCCATCTGCTGCAACGTGGGGTCCGACACTTGGCGTTCTCTCCTCGTCTGCTGCGGCTGCCTCTTCCGCGACCGGACTGTCTCCGATCACCTGTCCGACACGCTAACCGCTGTCCCCGGGCACCGGGCCACCACGAAGAGCGTCAGGAGAGTGAGCCGAGAGCGGTCGGGCGGCTGCGGCACGACGGCCGGGCCGGTGGCGCTCCCCCCGTCGGGGAGCGCCACCGGCCCGTCTGCCTGCGGGAAGGGCAGGGTCAGCCGCGCGGGGTGAAGGAGACCACGTCGCCCGCGCGCTCACCGCCGGAGAGCTGTCCGAAGCGGTCGGTGCGGATGTAGACGCGGTGCAGCCACCGGTCCGCCCCGTCCCAGCGCGGCGTGAACGGCGTACGGGCGTGCGTCGTGCGGAAGTTGTCGACGATCAGGACATCGCCGGGAATCAGGTGCACGGCCTCGGTGACCTCGTCCAGCGCCTTGGACAGCGCCTCCACGGCCTCGACGTCCCGGGGGTCCTCCGGTGCCAGCAGCTCCCGGTCGTAGCCGAGCAGCGGGTCGGAGGGGTCGCCGTAGAGCGGCTTCACCTGGGCGATCGCACCCGGGTCCTCGACGCCGCCGCGGAAGGCGACGTCGACGCAGCAGGGCATCTTGCGGTCGAAGAGGTGGCTGCGGAAGCCCTCCGGGACCAGCGGCAGCGCCTTGCGGACCGAACCGACCAGGGTCGCGGCCTTGCGTTCGTGGTCGGCACGGGAGCAGGCGAGCATCACGTAGTTGGGCTGGAGCTGGTGGTACGCCATCTCCGTGTGGAATTCCAGCAGGGTCTCGGAGGTCTCCGAGGAGAGGTGGTGGGCGCCGGGCGAGGGGTACACGTCGTGGTAGACGGTGCCGCTGCGCAGCTCCTGGTATCCGGTGTGCAGGCCGAGCCGGCGGCCGACGATGCCGAGCATCGCCTCCATGGTGAGCAGCGGGCGCTCCACCGGCGCGGGGGTGGACTCGGGGGTGCGCGGCAGCTGGTCCTGCGGTTCGACGGGCAGCCCGCGCAGCAGGAGGTAGCCGTCCTCGTTGCCGGAGGCGTTGAAGGCGTCGAGCGCCTCGGCGATCGGGGCCGGGAGGTCGCCGGACGCCTCCTTCGCTGCCTCCAGGAAGGCCGGGAGGTCCGCGCGGGGCACCGCGGGCAGGCGCGAGGCGAGTTCCAGGAGTTCGTCGCGGAGTTCGGAGCAGTCGATGACGGTCACGCGTCGTTCCTTCCTTTGATGTGAGCACGGGCGTACTGGTAGAGCAGTTCCGCGCCTATCTCTGTCGCCAGGACGGAGGTGATCCCGGCGTGGTCGTAGAGGGGTGAGACCTCCATGACGTCGAAGCCCACCGGCCGCAGCTCGCCCACGCAGCGCAGCAGGGCCAGGACCTCGCGGGAGGACAGCCCTCCGGGGGCGGGGGTCCCCGTCCCCGGGGCGAAGGCCGGGTCGGCCACGTCGACGTCGACCGAAACGTAGACGGGCCGGTCGCCGATCAGTTCCTTGACGAGTGCGTGCACCCCGGCGACGCCGGTCTCGACGAACTCGTCCGTGGTGACGATGCGCACGCCCTTTCCGCGGGCGTAGTCCAGCGAGTCCGGCCGGGGGTTGTGGCCCCGGATGCCGATCTGCACGGTGCGCTCGGGGTCGATGAGACCCTCGTCGATGCCGTGGCGGAAGGGGGTCCCGTGGTGGAACTCGCCGCCGTAGAAAGCGGGGTTGGTGTCGGAGTGCGCGTCGAGGTGGACCACGGCGACGGGGCCGTGCTGTTCGGCCACGGCACGCAGGGCGGCCAGGGTGAGGGAGTGGTCGCCGCCGAGCATCAGGAAGGCGGCGTTGTTCTGGAGGAGCCCGCGCAGATGGCGGTGGGCCGTCTCCATCGCGATGTGCATGTTGAACGGGGTGAGGTCGATGTCCCCGGCGTCCACGCAGTCGATGAGTTCGAAGGTGCCGGGTCCCCGGTCGATGCCGACCCCGTGGATCAGGCCGGATTCGCTGCGGATGGCGCGCGGGCCGAAGCGGGCCCCCGGCCGGTAGCTGGTCCCCCCGTCGTAGGGGGCGCCGATGACGACGATGTCGCGGCCGGTGGGCTGCGGGTCGTGCGGCAGGCGCATGAAGGTCGGGATCTGCGCGTAGCGGGGCGAGATCGTGGTGTCGACACGTTCCACGGCGTCATCCCTCCTGTCGGACGGGCTGCGGGCGGGCGGTACGGGGCCCGGGGCGGTTCACTCGGTCTCCTTCAGCCGTGCGGCCACCTGGTGCACGGCGTCGGCGGTGCTCACCCCGGCGGGTGGCAGGCCCTCGACGACCACCCGGTCGAAGATCTCCCGCACCACCAGGGACTTGGCCCGGTGGATGTCGGTCTCCGGCACCCCGGCGTCCATCAGCAGGAGGCTGAAGGACGACGTCGTGCCCGAGCCCTCGTGGACACCGAGCTTCGGCCGGGTGACCGTCTCCTGCGGCAGCAGGGCGCTCATCGCCTCGCGCAGGACCCATTTGTCGCGGCCGTAGCGGCGTTTGAGCCCGGCCTCCAGCGGCACCAGCAGGTCCAGTACGTCGCGGTCCCAGTACGGATGGGTCGACCAGTGGCCCTGGATGCCGGAGAGCACCGGGGTCATCTCGTTGAGCCCGTCGAAGGTGGCCATGTCGAACGCCACGGCCGTGTCCAGCTGGGGCAGCCGGTCCTCACGGTGCATGCCGGCGAGCGGGATGTCGGCCCCGTAGCCGGTGAGGATGCGGCGGGCGGGCCCGTCCAGGGCCCGGTACAGGGCGGTGAGCGGCAGCAGGTACTCGATGATGTCCGGGTCGACGGACTCGGACGCCCAGATCGCGTACGGGAGCTGGCCGAGCAGGTCCGCCGTGGGCACGGTGATCTCCCGGTGGGCGGAGCCGAGATGGGTGGCGACCACACGTGCCTCGGCGAACTCGTCCGAGGTGTCGGTGCCCATGGACAAGGTGTCCAACGGGCCGTCGGTGTGCGCGGCGGCGAGCGCCGCGACGCCGGAAGAATCGATTCCTCCGGAGAGCACCACCAGCGGGGTGGTGCCGCCCGTGCGGGCCATGACGGCCCGCTCCAGCGTCTCGCGCACGGCGGCGGCCGCGTCGGCCTCGGGCAGGACCCGCCGTGACACCGGCGGGATCCAGGTCCGTGAGGGCACGGCGGTGCCGGTACGGACGTCGATGTCCAGCACCGTGCCGGCGGGCACCTGGTGGACGCCCGGCACCCGGCGCACCCTGCGCGCCTCGGCGACGGGCCGCCCGGACGGCGGGGCCTGCACCGTCGCCGGGACGAGGGCCTTGATCTCGGTGGCGGCGAGGACACGGCCGGGCGCCGTGAGGGTGTAGAGGGGGACGGAGCCCGCGTGATCGGTGGCCAGGAGAACCCGGTCGCCGAGGGCCGCGGCCGCCGCGAACCGGCCGTTGAGCAACCGGAAGGCGTGCAGGTCGTAGACGCCCAGCAGGGCGAGCAGCAGTTGCGCGTCCGTGCGGACACCGGTGCCCGCCGGGAGGAGGGTGAGCAGTTCCTCCCGGTTGTAGAGCTCGCCGGCCAGGACGAGCGCCGTGTCCCCTGAGCGGGCCATGGCGTCCCCGGCCGAACCCGAGTGCACGAGTACGGCGTTCAGGGTCTGGGTACGGAGGGCTTCGGCCACGGTTTCGTGGGCGCCCCGGGTGGCGAAGACCGGACCGGGGGCCCGGTCCCCGCCCTGCTGGGCGGAGACCAGGAACCCCGTGGCCGCGGGGAATGTGTGCGCCATGATCAGATGCTCAGGGCACCGAAGCCGCCGGAGGTGAAGTCGTAGTTCACCGGGACCTCGATCAGGAACGGGCGGCCGAGACCGGCTCCCTTGCGCAGGGCTGCGAGCAGGTCCTCGCGGGAGTTGGCCTTGACGGCTTCGACGCCGTTGGCGCGGGCGAGTTCGGTGAAGTCGACCCCGGTGAACTTGACGGCCGGGTCGTGCGAGCGCTGGTGGCCGAGGTTCTGGTAGAGCTCGATCAGCCCGTTGGTGTCGTTGTTGACGACGACCGTCACGATGGGCAGGTTGAGCCGGGCGATGGTCTCCAGGTCGGCGCTGTTGGAGTGGAAGCCGCCGTCGCCCGCGATGAGGAAGGTGGGCTGGCCGGGCCGGGCCATCTGGGCGCCGATCGCCGCGGGGATGCCGTAGCCGAAGCTGGAGCAGCCGGCCGAGGTGAGGAAGCCGAAGGGCTGGTCGGCGCGGGCGAAGAGCACCCCGTAGTGCCGGAAGAAGCCGATGTCGGAGACGATCGTGCCCTCTCCGGCGGCGGCGGTCTCCTCCATCACCGTGTTCATGGAGTCCATCACCTGGTGGACCCGCATGCCGTCCTCGTACTCGGTGGGGTCGGCCAGGAACTCGGCGATGCGCTCGCGCAGCGGGGCGATGTCGTGCGGGGTCTTCTTGGCGAGGTCCGCGGTGGCCGTGTCCAGGTGCTCGACGAAGGCCAGCACGTCGGTGACGACGTCGACGTCCGGGCGGTAGACCCGGGGGATCGGGTTGACGGTCGGGGAGACGCGGACGGTCTTCTTCTCGCCACCGCGGGTCCACATCGAGGGGCGCAGGTCCTCGGCGTAGTCGTAGCCGAGGGTCAGGATGACATCGGCCGGGCCGAAGAGGGTCTCCAGGGCCGGGAAGGACAGGATGCCGTCCATGTACCCGGTGACGGCACCGTAGTTGAGGTGGTGACCGTGCGGCAGGACGCCCTTGGCGATGTACGTGGTGATGACGGGGACGTCCAGGCGCTCGGCCAGGGCCCGGATCGCGGGGACCGCGCCGGAGCGGATGGCCGCCGCGCCGACGACGAACACCGGGTGCTCCGCGCCGGCGAGCAGGGCCGCGGCCTCGTCGGCGGTGGTCTCCCAGCCCGCCTGGACGGCGCCGACGGGCTTGGTGGGGGTGTGCGCGGCAGGGTGGGTGACCGAGGCGTCCACGTCGGTGCCGAGCAGGTCGACGGGGAGGGAGATGAAGCTGGGACCGACGGGCTCGGTCATCGCCGCGGCGACGGCGGAGTCCACCAGGTCGGTGATCTCGTCCGGGCGCTGGAGCTCGACGGCGTACTTCGTCATGGGGCGCATGACGGAGACGGAGTCCAGGCACTGGTGGGTGTCGTTGGGGAAGATGTCGTGCGACTCGGACTGAGCGGCCAGTGCGATGACGGGCGAGCGGTCCAGGATCGAGGTCGCCACGCCGGTGGCGAGGTTCGTCATGCCGGGGCCGAGCGTGGCCCAGCAGGCCTGCGGCCGGCCGGTGATGCGGGCCAGGACGTCGGCGGCCACGCCGGCGGTGAACTCGTGCCGGGTGAGGACGAAGTCGATTCCCGGCGCCTCGTCGAAGAGGATGGAGGCGGCTTCGCGGCCTACGACACCGAAGACCGTCTCCACACCGTGCTCGTGGAGACGCTTGAGCAGGGCGTGGGCGGCCGTCGGGTTGCCACTGGGCTTGGTCGAAACACGGGACATACGGCGTCGTCTCCAGGATGTCGACGGGAAGCGGATTGCCGTCACCGTGCCGGTGGGCTCTCTCCACCGCCTCTCCAGCTCCTATCCGACCGCGCTGTAGTGCGCTTCGAGACGCTCCGAGCCGGTTCAGGGCTTGCACCCGGGCCGACCATGATGAATGAATAGGCATACGAGTAAACGCATAAATCTATCGCAGAAGGAAGAAGGCGATCATGACCGGTACGACCACCCGGGAGCCCGCCGGGTTCGTGGTGCACACCGCTCCGGTGGGGCTCTCCGACGACGGGCGGGACGACTTCACGGTGCTGGCCTCGACCGTGCCCGCACAGGTCAGCGCGGTGTTCACCAAGTCCCGCTTCTCCGGCCCGAGCGTGGTGCTCAGCCGGGCGGCGGTGGCCGACGGGCGGGCGCGCGGGGTGGTCGTCCTCGCCCGGAACGCCAATGTCGCCACCGGCCCGGAGGGCGAGAGCAACGCCCGCGAGGTGCGGGACGCGGTAGCCGCAGCCACCGGGCTCCCCGAGGACGAGCTGCTGATCGCCTCCACCGGGGTGATCGGCCTCCAGTACCCCATGGAGCAGATCCGCGCGCACGTCAAGGCGCTCTCCTGGCCCTTTCCCGAGGGCGGCTTCGACCGTGCGGCCCGGGCCATCATGACGACCGACACCCGTCCCAAGGAGGTCAGGGTGCGATGCGGCGGGGCGACCCTGGTCGGCATCGCCAAGGGCGTGGGAATGCTGGAGCCCGACATGGCGACCCTGCTGACCTTCTTCGCCACCGACGCCCGGCTGCCGCAGGACGCGCAGGACCGGATCTTCCGGAGCGTCATGGACCGCACCTTCAACGCGGTGTCCATCGACACCGACACCTCGACCAGCGACACGGCGGTGCTCTTCGCCAACGGGCTGGCCGGCGACGTGGACCTCGCGGAGTTCGAGGAGGCGCTGCACGAGGTGGCGCTCGCCCTGGTGAAGAACATCGCCTCCGACGGCGAGGGGGCGAGCAAGCTCATCGAGGTGCGGGTCACCGGGGCCCGGGACACGGCACAGGCCAAGCGTGTGGGCAAGACGGTGGTCAACTCGCCGCTGGTCAAGACCGCCGTGCACGGCAGCGACCCCAACTGGGGCCGGGTGACGATGGCGATCGGCAAGTGCACCGAGGACACCGACATCCTGCAGGAGAACGTCACGGTCCGCTTCGGCGGGACCCTGGTCTACCCCCAGCGCACCGACGGCCCCGGTGACGCCGAGCTGCGCGCCGAGGTCGCCGAGCACATGCGCGGCAGCGAGGTCCTGATCGGTATCGGACTGGGCATCGGGGACGGCGAGTTCACCGTCTACGGCTGCGACCTGACGGAGGGGTACGTCCGGCTGAACTCCGAGTACACCACCTGATCCGCCACGCCCGGCCTCGCCGTTGACTCAAATGTGCCGCCTCACCGCACCCTCTCCGTAGGGTGACGGGTGATCAGCACACAGTGAACGAGGTGGCACATGGGTCAGTCGCGAAGGTCGGTCCTCCAGCGTGCGTTGGGCACCGGAGCGGCGGGACTGCTGGCCGGCGGTGCCGCCCCGCCTCCGGCCGCACTCCCCCGCCGGATGCCGAAGGGCACCGCGCTCGGCCTGCGCTGGCTGGGCGTGGCCGGCTGGGAGCTGTCCTTCGCGGGCCGCAGCGTGCTCTTCGACCCGTATCTGAGCCGGATGCCGTACACCGACGGGAGCGGCGCCCTCGACCCGGCGCTGCCGCTGCGCCTGGACCCGGAAGCAGTGGAGCACGTGGCGGAGAAGGGGCTGACCGGGGTGCCTGAGCTGATCCTGATCAGCCACGGGCACTTCGACCATCTCGCCGATGTGCCGCACCTGCTGTCCCGGCCGGGCTGGAGCCGTCGGCGCGTCCGGACGCTCTGCGACACCACGTCGCGTCACCTGCTGGCCGCGATGGGCACCCCCGCGGACCGCATGGCGGACGTGGTGGCGGTGAGCGGGGGCGACCATCTCCAGTTCGACGGTTACAGCGTGGAGGTGTTCCGCAGTCTGCACAGCAGGCAGCAGGACTACATGTCCTTCGCCCCCGGGACGCGGGACGCCGCCCCCGCGCGCCCCCGGACCCTGGGCGATCTGGTGGAGGGGCAGACACTGGCCTTCCAGGTGTCCGTGGAAGGAGGGCCGTCCGTGCTGCTGACCGGCACCAGCAACGTCGCGGAGCGGGAGCTGGCCGGCGCGCGGCCCGATGTGGCGGTGATCGGGATGAGCGGTCACGCCGCCGTCCACGGCTACCCGGACCGGCTGCTGGCCGCGCTCGGGTCACCACCGGGAGTACTCCTGCCCTGTCACCATGACGACATGGTGACCCCGCTGGGCGACTCCGGAGTCTTCCGCACCGCGTCCCCGGACGCGGTGACGGCGCTGGCGCAGGCTGCCGGGCGCCGGGCACCGGGCGGCGACACGCGCGTGCTGGCGCCCCGGCATCTGGAACTGCTCGACATCACGGGACTCCAGTGACCCGAACCCGCCCCCCGGCGGACGGAAACCACGGAGCCCGAAGTCCTCGGAACAGCCGGATCCCGGAGTCCCGCATCCTCCGGAATGCCCGAAGCTGTCCGCCCACGGGCCTCCGGATGCCCGAAGCCGTCCGCCCCTGGGCCTCCGGATGCCCGTTTCGGGTGCTCACCGGCTCCGCCGCACGATCTTCTCAGCGTACGATTTCCGCCATCACTGGATTAGACCATTGAGGCGGCACCCTCACGGACCAGGAAAACGCGCTGAGTGACCACACTCTTTGCACACGTCCTCCACGATGGAAGCGCACCCTCCGCCCGGGGGCGAGATTCCGGGGGCGCGGCTCGCCAAGCAAGATCGTTTGGCATATGCCTCGTTGATTACTCCACGCAGTCCGCGCTCGCGCCCGCCAGGCGCCCCGCCCCCGCGCACGCCGTCCAGGAGTTTTCCCGTGCCCGCTTTCCACCCTCCCCGGCACGACGGTTTTCAGCCTCCCGGCGTCACGTCTCGTTGACGCAGCAAGGTTGGCTGATTACTGTCCCGAATCGATAGGGCCTGGGGGAGAGCCCGCTACGCGCGTAGTGGCCGAAGCCGGGACAACTGCATTCCTTCGTCGACCAGCGCATCCCAAGACATTACGTGCGATAATCCAGCAGCCCATGGCGGAGAAATTCAGCCATGGAGAGGCAGAAACGGGAAACCCCTATGACTGGCGTGCAGATTCGCATATTGGGTCCGATTGCCATGCTCTCCCGGAACACACCGGTCCCCCTCGCCGGACAGCGGCAATTGCGGGTTCTCACCGCCCTCGCACTTGTGTCGGGCAGAGCCGTCAGTACGCCCGAACTCATCACCCACCTCTGGGGCGAACGGCCGCCCCGTACCGCTCCCGGCCAGTTGCAGACCAGTGTGTGGATGATCCGCCGCTCACTGGCCATGGTCGGCGCACCGCAGGAAACCATCCTGTCGACGGCTTCCGGTTACCAACTGGACTCCGCCCACTGCGAGATCGACAGCGACATCTTCCGGCGGAACGTCGCCACGGCGAAGAAGCTGATACGCGCCGGCCTGCAGGAGGAGGCACTGGAGCTCCTCAGGGAGGCACTCGCCCTCTGGCGCGGCCCGGCCCTGGCCACGATTTCGGGCAGTGTGCTGCAGACCCGTGCCGCCCGCCTTGAGGAAGAACGCATCGCCGCCCTGCAGCAGCGCATCTGCCTGGAGATAAATCTGGGCCAGTACGAGGAGGCTATCGGTGAGCTCACCGACCTCATAGCCCTTCATCCCCTGCGGGAAGAGCCGTACGCGCAATTGATGCAGGCTCTGTATCTCTGCGGCCGGCAGGCCGATGCGCTCGCCGTGTTCCGAAGAGCCCGCAACACACTGACCGACGAACTGGGAATCGACCCCGGCCCCAGACTGACCACGCTGGAGAGGGCGATCCTCCGTCAGGACGCCGACACGCTCACGGCGGTTCCGGGCATGGCCCGGTACTGACCCGCCCCGGCCTCCCCGCCGCGCTCCCCGGCAACTGTGCCGGGGAGCGCGGTGGTGCGTCACGGGCCGAACGCCGTCCAGGCGAGGGCTGCGGCGCCTCCCAGCACGATCACCTGCGCCACCGCGGTGACCCAGGCCCGCACGGCCGTCGCGATGCCACCGGAGACCAGCAGGACGGCCAGGCAGACCAGCGCGGCCCGGGAGGCCTCGCGGCCGGCCGCGGCCCGGTCCGGACTGCCCGTCAGGCCCCCGGAGACCAGCACCCCGAAGAGCAGGACGCCCAGCAGCATCCCGTCCGTCACGAGCAGCAGCAGGGCCGCTGTGATGTCACCGCGGCGGGAGGCCCTTCTCATCGCTCACCTCCGGTCACGGGCCCTCCCCGGGTGGGGAGGGCCCGTCGGGTGTCACGGGTCAAAGACCCATGCCCCCCATCGTCCGCTCCAGGGAGTCCGCGTACAGCCGGGCCCCCCCGACCTTCGGGTGGAAGGACTGCGCGGAGGCTCCGAGTTCCAGGATCGGCCAGTCGATCTGCGGCTCGTCGCTCTCCACCAGGTCCAGCACGATGCCGTGGACCTGTTCGGGGTCACCGCAGACGGCCTTGCCCGCGAAGTTCTGGGCGGGATTGGAGAACCAGGCCTTGGTGCCGGCGGCCTTGGCGTCGTTCACGGCCCCCTGCATCTCGGTGGCGAGGGTGCTCGCCATGCTGTTCAGCCAGGGGGCCTCCCCGGTGCCGACGCCGGGGATGCACTGCCCCGACCGCTCCAGCAGCGGCGGGTAGCCCATCAGGACGATCTTGGCGTTGGGTGCCTTGGCCTGGATCTTCTTCAGGGCGTCGGTGATGGCCGGCCGCACCCGCTCCTTGGCGAGACGTTCGGCTGCCACGCCGACGGTCAGGCCCTGGTAGGCCGCATCGTCCACATGGGAGTCGTCGTCCTCGAACTTCTGGTCCTGGCACAGCGTCGGCCAGCCGATGCCACCGAAGATGCACTTCTGGATGATGTAGGCGAACCGGGCGTCGTTGCCGCCGATGGAGATGGTCACCAGCGTGGTGTTCTGGTCGAGGTAGCCCTTGGAGAGCTGGGGCAGTTCGCCGTTCTCACCGACGCTCGCGATGTTGTAGGTGCGGGCCCCGGAGCAGGCGATCAGGTGGTAGTCCATGGCCGCGGACCTGCTGTCGTCCATGGAGCCCACGGACGCCGAACGGCCCGGGATCGTGGCCTGCCTCGACCACGTCTTGGTCGAGCGGTGGCAGGCGTTGCGGGTCGAGGGGTTGCTGCTGTCGCGGTAGTTGGTCTCCTTGTAGTAGTCGACGCCCCCTGCGGCCGAGGCGCCCTCACCCGAGGAGTAGGAGTCGCCCATCGCGACGACCATGTCCTTGGGCTTGGCCGACAGCGGCTGGAAGCCGACGGCGTCCCACGCGACGTCCTCGGACCCCTTGCCGTCGGCCGCGTGCGTGGAGAGCGCGACCTTCGGGGTGGAGGTGAACTGGAAGACCCCGAGGGAGACCCACTTGTTCTCCCCGACGCGCTGCGGGTGCACCCGTACCGGGCTGGTGCTGTTGGTGCCGGAGATGGTGTACGAGGCCTGCCGGGTGTGGGCTCCGTGATCGGGCAGGTGCACCCAGACCCGGGCCCAGCCGGTCATGCCGTTGGTCAGGGTCCAGGTGCCGGTCGTGCGCATCCGGGCGCCCTCGGAGGTCGACTGGTTCCTCGTGTGGCCGAACCAGAAGTGGTTGCCGTAGCCGGCCCCGATCTGATGGGTGTCGATCTTGCCCGGGTAGTTGGCGCCGTCGGCCGTGAAGGTGAAACCGAAGGTGCCGGGCGAGGTCTTCGCCCCGCAGCTGCGCCCGGACGAGCCGGCCGGGGTGACGCCCGAGGCCACGTCGTCGATCACGTGCGTGCCGGAGGGCAGCCCGCTCGCGCACCGGGGCGGGTAGGCGTTGCCGTCGGGTTGTTCGGGATAGGTGGCGTCGAAGCGGTGCAGGGCGAATCCGCAGGCCGCCACGGACTCACAGTTCTTCCAGGTCGCCTTCTTGTTCCACCAGCAGTGCAGGAAGAACTCGTCCGCCGGGTTGTCGAGCTGGCACGCCCCGTTCTCGTTGGTGTCGTTCTCCCTGATCTTGCTGGGGTCGCAGTTGTTGGAGGTGTCGCAGAACGTTCCGATCGGCGGCTTGGCCGAGGTGCGGTAGCTCGTGTTCGTCCACCAGGCGGCCCGGTAGCCGGGCTGGAAGTCGCCCGGGGCGAACATCGCGGAGATCGGACGGGCGGCCCAGCCGATCACCTTCTCCTGGTAGGGCCAGTCCTGCGGGTGGGCGGCGTGGGAGTAGTCGTCCGCGCCGCCTGCGCTCTCCAGGAAGGGGGTGCGGTTGGCCTTCCACAGCGCGTTGGCCGGGTTGTTGGTGTAGCCGACCCCCCAGTGGCCGCCGTGCGAGCCGGCGCTCGACTGCGGGTAGAAGCCGGAGTTGTACGCCCAGAGCGCGAAGAACCAGTTCTCGATGTACTCCGGCCCGCCGTCGTTGACGGTCATCCCGGCGCTGTAGGTCTGGTTCCACTTGTCCACGAGGATGTTGACGCCCGCGGCGATGTTGGCGGTGTAGTCGAGGGCGACCGCTTCCTGCTTCTGCACGGAGAGCGCGGTCTCACCGGGCTTCTCCCGCCCGGCCTTGCGCATGCCGTCGGTCACCTGGACGATCCCGTAACCGCAGTCGGCGTCGGCCCAGTCGATGGCCCACGGGTCCGGAGCCTCACCGTCGGAACCGTGGCTGATGCCGTAGTAGTTGCCGATCAGGGAATTCGCGGTGACGCCCGGCACGGCGAAGCGCGTGGCCTGCCACATGTTGGATTCCTGCGCGGTGATGCCCAGCATCACCTGCGCGGGGATGTGGTAGCCGTCGGCCGCGTCAGGTGTTCCGTTGGGGTCACCCGCCATGGTCTTGAGGGGAAAGAGGGACTGCGGCTGGTAGGCCGACATCCCGGTGTTCTTCCAGTTCGCGGCGCGGGAGACGTGCTGGTTGAGCTTGCCGACCACGGCCTGGTCGACCGCCCACTCCACCTGGCGCGGGGTGGGCTGGAAGGCCTGCTTGCGGACGTCCCCGCGCGGCACCGAGCAGTAGCGCTCGTCCTCGACGGGGTTGGTCGGTGAAGCGGCGGCGAGCTTCGGGGTGGCCACCGCGGCGCCGCGGGTCAGCGCCGGGGAGGTGGCGAGGCCGGCCGCGGTCTTCGCGGTCGATCCGACCGTCGTGCCGGGGCGGGCGTCCAGGGTGACGGTGCGTCCGGTGTCCAGGAACTTCATCCCGGTCCGGGCGGTGCGTGCCGAAGCGGCTTCCTGGGGGGAGATCCTGGAGTCCTTGCCGTCGGCCCACGCCGTGGTGACGGCGGCCTCGCCCCGGGTGGAGAGGACCGCGTCCTTGGCCACTCCTGCGGGCATGCGCACGGACGCGGGCAGGGAGCCGGCCGCCTCGGCCTTGCCGGTGACGTACACCGTGCCGGTGCGGGCGGAGCGGGAGAGGTCGAAGCCGGTGAGCGCTCCGGTCGCCAGCCGCTGGGTGGAACCGGCGGCCCTGGCGGTGGCTCTGAAGAGCGCTGCGGGGGCACGCCGCACCTCGGCCTGCTCGGTGGCGGCCTTCGTCCTGGCGTCCTTGGCGGTGGTGCCGGGCCGGTCGATGTAGACGACCGAGCCGTCCGCCGCAGCCGTCAGCTGGAACGGGACGGCCGAGGTGCGGGCGGCGACGCGCACGTCGCCGGAGGAGGCGACCCGGACCAGACGGGCGCCCTGTGCGGCCGCGTAGCCGTCGGCGACGGGAACGGCGGAGGTGACCTGACCGGGCAGCTTCAGCGGCTTCGCCGCCTTGCCGCTCGCGGTGTCCACGCCGATGAGGCGGGTCTCGTTGCGCTCCGACCCGTCGTCGGAGAACTGCGAGAAGACCGCCTTCTCCGTGGTGCCGCAGCCGGGCGAGAAATAGCTCAGGCTGGACTGGACGGGAAGCTTGGTGACCGCGCCGGTCGTCAGGTCGACGATCGCGGTGAAGGCCCCGCGGGTCATCAGCGCGGGCTTGTTGGTGAAGGTGCGGGGCGCGTAGGTGACGGCGGCACGCTTGCCGGAGGCGGTGAGGCAGGCGTTGCCGATCCAGGTGTCGGTGTCGAAACCGGGCTCGGACAAGGTCGCCGCGGTGCGCCAGCGGTAGCCGTCCTCGGCGGCGGCGACCATGACGTGGAAGCCGGTGGCGTCACCCGATGTGGTCCAGGCGAGGTCGTCGGAGGTGCGGTAGCCGGAGCCGAGCAGGGCTGCCCGGTCATCGGCGGGTACGGCTTCGGGGAGCTCGGCGGGGCCGGGCTCGGCCGCGTCCGCCTCGTCCTTCTGGGACCACCCCTGGGCGGCTCCTTCAGGAGGGGTGGGGGACGTGGCGGTCGACACCGACGGATAGCCCGCCAGCAGTGCCGCCGCCGCGACAGTTATGACAGGTATATGCCATCTTTTTCTTCGGGACACGTTCTGTTCGCCTCTTCTCCGGACACCCGCGTCGCGCATGGGGGGAAGCGGATGTCCGCTCCGCGCGTGGGGGGACGCGAGCCAATCAGCCGGGGCTCTTCACCCCCTCTCACCCAGCTCTCCCGCTATACCGACCCGCCGTCGGCTATGCGCCCGTGCCGTCCCGCCCCGCTCCGGAGCGCGCGCACCCGCAGAATGGCGCCGGAAATCACCGCGAGAAGGGCTGGGACATGGAGACCGAACAGCCGGACACCACCGGCTTCGACGCCGCCGTCGACGGCGTGGCCGCCCCGACCGACACGCTGGGCGGGACCCTCCGCCTGGTGCGCACCGACGACTTCGACTCGCTCGACCCCGGCAACACGTACTACGCCTACACCTGGAACTTCTTGCGCCTGGTCGGCCGGACCCTGGTCACCTTCGACACCGCGCCCGGCAAGGCCGGCCAGCGGCTGGTCCCCGACCTGGCCGAATCACTCGGTGAGGCCTCGGACGGCGGGCGGACGTGGACGTACCGGCTGCGTGAGGGCCTGCGCTACGAGGACGGCACCCCCGTCGTCTCGGCGGACGTCAAGTACGCCATCGCCAGGAGCAATTACGGTACGGACGTGCTCGGCGTCGGCCCCACCTACTTCCGCCACCTGCTGGGCACCGACTACGGCGGCCCCTGGCGCGAGCCGGAGGTGGACGGCCCGCTCACCGTGGAGACCCCCGACGACCGCACCCTGGTCCTGAGGCTGACCGAGCCCTTCGCCGGCATGGACCTGCTGGCCACCATGCCGAGCACCACCCCGGTCCCCCGGGCCCGTGACACCGGCATCGGTTACCGGCTCGGTCCCGTGGCGACCGGCCCCTACCGCGTCGCCTCCTACGAGCGCGGCAAGCTCGTGGTCCTGGAGCGCAACGCCCACTGGGACCCGGCGACCGACCCCGTACGCCGGCAGCGGGCCGAGCGCATCGAGGTGCACCTGGGCAAGGATCCGCACGAGGTGGACCGGATGCTGCTCTCCGGCGAGGCGCACATCGACCTCGCGGGCTTCGGGGTCCAGCCCGCGGCCCAGGAACGCATCCTGGCCGACCCCGCGCTGCGGGCCAACGCCGACAACCCGCTGACCGGCTTCACCTGGATCTACTGCCTGTCCAGCCGGATCACCCCGTTCGACAACGTGCACTGCCGCCGTGCGGTGCAGTTCGCCACGGACAAGGCGGCCATGCAGGCGGCGTACGGAGGCCCGGTCGGCGGTGACATCGCCACCACGATCCTTCCGCCGACCATCGACGGTTACCAGCCCTTCGACCGCTACCCGGTCGGCGAGGACGGCACCGGGGACCTGGAGGCGGCCCGCGCCGAACTGGCCCTGGCCGGCATGCCGGACGGATTCCGCACGAAGATCGCGGCCCGCAAGGACCGCCTCAAGGAGTACCGGGCCGCCGAGGCGCTCTCGGCCGGGCTGGCCCGCGTCGGCATCGAGGCCGAGGTGCTGGACTTCCCGTCCGGTGACTACTTCGACCGCTACGGCGGCAGCCCCGAGTACCTGCGCGAGCACGGCATCGGCATCATCATGTTCGGGTGGGGGGCCGACTTCCCCGACGGGTACGGCTTCTTCCAGCAGATCGTCGACGGGCGCGCCATCAAGGAACGCGGCAACCAGAACATGGGTGAGCTGGACGACCCGGAGATCAATTCCCTGCTCGACCAGGGGGCCGTCAGCAGCGACCCGGCAGAACGCGCGGCCATCTGGCACCGTATCGACCGGCTGACCATGGACCACGCCGTGATCGTGCCCTACCTCTACCCGCGCTCGCTGCTCTACCGCCACCCGGACGCCCGCAACGTGCTGGTCACGGGGTCCTTCGGGATGTACGACTACGTGGCGCTCGGCGCACGCTGACACATGCCCGGGGGGCGGCCTGCGGTCCTTACCGCAGGCCGCCCCCCGTGCTGTCAGCTCCGGCCGGCGACGGCGGGCCGCGCCGCGGCGCGTTCGGGCGC
>NZ_DATMVN010000885.1:0-45545 GCF_035563135.1 Streptomyces sp.
ACAGCAGACCGTCGACGTCGTCACGGTCCAGGGTCAGGTCATCGGCGAAGTGCCGGTCGCCGGTGGCGTCGGGCACGTACTTCACACAGACAACGATCCTCAAGCTCACGCCGATCTCCTTACTACCGTCACTGTCTGGTCCATCTCGAGCGAAAAGTGTCTGACCAGCGCATCGCGCTGGAGTCTTGTGCCCCTGTGTGACACTCCGGCCGACGTCACGCCTCTCGCGTGCCGTAGCCCGCCGGCCCGCGGCGCAAGGACGCCGCGGAGCTGCCCGGGTGACGCCCCCTGACGACGGACAGTCGCGGGGCGCGTCGTGCCGAGCGGGGCCTGGAAGACATGGAGGAACACAACGCGGTACGGGCACCGGTCAGGTGCCACCGCGGGTACGGGCCGGTAACGCCGGCCCGGCACGTTCTCCGGCGACAGTCTCCTGGCCAAGCAGGTTCGCGGCCGCACCGTCTTTTGGAGCAGAGCGGCAGCTGACTGGCACAATCTGGGCGAGCCTTCCGAGGGCCCGCCACCGGTGGGCGAAGACCGGTCATCAGCCCGGGTGCACGTCGCCGGGTTTCTTCACCGCACCGTGCGTACAAGCCCGGCGCTCCGGGGAAAGCCCCGACGTCTCCGAGCCGTCGCGTGCTACGCGTAGTAGTCGATGGAAGGATCGACCTTGATCTCGAGGAGCAAGGGAAGGTTCTCCGGAGCCCACGTGGACTCGTCGAGCTTGTCGATCTCCTCCAGGGACCGCACCGTCACGGCGTTTCCGCCCAACGCGACCCCCAGGTCCGAGAATTCGGGCCATTGCACCAGGGAGTGGCGTGGATCAGCGTTGAACCCCTGCAGCTTCGAGTACTCGGCACCGTAGGAGCCATCGTTGATGACAACGAGAACCAGCGGCAGTCCGTACCTCACCGAGGTGTTGAACTCCGTCAGACTCATCATCCCTCCGCCGTCTCCCACGAAGGCGAAGGTCACGAGGTCGGGTGCCGCCACGGAGACGCCTGTCGCGCACCCGATCCCCAGGCCGATGGATCCGAAGTTGTGTGTGACCGCGCTGTGCCGGGGGTGGGGCACGTCGATGTACCGCCACACCGACCTCAAGAAACGGCCGGCATCCGTCACGACCGCCCGGTTCGGCGGAAGGCGCTTGCTCAGTCGCAGCATCGCCGACCGCATGTCAACGGTGTCCGGGCCACTCGCATCGACGAAATCATCCGAGGGGACACGGTTCCGAAGCTTTTCAGCCAGGCCGGCGCGGTTTGACGCGAACTCGATCTCTTCCGAAATGAGAACCTGGGTCATGGCCGTGGCAACGGCGGCAGCGTCTCCGCAGAGCCCGACCTCCGCTTGGTGATACCTGTTGAGATGATCGGCGGATCGATCGATGTGCACTACCGGCTTGCCCTCGAAGAGCGATCCGGAATCTGTGGTGTAACTATTGAGACTGGCGCCGAAAGCAATCACGCAATCGGAGTCGAGCACTGCGGTGAGACCGTCCGGGTGAGCAAGGTTCCCGCAGATGCCGAGGTCCAGTTCGTGGCCGGAAAAGAAGCCGCGGGCCGCCACCGTCGTCGCTACCGCGGCCCCGATCAGATCGGCGAACGCGGTGATGGCCTCGTGACCATCCGACTCGACGGCGCCGCGCCCGGCTATCACAAGGGGGCGACGCGCCGAGGAGATCACTCCGAGTGCGGCATCCAGCAGTTCCGGATCAAGGTCTGCCTCAGCCACCGGCGCTTCACGTGGAGCAGCGGCCGTGTCCTCGATCTCCACTCCGTGGAATTCTACGGGGATGTCCAGCACCACAGGGCGCGATTCGGATCGGGCTTGAGCCAATGCGCGCCCCAGCTCGTCGGGAACATCCTGCGCTCGAAGCGGCCTCCTGAAGGCGCTTCCGGTCGGCTCGGTCAGACGTTCCAGATCAATCTTCTGAATATGATTCGGATTCGAACTCGGGGTGCTCGACGTCATGAGCACGAGAGGCGTTCCGGCACGAACGGCTTCCGTGAGCGCCGTAAGAGTGTTCGTGGTTCCCGGGCCATGAGTCACCGTGGCGACGCCGACCGTCCCGGTCGCGCGGGCGTAACCGTCCGCCATGCCCACCGCACCGGCCTCGTGAGTGCTCCCGATGTACCGCCCACCGTGCTCATCGATGTAACTCGCGATGAACTGCATGTTGGCGTCACCCATGAGACCGAACAGGGGCTCGATGCCGTAATGAATAAGGCGCCGAGCCAATGCGTCAAAGGTCTTCACTCGACAGCTCCTATGCATGGAAGTAGGCGTGTCTCAGTCAGCAGGATCCCGACTTTAACCGAACGGTTGAAGCCTGGCAAGGAGATGCCGAGGACGGCTGTAGACGTACCTCATCTCCCGGTGGGTACCGCGGCGGGCGGCCCGACGAGCACCCCGGTCCCAGGTCGAATGCCGCCACGGGGCGTGCGTCCGCCGGTAGTTCACGAGGCAGGTCAACCCCTCGACGGGGCCTCCGAAGACGCGAAGAGCGGCGGAACGCACCAGCGCCTCACCGCCGCCCTCCGGTCCGCGAACGACTCCGCCGGCTTGCCACACAGGAACGCTCCGAACCCTGCGGAGGAATGCGACAAGGGCGCCGTCGAGCTCGTCCGGCCGCTCCCCGGCGAGGGTGTGGCCTCCGTCCGGCACACTCACGCACCTGGCCGTTCGGCAGCCATGTCAGATGCTCGGCTGCGGGCGGTGGCCTGCCGGATGCGCCAGCTCGGCAGCTCGGCAGCTCGGCCCGAACTCGGGGAACCAAGACGGCAGTTCCGCACATCTCCCTCGTTCAGGCTCCGGGGAGGACCAGGAGGACGACCGGCCCCGGCCCGCCGGTGTCGCAGCAGGCGAGTTCGCCGTTCGGGATCGTGACGACGCCGTACGTTCCGGTCATCACGGCTCCTCACCCACTGATTCCACGTCACCCTGGAGTCCGGGCCAGCCGAGGAAGGTGCTCTCGGACTCACCGGACAGGTGGATGTCGAACTCATAGCCGTCGTCGGTGGCGCGAGCAAGCATCGTGGTGCGCTGCTGCGACGACAGCTGCGCGAGCAGCTCGTCGGTGTCGTTCGCCTCGTCCGGGAAGTAGAGACACGTCACTGCCGGACGCATCATCGCCCCGGTGGTGATCAGCAGCGTCAAGTGCGGCGCACGACCGGACAGAGCCTTCGGCTTCACGGTGGTGACCGAGTACGCGCCGTCCGGGCCGGTGAAGGACCTCGTCAAGCCCTCCGGCTGGTTGGTCTCGATCATCGTCCCCGGGGCCGGATGGCCCAGTCCGTCGAGCACGCGTCCGGTGACGGTGAACGGGGTGCGGTCGTCCTCGGGCTCCACTGCCGAACACAGCGGCATGCCCAGCGTGAAGTACGGGCCGAGGATGGTGCGCGGGGTGCGGACGAGCTGGTCGGTCCCGGAGGGCGCGACGCGGTTCCCGTCATCTGCAGTCGTGGTCATCTCAATGCTCCGCAGGGGTCGCGTTGATGCCGCCGAGGACGATGTCGAAGCGGTAGGCGAGGGCGATCTCGGGGATGCAGGCCTCCCAGTCGAGCCGGGAAACGAGCCGCTGGCGTGCCTTCTCGTCGGGGATGGTGGTGACGATCGGATCGCTGCTGATGAGGGGATCGCCGGGGAAGAGCATCTGCGTGACGTGACGCTCGGACAGGCCCCGGCCGGTGAGGGAGAAGTGGAGGTGCTGGGCGCGCCATGCCTCCCGGTGTTTCGTCCAGGGGTAGGCGCCCGGCTTGATGGTCTTGAACGTGTACGCGCCGTCGGCATCGGTGCGTGTGCGCCCCGCGCCCGTGAAGTTGGGGTCGAGCGGCTTCGGGGTCCGGTCGTGGTCGTGCACGTACTTGCCCGCGGCGTTGGCCTGCCAGATCTCGACGAGCATGTCACGCGCGGGACGTCCCCAGCTGTCGGTGACCCGGCCGTGGACGATGATCTGCTCGCCCATCGGCACACCGTCGTGCTGCGACAGGAGATCGTTGTCGCCGGCGCCGACCTCACCGTAGCCGTAGACCGGCGCCGAAGCGTCGATCAGCCGGGAAGGGACGATGACCAGTGGCTTCCTGGGGACCCAGAACTCGGCTGCGTGCCGAAAGGCCGGTGTCGCGAACTTGTCTTCGATGTGAGTGTTCCAAGGTTCGGTGTACACGCGCTCGCGCGCTCCTTTCTGCTCCGCCGGATCGGCGGGAGGAGGCCGCCGACGGCAGCTGCCGAAGACGGAATATGTGGGCGGGCCGATGACCGTGTCAAGGGAAGTGGGCCGGTCCGAGTCAGGTGTGGTGGTCCGCAGGCGTCAGCCGTGGCCCTCGCCTTCAGCGGGAAGACGCCGACGCCCTGCTCTGCCGACGGCGCCCGGTCGCCTCGGCCGATGACCACGGCGCTACGCCAGCTTCGAACAGGTGGGCTGGAACCGGAGAAGGCCAACGCCGTGTCCGGACGTGAGGCTCAACCTCCCCGGTGTCCTCCAAGGAACCAGTCAGCGGGACGGCTCGGACCGCCGCGCTTCTCTCGGTCGGTCATGCCCGGATGGTAAGCGCGGTCATGCCCAGATGCTAGATGTTTCGTACAAATAGTTGCTGACGGTCGGCAGGGTGGCTTGATCACGTCGGAGACCTCCGGGGCAGGCGTGTCCGGCGTCCCCGCGTCCAACCGGAAGTTCCTGTGCCTCATGCCGACGTCCGCACAGATGACTACAGCCGCAAGGTGCTCGTCGCCCGTTTCCTGTTCTGGCGTCAATCCGAATCACACGGTGAGCAGTTGGGGGTCAACTCTCTTTATCCGGCCGATCGCGTGCTCGACGCGGGCGTGACCCGTGCGGTGTGCGGCGTCGTCCTCCTCGCCCCTCAGCAGGGGGCGTCCGGACGTCGTGCGGCTCGGAGTGGAACCGGCGGCTGAGCGGTCCGGCACGAGGCCTACACGCTCCATGCAGAGCGCACATCGGCGGTGTCGAGTGCCTCGGCCGTGAGATCGATCAGCGCCGAGGCCCGGGAGGAGGGCTGCACTTCTGCCGACCACGCGACGACGACGATCTCTCGGAGGTCGACGTCATCGATCGGGCGTACGGCGAGGGGGAGCCCTTCGTAGGTGTGGTCGCCATGGGGACGCAGGACCTGCAGGCTGAACCCGAGGCCGCGCCCCACGAGCGAGCGGGTGACCTCGAAGCTGTTGCTTCTGAAGCCCACGTGGGGAGTGGCGCCGATCGACTCGTACATCGCGTGGGCGTGCTCGACCGACGCGGGCGTGTCCACCAGCAGGAGGGGCTCGTGGACGAGGTCACGGAGGGCGACGCTCGACCGCGCGGCCAGGGGGTGGTCCGCGGGCAGTATCGCGTGCACGGTCACTTCGAACACTTCACGCCGCGGCACGCTTCGCGGGAGGTGGCGACCGAGGACCACTGCCAGGTCGATCTCCGTGCCGAGCCGGCCGATCAGATCGTCCTGGCTGCCGAGCACCAGGTCGATGACCACCCCTGGGTGCCGGATTCGGCACGCGTCGACCACCGGAGGGGCCAGCGACGGCGCGAGGCCGGCCATGACCCCTACTCGGACGACCCCTGTGAGACGGCTGTGCTGGGCGGCCAGATCACCGTGCAGGTCTTCGGCGGCGTCCAGCAGGGTCCGCGCGCGGTCGAGGGCGTCACGGCCGTGTGTGGTCAGCTCCACGCCTCGGGCGCGGCGCCGGATACACAGCCGGAGGCCGAGTGCCCGCTCGAGATCGGTCAGGTTCGAGGAGACGGATGTCTCGGACATGCCCAGTGCGCCCGATGCCCCACTGATCGAGCCGGACTCGGCCACCGCGACGAAGACCGCGAGCTGGCGCAGGGTGAAGCGGCGGTGGTCGTCGAAGCCCATCATTCCTCCGAAATCCCGGGGATTCAGAGCACGATATCGCTCTTTACCGCTGGAAACGGAGTCGTCCATGCTGTGGCACACGAACTGACGAGGAGGTCAGGACATGCCGGTGAACACAGTGCCGACCGCAGACTGGGTGACCCTGGAGCAGTTGGCCGAGGACCCCTACCCCGTCTATGACCGGCTTCGGGCGGTAGGGCCGGTGACGTGGGCTCCACAGCTCGGCCGGTTCCTCCTCACCGGGCTCGACGACTGCCGTTTCGTCGAAGCCAACGAGGACCTGTTCGAGATCGAGCAGGAGGACAGCCCCCTGAAACGGGCCATGGGCGAAGTGATGCTCAGCAAGAACGAACCCGAGCACGGCGTGGAGCGAGCAGCCATCAACCCGGCCCTACGGCCCAAAGTCATCGCCGAGGTGTGGCGCGCACACTTCGAGGCCCATGCGAGGCAGGTCCTGGAGCGGTTCCGCGGGCTCGGCCCCGGCGCCGACATCAATGCCGACTTCGCGCTCCCCTACGCCGCGATGAACCTGGGGGTGGTGGTGGGCCTGCCGGACGTGCCGTGGACCGACGTGCAGCGCTGGTCGCTCGCGTTCATCGCCGCGGTGGCGAACGTCCAGGAGGACCCGCGGGTTTCCGAGGCCAACCGCATCGCCAACGCCGAGGCGGACGCCGCGATCGACCGGCGCATGGCCGAACTGGCCGGCTCGGCGGACCCTTCCATGATTTCCGTCATGCTCCGCGCGGGCCTGCCGCCGGACCTCGTTCGCGCCAACGCCAAGCTGGCCATCTCCGGCGGGGTCAACGAGCCGCAGCACGTGCTCACCTCTGGTGTACACGCGCTGTCCCAGCATCCTGACCAACTGGCCGCCGTACGCGCCGGCGAGTACACCTACACCCAGGTCTTCGACGAGGTGGTGCGCTGGATGCCGCCGATCCACACGCTGATGCGCCGGGCGCGCGTGGACGTCGAACTGAACGGTGTCACGATGCCCGCGGGGTCGCTGGTGTGGATCCTGCTCGGCGCGGCCAACCGCGACCCCCGTCACTTCGAACAGCCTGATCGGTTCGTGGTGTCCCGCCCGCGCAGACCTCACCTCGCCTTCGGTTCCGGACCCCATATCTGCGCGGGCAGTTGGGCCGCCCGGAGCTCGATAGCGGAGGTCGCGTGGCCCTTGTTGTACGACGGGCTTCCCGGCCTGACACCCGTCGACGACGATGCGCGCTTCCACGGATTCTTCTTCCGTGGACTGCCCGGCCTGCCCGTGACATGGGAAACCGAGAACACCAAGTGAGGAACGACGTGACCGAGAGCAACCAGCAGGAGCGCATCGTCCATCAGGCCGACGCGGGCAGCGTCGTGTACGTGAGCGCGGGGACCGCCCCCAGGGCCGTGTCCGTGACACAGCCGACCACCGCGATGCGGCTGGCCGTCGAACACGGTGTCCCCGGCATCATCGGCGAGTGCGGCGGACAGGCGATGTGCGGTACGTGCCACGTGAAGGTCCACGACGAGTACCTCGGCGGTCTGCCGGCTCCGAACGAGGAGGAACTCGACATCCTCGACGTCGTGATCACCGACCGCGACCCGGTGCGCAGCCGCCTGGCCTGCCAGCTTCCCGTGACTCCTGAAACGAGCCTGATCGTCGATGTCCCTGACACCCAGTACTGAGCCGCATCCGGCGTCGGTCGTGATCGTCGGTGCCGGCCACGCCGGCATGGAGTTGGCCGGCCGGCTGCGCGAGCAGGGCTTCACGGGCCGCGTGGACCTGCTGGACCAGGACTCCGACACACCGTACGAGCGTCCCCCGCTGACGAAGGAGTTCCTGACCGGCCCGCAGGTCCCCCACAGTCCTCTGCGTCGCCCGGCCTGGTTCGACGAACACCGGATCACGCTGCACCGGCACGGCGTGGCAGCGATCGATCGTGAGGGCCGCAGCGTGAAGCTCGACAGCGGCAGGACGCTGTCGTACGACGTGCTCGTCCTCGCCACCGGCGCCGAGCCGCGCGAGCTGCCGGTGGCCGGCGGCCGGGAGCTGCAGACCTTCCGCACCAGCGCCGACGCGGCCGCGGTCCGCGACCGGCTGGTACCTGGCAGCCGGCTGACTGTGGTGGGGGCCGGTTTCCTGGGGCTGGAGCTGGCAGCGGCCGCGAGAGGCCGCGACGTCGCGGTGAGCGTGCTGACCAATGAGTCCCGGCCGCTGGGGCGACTGGCCCCCGACGTCTCGGCCGCCGTGGGCCGGATCATGCGCGAACTCGACGTCGACCTGCTCTGCGAGGCCAGGCTCGTGTCGGTGACGCGACGGGGCGGGATCACGTCCGTCGCCGTCGAGGGGCGCCCTGACGTGACAAGCGATCTGGCCGTGGCCAGTATCGGCGTCTCACCGAGGATCGAGCTCGCGGCCCGGTGCGGGCTGGCGGTGAACGACGGCATCGAGACCGACCAGTGGTTGCGCACCAGCGATACGGCGATCCACGCCCTCGGCGACTGCGCGAGCATCCCTGACCCCGAGGTTCCCGGCGGCAGAATCAGAATCGAGTCGGTCCCCCACGCCCAGCAACAGGCCCGCTACCTCGCCGACCGGATCACCGGGAG
This sequence comes from Streptomyces sp., assembly GCF_035563135.1. Lineage (GTDB taxonomy): Bacteria > Actinomycetota > Actinomycetes > Streptomycetales > Streptomycetaceae > Streptomyces. The sequence continues at coordinate 8,463 of NZ_DATMVN010000885.1, forward strand.
GACCGGCGACCCGTTTGCCATGCAGCCATGGTTCTGGAGCCACTGGGGCACGCACCGGCTCAACATCGCGGGCTTCAGCCGCGCGGACGACCACCTGGTCGTTCGCGGCGACCCCTCCGGCACCGCGTTCAGTGTGTTCCGTTTCCGTCCGGACGGCCGGCTGGGAGCGGTGGAGTCGCTCAACCGGAACCGCGAACACCTCATAACACGCCGCCTGTTGGCATCGGGACGCACCGTCGCCCCCGAACACGCCGCCGATCTTCACCTCGACCTCGCCGACGCGCTGCGCGGCTGACCGTTCGGCACCAGGCCCGTCATCAGCGACGGGCCCCGCTCACCGCCAGGTCGCGGCGCTCAGGGCTTCGCCACGATGCGGTTCGCGACGCCGGCGTCCGTCGATCTCCGTGACGGCGCCGAACGCCACCTTGTGACCGGGTCGGCGCTTCCGGCATCGTTCGCCGACAGCATGCCTCCATCATCCACTCGGTTGCCGGGCGGACCGCTGCTCTGCTGCGTCATCCACGCGTTGCGGTCCTTCTTCGTGGGCTCCGTGGTCGGTGTCGACGAAGCGGCGGTGTCCCGGCCCGGCAACTCGCGACGACGACCTGGTTGCGACCACCTGCTCCGGCGCCCCGTCCGGACATCGCCGTGCCTGTGCGGCAGCCGGTGGCTCGTTTCACGGTCTCCCCGACGCGTTCCCGGCCGGTCGCGGCGATCCTGACGACGTGCGGGGGTCATCGGGCCGCCTCGATGACCCCCGCATCGTCGCCTCGGTCGGTTCGGCGAACTTGCCCGATGACCGACCGGAGCCTCCACGTCATGCCGTCAGGTGGTGTCGAGGCCGGTGAGCACACGGGCCTCGGCCTCCCTGACCGTTTCCGCGGAGGTTCGGCGGCTCATACGGCTCCCGGCCCAGCCGAGCAGGAGAGTGGCCGGCAGAGCGACGATCCCGATGTGCCGCAGCGGGAACCACTGGAAGTCCAGGTCGGCGAAGAGAGCCGTCGGATCGCCCGAGACCGTGGGGCTCGACAGCTGGCGCACGGTGCAGCAGATCAGCCCGCCGTGGACCATCCACAGCAGGACGGTGCGGTGGAAACTCTTCCAGAACAGGCTGTAGGCCACGGCGGGAAGGATCACCGATGCGGCCACCGTGATGGCGTACGTGGCGAGGAACAGGATGCTCCAACTACTGACCCTGCGTACCGAACGGCACCGCCGTGCCGCGGAGATCCACCAGGACCGCGCGCGGCGGCTCGGTCACCCGCGTCTCCGCCGTCACGAAGGCCGATCCACGCCCTGCGCGACGACTGGGCGGCAGCCGGCCACCGCGCCGCCGAGACCGCCGCGGACCTCCCTCACTACGAGGTCATGTGCTGGTATCGGTCTGTCTGGCCCGCGCGCAGGTCGCCGAGGCGCGAGGGGACTACGAGGAGGCCGCCGCCAGTCGGGGCGTCGCTCCGCTCAAGCTCGGCTGGGAGCGGCCCGCGGCAGGCCCACCGCCCCGCGGGGCCCGGCACGCGGCTGTGGCGTTGTCCAGGCAGGGGTGCGTCGGTGCGGGCCGTGATGTGTCCTCGACGGTGACGCCGGGGGCGGCCTCGACGACTGACGTAGCCCTGTGCTCAGCGGCGCTGGTCGGAGAAGACAGTCCGCAACGACCGGGCCATGAGCTCGATGGCCTCCTTGGCCGCGTCCGCCGGGCCATGGTGGGTGAAGACGTGATCGACGCCCTCCATGACCCGGTGGGTCACAGGCACTCCCGCAGCGGCCAGCGCCTGTGCGAAGTCGTCGGCCTCGTCGCGCAGCGAGTCGAGTTCGGCAGTGATGACGAGGGCGGGTGCGAGTCCTTCGAGGTCGTCGGCGAGGACCGGGGAGGCGAGCGGGTCCAGGCGATCGGCTGGGCGGGGCACGTAGACGTTGGTGAACATCGCGGCACTGCGGGCGCTGATCACGGGTTTGCCGGTGCGGGCCCGCTTCGTGGCGGGGTCCTTGGCCAGGTCCGTCGCGGGATAGTCGAGGATCTGGAGGAGCGGTGCGAACGTGCCGTGGTCCCGGGCCTGGCGGGCGACGCCTGCGGCGAGGTTTCCACCCGCGCTGTGCCCGCCGACGGCCAGCCGGCTCCCGTCCCAGCCCTGCTCGGCAGAATGGGCGACGAGCCACTGCCACACCCCGTACGCCTGTCGCGGGGCGGTGGGAAAGGGGCGCTGGGGAGCGGTGGCGTAGTCGGCGTTCACGACCACGCAGCCGGCGTTCGCCGCCAGGTAACGGCAGATGTGATCGTCCTGCTCGGGGTGGCGGAGGACGAAACCGCCGCCGTGGAGGTTCAGGAGGACCGGAGGCGGCTGGGTTCCGGGCTCCGGCCGGGGCTCGTAGACGGTGCAGGGCACGGAGCCCGATTCGGTGGGGACGGTGAGCGTACGCGTGTGTCCGGGCAGGTCGGTGAACCGGAGCTCGGGGATGGGGCCTGCGAACCGGCCTGCGACAAGCTGCATGGCGCGAGCGATCAGGTTGTGCGTGACGGACATGGCGGTCACTCCAGGGAGGGGAAGGTACGGAGGCCCGCGGTCCTGCGGGCGCACGATCGCCGCCCCGGACCACGACCCGGTCGTCACTGCAGGTCACGTGGGCAGATCGGTTTCCCATGGGTTTTCATAGTGCGTGACGCCGGGGGACGCGGCAAAGTATTCGGCCACCGCTCCGCGCCACTGTGCGAAGAGTTCGGATTCGCGGAACTCGACGGTATGGGCCTCGATGGTCTCCCAGCCGACCAGAAGCAGGTAGGTACTCGGTTTCTCCACCTGCCGGACCAGCCGCGCCCACCGGTAGCCGGGCGCCTTGGCGATCACTCGGTGGCCGCGGGTGAACGCCTCCTCGAAGGCTGCCTCCCGGCCCGGGGTGATGGTGAGTTCGGCGTGCTCGATGACCATGTGAGCTGCTCCTGCTGCGCGAAGGCGGTGGCGGTGCGGATGGGGGAGGTCGTCGGCCGGGGAGGGCCCCCGCGAGCGGAGGCCTCCCCGGCCGGTTACCGACTGTAGCCGTGGCGTGCTTCAGCGGGCGGTGGTGAAGCGTGGGGCGCGCTTCTCGGTGAAGGCCGTCAGCCCTTCGGCGTGCTCAGGGCTGCGGGCGGCGACTCCTTGCGCATCCGCCTCGGCCGCGATCACCTCGGCGACCGGGGCGTGCGAGGCCAGGCGGAAGACCCGCTTGGTGAAGGCCAGCGCGGTGGCGGGCCCGGCCGCGAGTGCCTCGGCACGGGCCTGTGCCTCCTTCTCCAGCTCTTCGGCCGGGACGACGGCGTTGACCAGGCCCAGCCCGTGCGCCTCGACCGCGCTCAAGGACCTCCCGCTCGCGGCGAGTTCGAAAGCCCGGGCATGACCGAGGGCGCCCACCAGGACGCTGGAGACGCCGGTGTCGGGAACGAGTCCGACCTTGGCGAAGGCGCATGCGAAGCTCGCCTTCTCGGCGACGACCACGAGGTCGCAGACCAGGGCCAGCCCCATGCCCGCGCCCACTGCCGGACCGTTGACCGCCGCGATGACCGGCGTGTCCATGGTGGTGATGACGGTGACGAGTGGGTTGTACGTGTCCCGGACGGTGGCCTGCGCGTCGTCCAGTTCGTGGCGGGCGGCGAGGTCCTGGCCGACGCAGAAGGCGCGGCCCGCGCCCGTGAGGACGACACAGCGGACGTCCGGGTCGTCCTCGGCCCGGAGCAGTGCTGCCAGCAGGGCTCGGCGGGTCGGCTCGTCCAGGGCGTTGAGCCGGTCGGGGCGGTCGAGGACGATCCACTCGACGGGTCCCTTGCGGGTCGTGGTGACCGTGTTCATCGCCGGGCCTCCTCGGCAGCCGGGCCGGGGTGCAGCGAACTGTGCTCGGCACCGTGGCGGGAGTACGCGCGGTCCGCGTACGGAAAACCGTCCAGCTCCGTGTCCTGGCCGGTCTCCTGGCGGTAGTACGAGCGGATCTCGGTGATCCGTCCGTCCTCGCCGAACGTGAACCACTCCGCACCCCGGGTGGTCACGCGTCGCCCGGTCTGCGGCGGGGTCCAGAACATCGTCCACTCGATGACGGCTTCGGCGTCTTTGTCGAGGATGTGGTCCACGATCCAGACGGCGTCGATCATCCGGTGCACCTTGCGCCAGTAGCGCGCCAGGTGCTCACCGCCGCGCACGGCCGCCGAGCCGGGGTTGGGGGTGAGGAAGAAGTGGACGACGTCGTCGGCGAGGGTGGCGCACATCAAGTCGACGTCACCGGTGCTGCATCCGTCGTAGTAACGGCTGATCGTGAGCAGGTGGCCGGTGGCCGCCGGTGCGGGCGTGGTCATCGCTGGATCGCCTTCGTCTCGGTGAACTCGTCGATGCCGTGCGTGCCGAACTCCCGGCCGAGCCCGGACTTCTTGTAGCCGCCGAAGGGGGCGGCCGGGTTGAAGGCCGCGCCGTTGATGTCGACCTGGCCGGTGCGGATGCGTCGGGCGACAGCCAGGGCCCGGCCCTCGTCACCGCTCCACACACCGCCGGCCAGGCCGTACGGGCTGTCGTTCGCGATGGCCACGGCCTCGTCCTCGCTGTCGAAGGGGATCACGACGAGCACCGGGCCGAAGATCTCCTCCTGGGCGATCCGGGAGGAGGGATCGACATCGGCGAAGATCGTCGGGCGCACGTAGAAGCCCTGGTCGAGACCGTCCGGCGTCTCCGCCCCTCCGAGGACGAGCTTGGCGCCCTCGGTCTCGCCCAGCCGGATGCAGTCGCGTACGGCCGCCTGCTGCTGGGCGGAGGCGAGCGGGCCGAGCCGGGTGGCCGGGTCCAGGGGATGGCCGAGGGTGAGGCGCTCGGCCGCGGCCCGGGCCAGTTCGACGACCTCGTCCTGCTTCTCACGGGGTACCAGCATGCGGGTCCACGCGGAGCAGGTCTGGCCGGAGTTGAGGAAGGCGTTGTTCACGCCCGTCTTGACGGCGCGGCCCAGGTCCGCGTCCTCGAGGATGACGTTGGCGGACTTGCCGCCCAGTTCGAGCGAGACGCGTGTGATGTTCGCGGCGGCGGTGCGCATGACCTGCGCGCCGGCCGCGGTGGATCCGGTGAAGGAGACGACGTCCACGCCGGGGTGCCCGGCGATCGCCTCACCGACCTCGGAGCCAGGCCCGGACACCAGGTTGAACAGCCCGGCGGGAAGCCCCAGCCGCGCCGACACCTCGGCGAAGACGTCGGCGAACGCGAACGCGGACAGCGGGGCCACCCCGGCCGGCTTGGCGACGATCGCGCAGCCCGCCGCGAGGGCGCCGCCGACCTTGGCGATCAGCTGGTGCAGCGGGTAGTTCCACGGCGTGATCGCACCGACCACGCCCGCCGCCTCCCGGACGACGAGCGAATGGCCCACCTGGTGCTCCCACGCGTAGGAGGAGACCGTGTCCGCGAAGGAGTTCAGCACCGCACAGGGCAGTCCGACCTGGACCCGCTGGGAGATCTTCAGCGGGGTGCCGACCTCCAGGCTGATCACCTGCGCGATCGCGTCCTGCCGCTCGGTGAGGCCCGCGCTCAGGGCGCGCAGCGCGTCGGCGCGTTCGGCCGTCGAGGAGGAAGCCCAGGCGTCGGCGGCCGTGCGGGCCGCCGGGACCGCGGTGTCCACGTCGGCGGCCGTGCCTCGGGGGACGGTGCCGAGCCCGGTGCCGTCCGCGGCGTTGACCACGACGTCTGTGGCCTCACCGGCCGGGTGGCGCCAGTCTCCCCCGATGTAGAGGGCGTTGCGCTCGGTCAGGGACGGATCGGGGGTGGGGCGGGTGCTCATGCCGTGCTCCGGGAGGAAGGGGTGGTGTGGTCGTGGAATCCGGTGCCGCTCTTACGGCCGAGGCGTCCCTCGGCGACCAGTCTCAGCAGGCCGTCGGCGGGTTCGAGGCGTGGGTCACCCGATGCCTCGTACAGCATCGACTGGGCGGCGGCGGTGACATCGGTGCCGATGAGGTCGATGAGCTCGAAGGGGCCCATGGGGTGTCCGAGGGCCCGGCGCATCAGCGCGTCGGCCTCGGCGACCGTGAAGGCGCCGGAGTCGAGGGCCCGTACGGCGTCGTTCAGGTAGGGGATCAGCAGACGGTTGACGACGAACCCGCGCTCGTCCCCGCAGCGCACCGGCACCTTACCGATGCGACGCACCCAGGCGCAGGCCGTGTCCAGGACGGTCGTGTCCTGTCCGGCGCCGACGACCTCCACCAGCTTCATCGCCTTGGCGGGGTTGAAGAAGTGCAGCGCGATGACGGTCCGCCGCTCGGGGAGGTCCGCGCGGATCTCACCGACGGTGAGGGACGAGGTGTTGGTGGCCAGGACGGTGGCGGCGGGCAGCGCCTCGTCCAGCCGGGCCAGCAGTTCCTTCTTGGTGTCGCGGTGTTCGGCGACGGCTTCGATGACGTGCCCACAGCCGGCCAGGTCGTCGGGCCGCGTGGTCGTTCCGAGGAGGGAGAGGGCGCCGTCCCGGTCGGACGCGGCGAGCCGGCTCTTGGCGACGGCCGCGTCCATGCTCCTGGTGACGGCCGCGACCAGCCGGTCCGCCGAGCCGCGTGAACGGGCCAGTACGACGGTGGGAACGCCCGCGCGCACCATGGCCTCCGTGATCCCCGATGCCATGGTCCCGGTACCGGCGATACCCACGGGGTGGGTCCAGACGCCGGCCTCGTGTCCCTCCTCCGTCCGGTCGCCGCCGGTGTTCCCGGCCGGCGGTTCGGCGAGGTCGTGGCGGGCGCGTACCTCGGGGGCCAGGCCGCGGAGGAAGGCGAGCGGGCCGATGGGGTGGCCCGCCCCGAGCCGCATGGCGGTGTCGATGTCGGCGGACGAGGCGAGGCCCGAGCGGGCCATGGCGGTCGCGTCTGAGAGAAGTCCGCGCACCAGGTTCAGGGCGGCGGCGGGCACCTCATGGGATGCCGAATCCTGGCTCATATCATCTACCTTCCAGACGGTAGATAACGTAGAGTGCACCACGCCGCAGTGTCAACAGCCCGCCATCGGGTCACGGCGGTGCGCCGGGGGCCGCGCCGGACCGCCCGCGCCAGGGGGCCGCCCCCCCCAGAACCGTGCTGATGAACCACAACCTCCGACAACCGTTCAGGAACCGGAAGGACGGATGGGTCATGCCAGTGGATCCCCTCCAGGACATATCACCCGTGACAGGCGACACCACCTTGGGCAAAGTGGTCACCGACCCCGTGGCGGCCGTCGCCGACATCCCCGACGGGGCCACCCTCGCGGTCGGCGGCTTCGGATCGTGCGGCATCCCCAGCCTGCTGATCGACGCACTCGGCACGGCCGGCCCGAGCGGGCTGCACGTGGTGTCCAACAACTGCGGCGTCGACGGCTGGGGCCTCGGTCTCCTGCTGGAAGCAGGGCAGATCGACCGGGTCACCGCGTCGTACGTCGGGGACAACAAGGAGTTCGCCCGCCGCTACCTGTCGGGTGAGCTGGAGGTGGAGCTCATCCCGCAGGGGACGCTCGCCGAGCGGCTGCGCGCCGCCGGCTCGGGCATCCCCGCCTTCTTCACGCCCGCGGGCGTGGGCACGCAGATCGCCGAGGGCGGTCTGCCGTGGCGCTACGCGTCCGACGGTTCCGTCGCGCTGGCCTCACCACCCCGCCGCACAGAGGTCTTCGACGGCCGGACGTACGTCCTGGAGCGCGCCACGCAGGCGGATTTCGGCCTCGTACGCGCCTGGAAGGGCGACGCGGACGGCAACCTCGTCTTCCGTCGCGCCGCCCGCAACTTCAACCCGCTGTGCGCCATGGCCGGCCGCGTCACCGTGGCCGAGGTCGAGGAGCTGTACGCGCCCGGCGAACTCGACCCCGACGAGGTGCACCTCCCCGGCATCTTCGTCCAGCGCGTCGTGCCGGTCGGACCGGACGGCCCCGGGACGGAGAAGCGCATCGAGAAGCTGACCGAACGCCGGCCCGCCGCACAGGAGGAGACGGCCCGATGAGCCTCACCCGTGAACAGATCGCCCGGCGCGCCGCCCTGGAGCTGCGGACCGGCCAGTACGTCAACCTGGGCATCGGCCTGCCCACGCTCGTCCCCGGGCTGCTCCCGCCGGGGGTCCGTGTCCGGCTGCACAGTGAGAACGGGATCCTCGGCACCGGCGACTACCCACTGCCGGGAGAGGCCGACCCGGATCTGATCAACGCGGGGAAGGAGACCGTCACGGTGCTTCCCGGAGCCTCCTTCTTCGACTCCGCGACCTCCTTCGCCATGATCCGCGGCGGCCACGTCGATGTCGCCGTGCTGGGGGCCATGCAGGTCTCGGCGGACGGGGACCTGGCGAGCTGGGCCGTCCCCGGGGCGATGGTCAAGGGCATGGGCGGGGCGATGGACCTCGTGCACGGTGCCCGGCGGGTGATCGTGGCCATGGAACACCTCACCCGCAAGGGCGAGCCCAAGATCCTCGACCGCTGCACCCTGCCGCTCACCGGCGCGGCCGTCGTGCACCGGGTGATCACCGACCTGGCCGTGTTCGACGTCACCGGCGAGGGGCTGGTGCTGCGCGAGACCGCTCCGGGCGTCACCGCTGCGGACGTCCGGGAGAGGACCGCCTGCGCGGTGCGGGTCCCGGCCGGTGTGACGGAGATGGATCTGACACGGGTGGCCGCCGCATGACCGGACGCCTGCCCGACACCCTTCCGGACGATCCGGAGATTCGCCGGCTGTTGGACCCCTACCGTCTCCCCGACGGGCGCCCGCTCCCTCTCTTCGAAGCCGTGGCCCACAGCCGCGCCGCGCTGGACGATCTGCGCCGGGCCACCGCCGCCTGCCTCGGCGCCCCCGTGCTCGACGCGCGCACCCGGGAGATCGCCGTGCTGCGGGTGTGCGCCCGGGCCGGAGCCGAGACGGAATGGGGCATCCATGTGCGCATGTTCGCCGCCGAAGCCGGTCTCGATGAAGCCGAGATCCAGGCGACGACGGAACCACGGGAGATCTTCCCGTGGGCGGCGCACGACGCCCTGGTGATCCGGCTCGCCGACGAGATCCACGACGGTTCCACGGTCTCCGACGCGTTGTGGGCGGCCCTGTCCGAGGTGTACACGGCACAGCAGATCGTGGAACTGCTGCTCGTCGTCACGCAGTACCACAAGGTGGCCTGCCTGACGAACGCCCTGGGCCTGCGGCCGCTCGACGGGCTGCCACGCCCCTCCCCCGCAGCGGCACGTGGCATAGATTGAGCGGGCAGACGACGGAAAAACGGGAGTTCACTGGTGGCGGACGCACGGAGCGACGGCACGCGCATGCCGGGCGAGCAGCGCAAGGCGCAGATCATGAAGGTCGCGGCCGGGTTGTTCGACACACGGGGCTACCAGGAGACGTCCATGGAGGCCATCGCCCAGCAGGTCGGCATCCGCAAGCCGTCGCTGTACTACTACTTCCCCAGCAAGGACGCGCTCCTGGTGCAGATGCACCAGGAGATGATCGACCTGATCGTCGAAGCGCAGCAGCGCCGCCTCGACGAGGGTGCGCTCGACCCGCGCGGCCTGCTGCTGGCGATCATGACGGATCTGGTGTCCCTGATGGAGACCCACCCCGGCCACCTGCGCGTGTTCTTCGAGCACTACCGCGAGCTGCCGGAGCCGGTCCGCAAAGAGGTCGCCGGCAAGCGTGACCGGTACGAGGGCATGCTGCTGGACGTCCTTGAACGGGGCATGGCCGCAGGGCAGTTCCGCATCGCCGACCCCCGCCTGACCACGATGGCGATCCTGGGCATGTGCAACTGGGCCTACCAGTGGTTCCGGCCGGGCGGCGGACGCTCGGCGGCCGAGGTGGCCCGGTACTTCCACGACACGCTGCTCGGCGGCATCGACGCCGGCGCATGACGTCCGCCCGGCCGCGCGTCCCTCGCGGGAGGCGGCCGGGCAGTGGTGCCGGGCAGGACCGGTCCGTTCTCCGGTCCCGGGTCAGCCCGCGTGCTTGCGGGTGCCGGAGAGCTTGTCGAACTCCGCCTCCGCGCGGTCGATCTCGTCGATCTGCTTGAGGATCTCCCCCGGTGTCCCCTCACCGACCACCTTCTGCAGCAGCGGCGTGCGGTCGAGGATCGCGTCCCGGACCGGTCGCAGCGGCTTCGGCGCGTGGTGGAAGACCTGACCGAGGACGTAGGCGGTCTGCGACTGCCGGGCGGTGTGCGGCTTGCGCGGCGTCTCGAAGTCCTGCAGCGCCCGGCGCACCTGCGCGTGGTCGCTCAGGTCCACACCGGCCAGTCGGCGGCCGAGGAAGTAGCCGTCCTCGGTGGCCATCCCGGCTCCGTACGCGGCGTAGGGGGAGGTGGGGTGTGCGGCGTCCCCCACGAGAGTGGCGCGGCCCTTGGACCACTGCTTGATCGGCTTGCGGTCGCGGATGGGCCAGTGCTGCACATGGGACGGGTCGGTGGCGGCCACCAGTTCCGGAACCGGCGACTTGAAGCGGCGGGCCAGCTCCGTGGCACGGGCGTGGAGGTCACCGGTGTACTCCTCGCGCGCGTCGTGGGCTTCCAGCAGCCACCACTGCCGGCCGGAGCGTCCGTGGTGCCGGATCTCCGTCACGCTCGCCTGCACCGACCGGTCGTGGGCGATCAGGCACAGGCCGGGCTCGGCGGGGATGTCGTCGTCGTCGAGGAGGAAGCCGCCGAAGATGTGCAGGTTGTGCTGCCGGAGCGGGCTCTCACCCCACAGCGTGCTCCGGACCAGTGAGTTGATGCCGTCCGCCCCGACGACGACGTCGGCCTCGTGGGTGCTTCCGTCGGCGAAGTGCAGCCGGACGCCGGACTCGTCCTGTTCCACGCGCCGTACGGCGTGGTCCGTGCGCAGGACGCCCTCGGGCAGTGCGGCCAGCAGCCGTTCGTACAGCTCGGGGCGGAGCAGGCCGATGAAGCCGCCGCCGTAGTCGCGGATGATGTCCTCGGGCAGGTTCACGACCACGCGCTGCCGTCCACGGACGTTGCGGAACACCGTTTTGCAGGGTGCACCGAGGTCATCGGTGTCGACGCCCATCAGCCCGAGTGCCTTGATGGGCGCCGGCCAGAGATTGAGGATGTTGCCGGCCGGCCGGGCCTGCGGGTAACGCTCGAAGAGGGCGACCTCGTGGCCGGCCTGGTGGACGGACAGGGCTGTGGCCATGCCCGCCGGGCCGGCGCCTATGACGGCGACGCGGCCCGGCTTGACGGTGCGGGTGCTCATGGTGGGTCCCTCCGTGATGCGCGACAGGGGGCGTCGGCTCGGTGATGTGGGTGGCCCTCGGACCGAAGAGTCGGAAGCGGGCGGCCCGGCAGGACGGCACTCACCCTGCTGAGTGCAGCCCGGTCGCCTTCATGCAGAGGCGGAGACCGCCTCGTACCGGGTGACCAAAGCGTAGTTTGCACTACGGTATCGCGAGCATTGGTCACCAGCCCAGGTGATGTCAACGGGCCCGAGCGATGTTTCCCCGATGGGTTCCCGGAGGGCGTATGCCACCCCGGCTCGACGGCGGGGCGGCCGGGAGCACCGCTCCGGACGGTCCCCGCCCTCCGTGATCACAGAGGAGGCAGTGCCGCCGCCGTGTCGGAGAGCAGGCTCAGGAGCCACCGGTGCCCGGGGTCCAGTTGCCGTCGGGGGTGCCACCATGCAGCCTGGCTGAGGGCCGGCATCTTCGTCGGCAGTGCGACGCTGCGCAGCGGCACGTCCGGCGCGGCGAGCAGATCACGCTGGTGGACCAGGGCCAGCAGGTCGCCGCCCACCACCAGCCGGCAGAGCGCGGTGAAGCTCTGCACGGTCACGGTGCCGCGTCGTTCGAGACCGAGGGCGGCCAGATGGGCGTCGGCCGGAGACGCCTGGGGGGACGGGCCGTAGGGGACGACCCAGTGGCTCTCCCGCACGTCCCGGGCGGTCAGGACGTCCGGGACGGTAGCGTTCTCCGCCCAGGCCACGCACACCCAGCGGTCCGTGTAGAGATCCTCGTTGGGCAGGTCCGACAGCAGGCCCCGGGCCATGACCAGCACGTCGATGTCGCTGAGGGCCAGCAGCGGATCGCCCAGCATGCTGCGGCTGACCGGCCGGAAGTCGATGCCCGCACCCGGCGCGGCTCGGTGCAGGGAGGCGACCAGGGGTGCGCCCAGCGCGGTGAGGACGGAGTCGGAGCACTGCACCGTGAAGCGGCGGGTGGTGGTCGCCGGATCGAATCGGGGCTGGGCGGTGAGCAGGCGTGAGAGCTGCTCCACCGTCTCCCCCAGCTCCGCCCGCAGCCCCTGGGCGAGCGGGGTCAGCTCGTAGTGACTGCCGGTCCGCTCCAGGAGCTGGTCGTCGAAGTGCCGCCGCAGCCGGGCGAGCGCGGCGCTGGTGGCCGGCTGGCTGAGCCCGACCCGTTCCCCGGCCCGGGTCACATTGCGTTCCTGGAGCAGTGCGTGCAGCACGACGATCAAGTTCAGATCGAGCGCGGGAAGCTCCAACGTGCCCTCCGTAGGCGGTCGTTCAGCGGCCATCGGCTCCATGGATGGCTCACCATACGGATCATTTGTTGGCCTGCCGACAGGGCCGGCCCGCATGCTGCTGTTCACGTCGACGTTACATGGCGTCGGCCGAACAGCCTGCGAAGGAGCACGTGCATGGTGTCCTCGATCGACCACGCCGGACCATGGGCGCTCGGCAGCTTCTCCCGGGCGGGGCGGTCCCCGTTCCCGGGGCTGCTGTGCCGCGACCGGGTTCTCGATCTCGCCGCCGAGGAGAAGGCCGGCCGGCCCGCGTCCGTCCTGGCCCTGATGGAGGACTGGGACACCGTCCGGCCCGTGCTGGAGTCCCTCGCGGCAGACCCGGACCGGGAGCGGTGGACCCCGCTGGACGGGCTCCAGGTCGCGGCCCCGGTCGTGCCCCGGCAGATCTTCCAGGCCGGTGCCAACTACCGCACGCACGTCATCGATCTCGCGGTCAAGCACCACGACCCGTCCGACGGGCGCACCCCGGAACAAGTGCGCGCGGACGCCGTGGACCAGATGGACCAGCGACTGGAGCATCCGCCGTACGTGTTCACCGGTCTGCCGAGCGCCATCTGCGGGGCGTACGACGACGTCGTCCTGCCCGCGTACGGCAAGCAGCCGGACTGGGAACTGGAGCTGGCGGCCGTCATCGGCCGGCCGGCCCGCGACCTGGACCCTTCCCAGGCTCTGGACGCGGTGGCGGGCTGGGTGATCGTCAACGACCTGACCCTGCGGGAACTCGTCCTGCGCCGCGACATGCCCGAGCTCGGTGCCGACTGGATGGCGAGCAAGAACGCGCCCACCTTCCTGCCGGTCGGTCCGGTGATCGTGCCCCGCTCGGCAGCCCCCGACCCGGCCGACTTCCAGCTGACGCTCAAGCTGAACGGTGAGGTCATGCAGGACGAGTCCGCCAAGGACATGATCTTCGACGTGGCGCGCATCGTCGCCCACTGCTCGAAGATGGCCACCCTCCTCCCCGGCGACCTGGTGCTCACCGGCAGCCCGGCCGGCAACGGCCTGGTCCACGGCCGGCTGCTGCGCCCCGACGACGTCATGGACGCGACCATCACCGGCCTCGGTGCCCAGCGCAGCCGCTGCGTGGCGGCGGCGTGATGTCCGTGCAGCCGCCGGCCGTACCCAGCGTCGATCTGCACGCCCACCTCGGTGTGCCGGCCGTCGACGCGCTGATCGAGAACGAACCCGGGCTGGCCCGGCAGCGCGAGACCGATGCCGCCGCCCAGGGACCCGCGTCCATGGCCGCCAACATCGAGCAGATCGGAGCGCTGGGCCCGCGCCTGACCGGCCTGGACCTGCGCCTGGCGGCGATGGACACGGGCGGAGTGGACATCCAGGCGGTCAGCGCCGTCCCCCTGCCCCACGCCTGGGCCGGGCGGGACCTCGCCGAGCGGATCGCGGCCCTGTCCAACGAGGCGGTGGCCGAGTTCTGCGCCCGGCGCCCGGACCGGCTCGTCCCGATCGGCACCGTGGCGCTCCAGTACCCCGACCTGGCCGTCGGACAGCTCCGGGAAGCCGTCACGTCCTTCGGTGTGCGCGGGGTGCAGATCTCCACCGCCGCGGCCCCGGGCGTGGAACTGGACGACCCGAGCCTTGCCGAGTTCTGGCAGGCCGCCGAGGAACTGGGCGCCGCGGTCCTCATCCATCCCTGGGGCTGCACGCTCGGCGCACGGCTCAACGCCTACTACCTGTTCAACACCGTCGGCAACCCCGTCGAGACCGCACTCGCCCTCTCTCGCATCGCCTTCTCCGGGCTGCTCGAACGGCACCCCGGTCTGCGGATCTGGGCGGCTCACGGTGGCGGTTACCTCCCCTCCTACATCGTCCGCGCCGACCATGCCTGGCACGTCCGGCCCGACGCGCGCACCACCGCCGAACCGCCCAGCGCCCAGCTGCGCCGCATGTGGGTCGACTCCCTCGTCTACGAACCGCACCAACTGCGCCACCTCGTCGACGTCATGGGCCCCACCCAGGTGACCCTGGGCAGCGACTACCCCTTCGACATGGGCGTCGACAACCCCGTCGAGCGACTGCTCGCCGCCGGCTTCGACACCGCTACCGTCTCCGCCGTGCGCGGCGGCAACGCACAACGGCTGCTGGGCCCCCTGCCCGGCTTCCCGTCCGTACCCACCGGAGGTGTCCGATGAAGGAACGCCTGATCACCCATCTGCGCCACGTCGACCTCGCGGTGCCCGACTTCGACAAGCAGCGCGAGTTCTACACCACCCTGTGGGGACTCACCCCTGTCGCCGACGACGACGGCGTCTGTTTCCTGGCCGCCGAGGGCTCCCCGGAGCAGTACATCGTGCGGCTGCGCCGCGACAAGGAGAAGCGGCTCGACCTGATCGCCTACGGCGCCGAGGACCGGGCCTCCGTCGACGCGCTGGCGGCACGCCTGGGGCACGACGGTGTCCAGCTGGTGCACGAACCGCGCGAGCTGCGGACGGCCGGCGGCGGTTACGGCTTCCGTTTCTTCGACGTCGACGGCCGGACCATCGAGGTCAGTTCCGGCGTCGCGGAGCGCAAGCACCGCAGGATCGAGGAGCGCGAGGCGATCCCCGTGCGCATCTCCCACGTCGTGGTCAACTCCGCGGACCCGGAGGTCACTCGCGCCTGGTACGAGAAGCACCTCGACTTCGACCTGTCGGACGCGCTGACCCTGCCGCACATGGGCGCCCTCATGTACTTCATGCGCTGCAACCCCCAGCACCACAGCATGGCCATCGCCCGCGGTCCGCACACCTCCCTGCACCACATCTCGTTCGAGATGCGGGGCCTGGACGAGTACATGCGCGGCTCCGGCCGGCTGCTGCGGGCGGGCGTGCACAAGGTGTGGGGCCCGGGACGTCACGCGGCGGGTGACAACACCTTCTCGTACTTCCTCGACCCGCACGGCAACACCATCGAGTACACCACCGAGCTGGAGCTGCTCGACGAGGACATCTGGCACCCCAGCCAGTACGACGTGTCCAAGCCGGAGAACCAGGATCAGTGGGGCACCGCCAACCCCTTCAGCGAGCTGGTGGCCAAGGAGTCCCAGAACGACGTCGACCGCGGCTGCTTCGTCGCACCCCCCGTGTGAGGCCGGCCATGAACGTTCTCGACGAGTACGGGACCGACCCGGAGGCCGCCATCGCCACGGCAGCGGCCCGTTACAGCAACTGGAACCGCTGGGGCGAGGACGACGCCCTGGGCACCGTCAACTTCCTGCACGATGAGGCGCGTTCCGCCGCCGCGGCGCTCGTCCGGCGAGGCACGTCCTTCTCCCTGTCACTCCCCCTGGACGCGAACGGCCCGCAGAACGGCTGGAAGCGCCGGGTCAACCCGGTGCACACCATGATGTCGACGGGGCAGGACACCGCCGAGCAGATGGGCACCCCGCACGGCCTCACCGCCGCTGACGACGCGGTGTTCATGCCGCTCCAGTGCGGAACCCAGTGGGACGGTCTCGGCCACGTCTTCGATCACGGCATCGGCTGGAACGGCCGCAAGGGAGCGGAGACCGTCACGAGCGAGGGCGACTCCGCAACCGGCATCGAGCACCTGGCGGCTCCCCTGGTGGGGCGCGGGGTCCTGCTCGACGTCGGCCGGGCGCTCGGCGGGCCGGACGGAGAGCTGGACGACGGTCACGCCATCACCACCGACGACCTGCGTGCCACGGTGGAGCGGCAGGGTCCGACCTCGGAGATCCGCCGGGGCGACATCGTGCTGGTGCGCACCGGTCAGCTCGCCCGCGTGCGACGGGCGCTGTCGCGCGGCGAGGGCTGGGGCACCTACGCGGGCGGACCCGCGCCGGGCCTGTCCTTCGGCACCGCGGGCTGGCTGCACGGTTCCGAGATCGCTGCGATCGCCACCGACACCTGGGGGTTCGAGGTCCGCCCCAACGAGTTCCCCGGTTCGTTCCAGCCGCTGCACCAGGTCGCCCTGCCGCACATCGGCCTGCTCGTCGGTGAGATGTGGGACCCGGAGGTGCTGGCGGAGGACTGCGCCGGCGACGGCGTGTACGAGTTCCTGCTCGCCGCCCAGCCCCTGCCCTTCACCGGTGCGGTCGGCTCCCCGGTGAACCCCATTGCCGTCAAATGACCATCACCGGAGCGGTCGCGCCGTGCGACCGCTCCGGTCCGCACATCCTGTGACAAGGACGTCCTACCCGTGAAACTCACCACGCTTCTCACCCCCGACGGGCCCCGGGTGGGGGTGCGGGACGGCGACAGCGTCCGCGTACTGCCCACTCCCGAGACCCTGCTCCAGGTCGTCGAGGGCGGGCAGGAGGCTCTCGACGACGTGGCCCGCCGGGTCCTCGGAGGTGCCGTACTCCCGCTGGACGAGGCGGTGTTCGGCCCGCTCCTGCAGCCGCCGTCCATCCGCGACTACCTCACGTACGAGAACCACGTCACGGCCCTCATGGATGAGGTCCCCGAGGGATGGTTCGCCGAGCCCGGTTTCTACTTCTCCAACCCCGTCGCGGTGGTCGCTCCCTACGCCCCGGTGGCGGTGCCGCCGGGCGCCCAGCGGTTCGACTTCGAGCTGGAGCTCGGCGCCGTCGTCGGGAAGGCCTGCTCCGACCTCTCGGTCGCCGAGGCCCGGGAGCACATCCTCGGCTTCACCATCCTCAACGACTGGTCGGCACGCGACTTCCAGACCCGGGAACTCACCCTGCCGCTCGGCCCCTCCAAGTCCAAGGACACCGCGACCACACTCGGCCCCTGGCTGGTCACCGCGGACGAGTTCGCCGACGTGTGGGACGAGGACGGTGTGCTGTCCCTCACCTCCCAGGTGTTCCTCAACGGCAAGCGCACCGGCGGTGACAGCTCCGCCCACATGTCCTGGACCTTCCCCGAAATGCTCGCGTACGCCTCACGCGGCACCGTGGTCCGGGCGGGCGACGTCCTCGGCTCCGGCACCTGCGGCACCGGCTGCCTCGGCGAACTGTGGAAGACCAGCCCTGACACCGCCCCGGCCCCTCTGCAGCCGGGCGATGTCGTCCGCATGGAGACCGAGGGCATCGGCCACATCGAGAACCGGCTGGTGGCAGGCCCGGAGGTGCATCCCGTGCCGCCTGCGCGCAGCCGTCGCACGCACCCCGCCGGGAGCCCCTCATGACATCCGTTTCCCGTGTCCTGGTCCAGGGCGGCGGCATCGGCGGCCTCGTGGCCGCCACCGCGCTGGCCCGGCGAGGCGTCCATGTCGACGTGGTCGAGCACCGTCCGCCCGGTTCCGTGCTCGGCGTGGGCCTGAACCAGCCCGGCAACGCACTGGGCGTCATGGAGGAGATCGGCGTCCTCGACGAATGCCTGCGGGCCGGCTACCAGTTCAGTGACCTGCGCATGGCGGCGTCCGACAGCAGCACGATGGTGGACATCCCTCCCTCCCTGTTCCAGGGCATGCCGCCGAACAACGCGATCCAGCGGGCCGAGCTGTGCCGCGTCCTGCTCGGCGCGGCGCGTGATGCCGGGGCGCGGCTCCACCACGGCTCGACCATCGCCTCCGTCTCGGAGGGCCCCGGCGGTGTGGACGTCACGTTCAGCGCTGCCATGGCGGACGCCGCCGTGCCGGCGAACGGGCGGTACGACCTCCTGGTCGGTTTCGACGGCATCCGCTCGCAGGTTCGCCGCCACCTCTTCGGCGACCGGTACGACGCCGAGTACACGGGGTTCGCGTGCTGGCGGATCAGTCTGCCGCGCCCGCCGGAGCTGGACCGGATCGTCTACGCCCTCGCCGGGAGCATCAAGGCCACCCTCATCCCGCTCAGCGAGACCAGCTGCTACGTGGCGCTCGTCGTCCCCGAGGAGAGCATCCGCCCGCGACCGTCCTCCGCGCAGATCGTCGAGCGCATCCAGTCCCTGCTGGGTGAGTTCAGCGGCTGGATCGGCGAGCTGGGCGGCACGCTGAGCGAGAAGGCGCCGGCCGCCTACAGCCCGATCGAGCAGGTGACGGTGGACGAGCCGTGGTACCGCGGACGTATCGCGGTGGCCGGGGACGCCGCCCACGCCAGCAGCCCGCACATGGCTCAGGGCGCGGCCATGGCCGCCGAGGACGCCGTGGTGCTCGCCCGGTGCCTCGACGCGTCCGACGACCTGGACGAGGCGCTGCGGTCCTGGTGGGAGCGGCGCATGCCGCGGGCCGGATTCGTCCAGCAGTACTCGGCCGCGCTGCTGCGCACCGAGTCGGGTACCCCGACCGAGCAGGATCGCAGGATGCTGGAGATCCCGATGCCCGCGGCTCATGCCCGGCTGGCCGAGCCGTACTGATCCGCACGCAGGGCTCCGCTGAGCGGCTGGACTGAACGGCCGAGCAGCAACCGGTCGTCCCGGTGGCCGCTCCGGCCGCGCAGTCCGTGCCGGATGCGGCTCCCGCCGCATCGCCGCGTCACCGACGAGCGAGTACGGGCGGGACGAGCAGGAGGGGGAGGAGCGCTGCGGCGCTCCTCCCCCTCCTGCCGCTCGCCGCGCCGCCCGGTCAGCGGAACCGGGCCCGCCCTGGCCCTTCCTCGATGAAGCTCCGCATACCGGTCTCACGGTCCTCGGTGGCGAACAGGCCGGAGAACAGGGCGCGTTCGATGGCCAGCCCGGTCGCCAGATCGGTGTTCAGCCCCTGGTCGACGGCTTCCTTGGCGGCTCGCAGAGCGAGTGCCGGCCCGGCGGCCAGTCGGGCCGCCCAGGCGAAGGCGGCCTCGTACACCTCGTCGGCAGGGACGACCCGGTCGACGAGTCCGAGCCGCAGGGCCTCCTCGGCCTTCACCTGGCGTCCTGTGAAGATCAGGTCCTTGGCCTTGGACGGTCCGACGAGCCGGGCCAGGCGCTGCGTGCCGCCCGCGCCGGGGATGAGCCCGAGCAGGATCTCCGGCTGCCCGAGACGCGCGGTGTCCGCCGCGATGCGGTAGTCGGCGCACAGAGCCAGCTCGCAGCCGCCGCCGAGCGCGTAGCCGGTGATCGCGGCCACCACGGGCTGGGGGATGCCGGCCACGGCGTCATAGCACTCGTGCAGGGCGCGTGCCCTCAGCACCATGGCCGTGTGGTCCATGGGCTGCATCTCTTTCACGTCCGCACCCGCAGCGAACACCTTTTCGCCGCCCCGGAGCACGACCGCCCTGACATCCTCCCGCCGGCCGACTTCCTCAGCGATCTCCCGGATGCGGTCCTGGGTCGCGATGTCCAAGGCGTTGACCGGCGGCCGGTCCAGCCGAACCGTCGCCACGCCCTTGCTGATCTGCCACGTCACTGTCACCAGCGGAGCGTAACTTCGCAGGTGACCGCCTTGACAGGGAGTATGAGATCGCTTGTGCACATGCCGGACGATCCACGTCACGGATGCCGGGGCCCGGCCTCCGCTCGTCGCGGCTCCGGCGTCGTCCGCGCCGCGAATCCGGGCGACCGGTTCCGGTCACGCGGCGGGATGAGGAGCGAGCAGCGTGCGTGTGATGCTCAGGGCGAGGTGAGCCGTGAATGTGTCGTGGTCGACCGGTGCGGTGGCGAAGTCCGCGCCGTGGGCGGTGCGGACCACGCAGGCGGAGAAGGCAGTGGCGAAACACTGCCGGGCCCCGGCCTCGGGATCGGGGTGGGTGAAGTGCCCCCGAACGGTGAGCAACAGGCCGGTGACGGCGTCAGCGAGCAGGTGGACATGGCCGCGTCCGCGACGCAGGACTTCGGGATGGGCGCCGGACAGCAGGAGGACGGGTTTGAGGAAGGCGGTGTGCCGGGCGAACAAAGCGGTCAGTTCCGTGACCACGTCGGTGATCAGTTCGGCCGGTGGCAAGCCCTCCCAGCGGCGGGGCTCGGTGAAGACCTGCTGGTCGACGAGGACACGAGCGACACCGTGTTCGTACACGGCCAGGAACAGAGCGTCCTTGCTGGAGGTGCGGTCGTAGACGGCGCGGGGGGCTACCTTGGCACGTTCACACACAGCGGCGATGGTGAACGCTTCGTAGCCCCCCTCCTCGATGATCTTCACACCGGCGTCCAGGATGCGCGCCCATGCCTGCCGGGTGCGTTCCTGGCGCGGTTGCCGGATCGCCAGGCCGTCGGCCGGGAGTTCTGTCGAGGTGCCCATACGCGCATTGTCGCGCCAGTCCCCCGAAACAGAAAACGTCGGGTGGCCCCTGGGGCGGGACACGCCCGAGGGCGGTGATCGTCACACGGTCCGCGCGGCGGACTCACGGTTCCCCGGCCGGTCCCCATCGTTCCCGTCGGCGGCTGCGTCCTGGCCCTGCCGCCCTGCCCCACATCCGGCGGTGACAAATCGTGAAGCATTGCGCAACGTCGATTCCAGCAGGTCCCACTGCTGTTTTCCTCGTCATCACGGATGGCACACCATCAAGAACAAGGCGAAGTCGTGGATGAGGAATGCACACCGGAAACGTTTACGAGGGGCATCTGGATCGTGACCCGACGCGCATCAGCAGCCGGCGGTCCCGCGGCCTTGCGTGCGGCACGCGGGACCCGTGGCGGGAAGCCGTCATGTTCGTCTCCGTGGTGGCAGGCGGGCCAGACTGTTCCGTGCCGCGATCCGACGTGCCGGCCCCGTTCTTCCTCACCTCCCCGCCTCGGCCCAAGGGCCCTGTTGTGTCCTGCCCCGTTTCACAGTGCGGCGAGTTCCTCCGCCAGCAGGTGCAGGGTCTTGGAGGGGATCATGCCGCCGGACAGGGCGGCGAGGGAAATGAGGGAAGTCGAACTGATCGTCTGGAGGAATTCGGTGTCGACGAGGGCGGGAAGGTGGCCACGCAGGACTTCGACGGCCGAGGGGTCGGACAGAAGAGCCGAGATCGGGGTGCGCAGGGAGAAACGGCCGGCGGGGAAGTCCTCCGGCCGGGGCAGTGGCTCGGCGGCCTGCTGCGCCTGGTGGCGTTGCTCGCGCACCAGGAGGTGAGTGGTGTCCGCCGGGCCGTCAGCGGGCAGGCCCAGGCGTTCGTACTGGCTCGGCGGGGCGTCGTTCGCGTGCATGAGGGTGACGAGCAGGCCGGCCATGCGAAGCTCCACCTCGTCGTCGACGATCGGTGAGCGCTGTTGCGGATCGGACCACAGGTCGTAGAGGAGTGTGCCGAACCGGTGCGGGTTGAAGAAGGTCCGCCCGGTCGTCCGGAGTGTGCGGACGCCCTTGGTGAAGGTGAAGGGTCCGGCCAGTTCGAGGTCGGTCAGTTCCTCGGTGGTGAAGCGCCCGCGCATGTGGGTGGGCATGAGCGTGTGCTCGTACAGCGGTGTGTTGTCGGCGGAGACGGGTGCGCGCATGTACACGTAGCGGCCGTCGGTGACGTTGACGTGTCCTCCGTGGATGCCGAACAGTCCTGCTTCACGGACCGGGCGGTCGGAGGCGACGGGCAGGGGGACGCCCTGCATGTCGGCGGGGCGGTCCACGCCGAAGAACTCCAGCAGGGTGGGTGCCAGGTCGATGGTCTGCACGAGAGCCTCACGACGCGTGCCGGCGGTATCCGTCCGGGGGTCCCAGACGAACAGCGGGAGGTGGACCAGTTCGTTGTACCAGGGCTGCACCGACTTGCCCCACCAGTTCTTCTCACCGAGCAGCAGGCCGTGGTCGGTGCAGACGATCAGCAGGGTGTCCTGCCAGAGGCCGTGTTCGTCCATCGCGTCGAGGACACGGCCCAGCGACCTGTCGCACATGGACAGCAGCGCGGCGTACTCGAGACGGGCGTGTTCGGTCTGTGCGTCGGTCTCGGTGACCTGCCGGTAGTCGGGCCAGTCGAAGTGCGGGCCGTCGTAGTCGTGCGGGTAGAGGTCCTTGTACTGCTTGTGGCTGAAGAACGGTTCGTGCGGGTCGAACGTCTCGATCTGCACGAACCAGCGGTCCTGCTCGTGGTTGGTGCGGATGAACTCCAGTCCCGCGTCGAAGGTGAGGGTCTGCGAGTGGCGGTCCTCCGTCTGCATGTACAGCCGGTTCACCCAGTCCTGCCGATAACTCTCCGGGCGCAGCTCCTTGACGTCCGCCTCGGGCGTGGGCGGGTCGGCGACGTGCCCCTTCCATGGGTCGCCCTCCTGGCCGCGGAAGAACTCCCAGGTGCTGTAACGGCTGTGATAGGTAGCGCCGCCGTCCTCCCAGTAATGGGGGTGGTCGCTCGCCAGGTGGGTGTGCACACCTGCGAGCTTGAGCAGTTCGGGCATCGAGTCGTCGAAGGGTTCCAGCGGGCCCCAGCTGCGGTGCAGAAAATTATGGCGTCCGGTGTGGATCTCCCGCCGGGCCGGCATGCAGGGCATGGAGCCCGCGTAGCAGTTGTCGAACGTCGCGGCCCGTTCGGCCAGCCGTGTGAAGTGGGGGGCGTGCGTCCAGTCACAGCCGTAGGGCGGCAGCATGTGCCGGTTGAGGCTGTCGAACATCACCATGATGGCTTTCATGCCGCGGTGCTCCTTCGGCTGTCGGTCACGTGTCTCTCAGGCGTCCCGGGCGCAGCGGAACCCGGTGTGCCCGCTGCCTCCGTCTGGTGTGCAGGCGGTGCGGGCGGCGACGCGATAGCGGTTGCAGTAGGACCGGTGGCACAGGTACGAGCCCCCGCGGATGACCTTCTCCTGCCCCCTGTCCGGCCCTTTCGGGTCGGTCCTCGTCCCGGCAGGGTGGGCCGTGCTCCACCAGTCGGCGCACCATTCCCACACGTTGCCCGAGGTGTTGTGCAGCCCGTAACCGTTGGGTGCGAAGGCATCGACGGGTGCGGTGCCCCGGTAGCCGTCCGCGGCGGTGTTCTTGGTGGGGAAGGCGCCCCGCCAGATGTTGCACCGGTATGTGCCGCCGGGGTCGAGCTCGTCACCCCACGGGTAGCGCTTCTGTTCCAGGCCGCCACGCGCGGCGTACTCCCACTCGGCTTCGGTGGGCAGCCGCTTGCCTGCCCAGGCGCAGTACGCGGCGGCGTCGTTCCAGGAGATGTGCACCACCGGGTGGTTCTCGCGACGGTCCGGTGTGCTGCCCGGGCCCTCGGGCCGGTCCCAGCGTGCTCCGGTGACCCCGCACCACCAGGGGGTGCGGGCCGGGCGGGGTGCTCCGCGCCGCAGCGGGCCGGGCAGGAAGCCGGCGAACACGTAGGACCAGCCGATGTGTTCGGCCTCGGTGACATGGCCGGTGGCGTCGACGAACGCGGCGAACTCGTCGTTGCTGACGGCGTGCGCGTCGATGTGGAAGGTGCTGACCCGCACCGTCCGCACGGGACCTTCACCGTCCGCCGGGGACCCCTCTTCGTCGTCGGTGCCCATCAGGAAGTCACCACCGGGAACACGGATCATGCCGTCCAGGGAGCCCCGGTGGTCGGCCGGTGGCACAGTCAGCGGCCGGCGGGCCGCCTCGCTGCTTCGGGGCGCGCAGCAGGAGGGGGCGGAGGGGGAAGAAATCTCCATCAGGCGCAGCTCCTGTTCGCTGTGGGGCACGGGTCGTACGGGCCGCCCGGCGTACCCGTTCCCGGACGTGTGCCTGACCTGGGCACAAGCGGAAACCGGTGTCCGCCGCTTCGAAGCACTCGGCCCGTCCAGACCAAGGGCCGGGCCGGGCCGCCCCTCCCGTCACCGGTTTCTGGCCCGGTTCGCGCACCGGTCATCGGGTTCCGCGGTGAAAGTCCGTTTTCTGCACTGCTGTCGCCCCCGTACTGTCCGGCGTCGGCGACGTTTCCACCGAGACGGTGAGCCGTCCCCGCGCGGCCCGGCGTTTCTCCTGTTCGACCGGGTCCGCGACCGGGGACGCAAGCACGAGTCGCCGGGTGTAGGGGTGCCGCGGGGCAGAGGTGACGGCGGGGGCGGGGCCGGTCTCCACCACTTCGCCGCGGTGCAGAACCGCCACGCGGTGGCTGATGTGGCGCACGACGGCCAGATCGTGGGAGATGAAGAGGTAAGCGACTCCGGTGCGGCGCTGGATGTCGATGAACAGATCCAGCACCCTCGCCTGAGTGGACAGATCCAGTGCGGAGACGGGTTCGTCGCAGACAATCAGGCGTGGCTCGGGGGCGAGAGCACGGGCGATGGCGACGCGCTGCCGCTGGCCGCCGCTGAACTCGCGCGGCAGCCGCTGGGACGCGTCAGCGGGCAGGCCCACCCGGTCCAGCAGCGCGCCCACCTTTCGGCGGGCCTCCCTCGCGCCGACACCTTGGACGGTCAGCGGCTCGGCGAGGGTGTCACCGATGGTCAGCGCCGGATTCAGTGAGCTGTAGGGGTCCTGGAACACCACCTGGATGTCACGGGCCAGGGCACGGCGTTCCCTGCGGCCGGCGTGGGTGATGTCCTGGCCGTCCCAGGTGATACTGCCGGCGCTCGGCCGGGCCAGGCCGAGCACGGCCCGGCCGATGGTGGTCTTTCCGGAACCGGACTCGCCGACCAGGCCGAGAGTCTCCCCCTCGGCCACGGTGAGGGACACCTCGTGCAGCACCTCCACGGGTCTGGCTCGCAGGCTCCGGCCGCGGCTCCGGTACGTGAGGCGGAGGTCCTCCACCTCCAGCAGGGGTACGGTCACCGTTCCTCCTTCGCCAGGATGCGGGACACGGAGGGCGGGGGATCTCTGCGTACGCTGTGCTCATCGAGGACGGAGTCCAGCAGCATCCTTGTGTAGGGATGCTCGGCCGCCCGGAATATGTCGAGGCAGGTGCCCGTTTCGACGATCTCGCCCTGGCGCATGACGGCGATCCGGCGACAGCTGTCGGCGACGATCCCGAAGTTGTGGGTGACCAGCAGCACCGCCATGTGCAGTTCCTTCTGGAGGTCGCGCAGCAGGTCGAGGATCTCGGCCTGGACGGTGACGTCGAGGGCGGTGGTCGGTTCGTCGGCGATCAGCAGCTTCGGCCCGGCCGCCACGGCTCCGGCGATGAGCACGCGCTGGGCCATGCCACCGGAAATCTGGTGGGGGTAGGAGGCGAAGGTCCGTGGCGGATCTGGGATCCCCACCCGTTCCAGCAGGGTCAGCATGCGCTCCCGGGCCTCAGCGCGTGAGACGTCGGCTGCCGCCCGCAGGCCCTCGGCCAACTGGGCTCCCACCGTGAAGGACGGGTTGAGGTTGGACATGGGCTCCTGCGGAACGTATCCGATGGTTCGGCCTCGCAGGCGCTGCAGCTCCCGCTCGCTCGCGCCGAGGAGCTCACGCCCCTCCAGGCGGATGGAGCCGCGTGTCACCACCGCTTCGCGCGGCAGTACGCCGAGTGACGCGAAGGCCGTCTGCGTCTTTCCCGAACCGGATTCGCCCACGAGACCGAGCGTCTCCCCCGCCTCCAGGCGCAGGTGAACTCCGCTGACCACCTCCTTCAGTTCGCCCGAGGGCGTGGGATAGGCGATCGTCAGGTCCTCGATGACCAGCAGCTCCGGCGGCGTGGCCCCCACCGGGGCGGTGCGAGTGGCGAGGGACGATCGAGCGGTGTTCTTGGACGGCGCGGAAACGGTTCCCTCCAGGACGTCGCGCAGCGCATTGCCGAAGAGGACGAGGGAGACCGTGATGACGCCGAGCAGGAGACTCGGCCAGACGATCTGCAAGGGTTCGATGTACAGGTTGGCGAAGCCCTCGGAGATCATGGAGCCGAAGCTGGGAACCGTGGCGGATCCGACGCCGAGAAAAGCCAGGCCCGCTTGGACTCCGATGGAGGCGTTGCACAGGAACGCGGCGGCGATGATGACCGGGCCGCGGATGGCGAAGAGCACGTGCCGGCGCAGGATGCGCGCGTCGGGCAGCCCGGAAACCCTGGCCGCGTCCACGAACAGCTCGTTCTTCACCCCGAGCACGAGATTGCGCACCAACCGGTACACGCCGGGCGACAGCAGCACACCGAAGATGAGCATGGTCACCCGGTGGTCGCCCTTGGTCATCGGCATGAGCACGATGAGGAGCAGCAGCCCGGGGAAGGTCATGACCAGACTGAACACCCATTCCGTGATGCTCCTGAGGCGGTCGTAGTAGCCGCCGACCAGACCAGCCGTGAGGCCGATGACCAGTGCGACGCCCGTTCCGATCAGCGCCGAGACGACACTGGTGTTGACCGATCCCAGCAGCCGGGCCCAGATGTCCCGGCCGCTGCGGTCGCCGCCGAGCAGGTAGTCGCCGGTGCCGGGGTCCGCGTCGACGTGCTCGAGCGAGGCCTCGTTGACGCCGTGCTGGGTGAGCACGGGTGCCAGCAGGCCGAGGGCGACGACCGTCAGCAGGACGGTCGCCGTGGTCAGCGCCTGTGGGTCACGCAGCAACTTGCGCAGGGCCGCCGTGCGGCGCGGGGCGCGGGGGCGGGTGGGTCCGAGGCCGTCGGTCACAGGATCCTCGCCTTCGGGTTGAGCCACCCGTTCACGAGGTCGACGGCGAGGTTGACCACCACGACCAGCAGAACGGCGAAGAGGGTGATCCCCATGATGACCGGGACGTCTCCTTGGAGGGAGGCGTCGAAGGCGTAGCTGCCGAAGCCCGGTATGGCGAACACCTTCTCGATGATGAGGGCGCCACCCAGCATCGCGATGAACTCGAAGGAAAGCACGGTGAGGGCGGGCCCGGAGGCGTTGCGCAGGGCGTGGCGGAGGATGATGGAGCGCGCCGGTATGCCACGCGTGCGCAGCGTGCGCACGTAGTCCTTGCGGAGTTCGTCGGTCATGGCGCCGCGGATCTGTGCGGTCAGTCCCGCCATGCTGGCGATGAGCAGTGCGGTCACCGGGATGACGATGGACCGGGCCCACGTGGCGGGATCGTCGGTGAGAGGGGTGAAGCCGGTCGCGGGGAGCAGGCCGAGGCGGATCGACAGCAGGTACACGAGGGCTATGGCGACGAGCAGGTTGGGTACGAGATGCCCGGTGAGGGACACGGCTTGGACCACACGGTCGGCGATGCCCCCGCGCCAGGCGGCCGTAACGCCCAGCGCGACGCTGAACGCGACGGAGAGGGCCAGGGTGACGAGCACGATCGACATCGTCACGCCGAGGTGCTGCCCGACGGTATGTCCGACGCGCTCGCCCGTGAAGAATGAATCGCCCAGATCGCCTCGGGCCACGCGTGCCAGCCAGTCGGAGTACTGGGCGAGCACCGGCCGGTCGAGGCCCATCTGGGTCTTCATCGCCCGGATCGATTCGGCGGTGGCCCCCGCGCCGAGCCGGTTGCCCACGATGGCGTCGAAGGAGGGTGCGAGGAGGAGGAAGGTGATCAGGGTCACCAGGAGTGCCAACACCAGCCCGGTGGCCAGGCGTCGTGCGACGTACAAGAGCATGTCACGTGTCCTTCGGCTCACGGATCGAAGCTCCGGGCGGTCCCCCGGGTCCGCCCGGAGCGGTCTCAGCCGGCGGTGCCGAAATTGCGGATGTCGATCGCGGTCGAGGAGCCGTCGCCGAGGTGCTTGACGCCCTTGCCGGTGACCCAGGTGACCCCGATGTCCATGAGGGGGGCGAACCAGGCGTTGTCCACGAAGAACTTGTTGATGCCTCGGTAGGCGGCACCTGCCCCGGCCGGGTCGCCGGCCCTGTTCGCCTGGCCGATCAGCGCGGTGAGATCCGGGTCGGAAGACTTGAAGGGGTTCGTGGGAGTGCCGGGCATGGTGTACAGGGTGGTCAGGACGGCATCGGTGTCGAGGCCGTAGATGACGAAGTACATCGGGTACTTCGCCGCGGCGAGCGTGGTGGCCTGCCGTTGGATCGGCACCGCCTCCCAGGTCACCTTGATGCCGATCGCGGCGAGGCTCTGGGCGATGACGGGCTCGAACGGCTTGGTGGTGACGAAGCTCGGCATCTTCACCGGGAAGCCCTGGGCGTAACCGGCTTCGGCCATGAGTTTCCTGGCGGCGGCGATGTCGAAGGGGTAGGCCTTGTCCAGCTGTGCGTCGTACGCCTGCCCTTTGGGGTTGAACAGTTGGGTGGAGGGCACGCCGACGCCCTTGAGGAAGGCGGCGACCAGCTTGGTGCGGTCGAAGGACATGTTGATCGCCCGTCGCACCCGTACGTCGCCGAGCGGCTCCAGTGACGTGCCCGCGCGGTCGGCGAGCACCAGGTTGCCCACCGTGAAGGCCTTCACCGGGCTGATCCGCAGCCCGGCCGACCTCAGCGGACCGACCTGGGTGGGATCGACACTGCCCGCGTTGAGTTCGCCGGCGCGCAACGCGTTGACCACGGCGGCCCGGTCGCCCATGACGCGGACCCGGACGGTCTCGAACGGATAGGCGTCGGCGTTCCAGTGCCCCTTGCGCTTCTTCAGCGTGTAGTCCGAACCGTTCACGGTGGCACCCTTGTCCAGGGTGTAGGGCCCCGATCCGACCGGATCCGTCGCCGTGCTCGCCCGGGCCATGGTGGCCGGATCCGCGATCACGCCGTTGACGCCCGCGAGGTTCCACAGCAGCGAGCCGGACGGGCGTTTCAGTCCGACGACGACGGTCAGGTCGTCGGGGGCTTCCACCGAGGCCACCGCGTCCGCGATGTTCGCCTGGTTGGGGCCGGGGGTGTCACGGATGCGCTCCAGGGTCGCCTTCACCGCGGCCGCGTTCACCGGTGCCCCGGACGAGAAGGTCATGCCCTTGCGCAGGGTGAGGGTGAGGGTGCGCCGGTCCGCGGAGTACTCGTAGCGCTGCGCCGCGTGGGGCTGGAGTCGGCCGTCGTTGTCGATGTGGAGCAACGTGTCGTAGAGCGCCCTCCAGACGTACGACGACTGACCCGCGTCTATGCGGGTCGGCTCGAACGACGCGGGGGCGCCCTGGATGGAGAGCGAGAGTCTGGTCGCCTTCTGCGACGGGTCGGGAGAGTCCGGCCCCCCGCCGGAGCAGCCGGCCGTCATGAGCAGTACTGCCGCGGTGGCGGACGCGAAGAGCCGCCGCGGTCCGGGCAGCCTCGTCGAAATGGACATGGGGAATCCCTGGGGACAGCTTGCGGAAGGTACGGAGGCGTGCGGGGCGCCGGTGACCCACCGGGCGAACGGATCGGCGGGTCACGGCGCTTCTTCGCATGAACGGTCAGACGGCCGGTTCGACGATCGCGTCGATGGCGGAGGGTCCCGAGTCGGGGACCCTGGGCTGGCGCCACGCCTCCACGGAGAAGGCGACGGTCACCAGCGAGCAGAACAGCCACAGCAGCCGCTTGTCCGGCTCGGAGATGCCCTCCATGGAGGTCTTCTCCAGGTAGGCCGTGCCGGACTTCAGCAGGGGGAAGGCGACGTCGTAGAAGGCGTCGAGCTCGTCCATCGTGCTGGTGATCCGCTTGGTGTACCGGGCCTTCTCCGTGGGAACCGCCCAGTCGACGAACGGGTCCAGGGCTTCGAAGCCCTCGGGGAATGCACTGGCCATGGTGTGGTCCTCCTCGGGGTCAGGACGCTGCCGGGGCGCCGGACGTACGACGCTGGTGGTCGCGGACGCGCTCCTCGGCGGAGCGGTGGAGGTGGCGCAGGAGCACCTCCTGGTCGTTCAGTGGGAAGCGGTCCACCGTGCCCGACTCGAGCATCGTCTGGGTCGCTTCGAGGGTGTTGCCGTCCTGGAGGCCGTACTCCTTGAACGAGACGGCGGCCAGTTCCTGCTGGAGCCGCTCGAAGGCGTTCTTCGGCGGGACGAAGTAGCACGTCCCCTCGAAGATGTGCGTGTTGTACGAGGTCGGCCAGTAGTGGTAGGTGAGCACCCAGTTCGGCCGCCAGATCAGCAGCATGAAGTTGGGGAAGAACACGAAGGAGTCCATGCCCCAGCGCGGGTCCCGGGTGGGGTTGACGGCCGGCGGCAGCTCGTCGGTGGTCATGCCGATGTCCGGGGCGTCCCACGGGCCGAACAGACCGCTGCGCAGCGCCGCCTCGATGGGCTTGACCATCTCGCGGTCGTGCGGCGGCGCGATGCCTCCCCAGGAGGACACCATGCTGTGCGGGCCGTCGATGTCGTAGTGGAGCCCCTCGTAGCCGTACTTCTGGATCCTTCGTGCCTGGTCCGGCATGTACTGGCCGGAGTGCAGGATCGGCGCGTGGTAGAACTCGGCGAACGCGTCGATGAAGAGCTTCCAGTTGCTGCCGATCTCGGCCCGGAACTTGTGCACCTGGGTGAGCTTGTGGAACGGGTAGCCCTCGATGCCCTTGCCCAGCTCGCCCATGTACTCCCGCAGCGGCGTGGTGTTCTCGGTGTCGAGGTTCACGAAGATGAACCCCTCCCAGACCTCGGCCTGGACCTGCTTGAGCCCGTAGTCCGACTTGTCCAGGTCGAAGAACTCGCCCTCCTGCTGGACGAAGGCGAGCTTGCCGTCCAGGTCGTAGCGCCAAGCGTGGTACTTGCACGTGAACTGGCGGCAGACGCCGCTGGTCTCCTCGCGTGGGAAGTCGTTCCACACCAGCTTGTTGCCGCGGTGCCGGCACACGTTGTGGAAGGCGCGCACCTCACCGTCGGTGCCGCGCACCACGATGACCGAGGTCCGTGCCGCGTCCAGTTCCTTGGTGAAGTAGCTGCCCTTGCGCGGGATCTGCTCGACACGACCGACGTTGAGCCAGGTCCGCTTGAAGATGGCCTCCCGCTCCAGCTCGTAGTGCTCGGGCGAGGTCGAGTCCGCGTAGGAGACCGGCTCCGTGTCGACTTTGAGGTGCTCGGTCCAGGTGCCCTCTTCGGGCTTCTTGAAATGCGCCATGGGGTCGGTTCCTCCAGTTTACGACGCCGCTCGTTCACTTCACTCGGCAACAGCGATCTCTGATCGCGAGAACGGTATTCTCAATTTTGCGTAATCGTCAAGCCGTCCCGCATGCACTTCCGTTGCGACCGAGTCGACGCAGCCCCGGGACGGCGGCTCCGTCCGCCAAGCGCCGACAGGTTGGCGATAACGCTCTTCTCCGACAGGGAGAGGCAAGCTATCGTCCTCGTTGTCCGTGACACACAGGAGGTGACGCGGTGGCACGCGTCATGCGGGGGCCCACGCTGTACGGCCCGGTCCGTGCGGTCGGGCTGCCTGTCCGTTCCTCCCCCGGACGCGGCCCTGAGCCGTCGGCGCACCCGAAACGGCACGACGAATGGAGGGTTCCCACCCATGACGGATTACGACGCGATCGACTTCTTCCGGGACGACGCGCTCGTCACGGACCCCTATCCCTACTTCGAACATCTGCGCACGCGGTGTCCTGTACAGCGTGAACCGCACCATGACGTGGTGATGGTCACGGGCTACGACGAGGCGGTACAGATCTACAACGACCACGAGACGTTCTCGTCATGCACCTCGGTCACCGGCCCGTTCCCCGGATTCCCGGTCCCCCTGGAGGGGGACGACGTCAGCGAGCTGATCACACGGCACCGTGACGAGCTGCCGATGAGCGATCAGCTGCCGACCCTCGACCCGCCCGTGCACACCGCCCATCGCGCCTTGCTGATGCGGCTCATCACACCCAAGCGCCTCAAGGAGAACGAGGCCGCCATGTGGCACATCGCCGACGAGTTGCTGGACACCTATCTGGCCCGGGGAGAGGGAGACGTCGTCCGCGACTTCGCGGGACCGTTCACCATGCTCGTCATAGCCGACCTGCTCGGCGTGCCCGAGGAGGACCGGGCAGAGTTCCGGGCCAGGCTCCAGCGCCCGGAGGCGGACGAGCCCGGCATCGGCAGCACCGGCGAGGAGACGATGGAGCACACGCCCCTGGAGTTCCTCTACGGACGGTTCACCACGTACATCGAGCAGCGCCGTCGTCATCCACGCGAGGACGTGCTGACCGGGCTGGCCGCCGCCACCTTCCCCGACGGGACGACGCCCGAGGTCGCCGACGTGGTGCGCGTGGCCGCCAATCTGTTCGCGGCCGGCCAGGAGACCACGGTGCGCCTGCTCGGTTCGGCGCTCCGGACCCTCGCCGAGAACCCGGACCTCCAGCGGCTGCTGCGGGCCGAGCGCCGGCGTGTTCCCCTGTTCATCGAGGAGTCGCTGCGCACGGAGAGCCCGATCAAGGGCGACTTCCGGCTGTCGAGGAAGGCCACGACCGTGGGCGGTGTCGAGCTGCCCGCCGGAACCACGGTGATGCTCGTCAACGGTGCGGCGAACCGCGACCCGCGCCAGTTCGAGGATCCGGCGGTCTTCGACGTCGAGCGCTCCAACGCACGGCGCCATCTCGCCTTCGGCCGCGGGATCCACAGCTGCCCGGGCGCCCCACTGGCCCGGGCCGAGGCACGGGTGGTGATCGAACGCCTCCTGGACCGCACGAAGGACATCAGGATCTCCGAGCGGGCGCACGGCCCGGTGGACGCGCGGCACTACAGCTACGTCCCGACGTTCATTCTGCGCGGGCTGACCGAACTGCACCTGGAATTCGACACCGCCGAGAGCGAGGGGCGATGAAGGTCACGGTCGATGACGACCGCTGCCGCGGACACGGTGTGTGCTGCGGCATCTGTCCCGAGGTCTTCGACCTGAGCGACGACGGATTCTCCGTGGTGCTCCTGTCCGAGATACCCGCCGAGCACGAACAGTCGGTCCGCAGGGCCGCCGCCATGTGCCCCGAGCACGCCATCACGACAACGGGCTGACGCTCGGCCGAACGAAAAGGAGACCCGATGCCCAAGGGCTACGTCATCATGACCGAGGCCATCCGGGACGAGGAGGGCATGGCCGCCTACGGCAAGGCATCCGCCGCGTCGATGGTGGAGGGCGGCGCTCGCGTCCGGGCCGTCGACCCTTGCCCCCAGGTGCTGGAAGGCGAATGGCACGGCGACCGGACCGTCGTCGTCGAGTTCGCCTCGGTGGAAGCGGCACGTGCCTGGTACGAGTCGGCCGGCTACCAGGAGGCCAGACCCCTGCGGCAGGCCGCAGCGGTCACCAACGCCGTCATCGTCGCTGGTTTCGACCCGCCGGCGCGGGCCCCGGGTCAGGAGGGCACACGGTGAGGAACCGTCAGGGCGGACATACGAGCGGCGGTCACCGGCATGGCTGATCTGGAGCTGTCCTGCGGCCTGCCACCGGGACCCGACTTCGCCGACCTGGCCGCTCTGGCTGAGCAGTTGGGCTACCACCGCGTGTGGATCTACGATTCGGCGCCGCTGTGGGAGGACCCCTTCGTCCACCTCGCCCTCGCCGCGCGGCGCACGACACGGATCGGTCTGGCGACCGCCGTCCTCATCCCGGACGAGCGGTCGGAGATGGCGATGGCTTCTGCCATCGCCACCGTGGCCCGCATCTCACGGGGCCGGTTCCGGGCCTGCTTCGGGACGGGTTCCACCGCACGCCTTGCCATGGGGCAGCGTCCGATGACGCTGGTCCGGCTGGGGCACTACGTCAGTGCGGTGCGAGGCCTGCTCGCAGGGGACGTCGTGGAGGTGGCCGGTGCCCCGGCCCGGATGCTGCACGCCGACGGGCTCACGGCACCACGGCCGGTCGAGGTACCCCTGTGGATCAGTGCCTTCGGACCGCGCGGTACCGCTCTCGCGGCCGAAGCGGCCGACGGCGTCATCGGCCCGCCCCATCCCACCCTGCCCACCGCGACCATCGCATCCGGCACCGTGCTCGAATCCGGCGAGGACCCGGCCTCCGACCGTGTCCGCGAAGCAGTCGGACCATGGCGGGTCGTCGACTGGCACAACGCCTATGCCACAAAGGGCGCGGAAGGCGTCGACGCGCTGCCCGGCGGCCGGGCCTGGCGTGAAGAACTGGAGTCGCTCGCCCCGGAGGACCAACGCCACCTGCTGGCCTACGAGGGCCACGTCACCCACCTGCTCCCCCGCGACAGGCGGCTGCTCGAACACATCGATGTCAGGCGCATGGTGGGCGGCCCGGACCGGGTGGGTGTCCAGCTCGCGCGGCTCGCCTCCTACGGCTTCCAGGAGGTCGTCTACACGCCCACCGGTCCCGACGTACGGCGCGAGCTGCGCTCCTTCGCGAGTGCCGGACGCCAGCACCTCACCGCAACGGACTGACAGCGCGCACAGGACGCGCCCCGGGCACCGGCCCACCGCGTGATCGGAACCGACCGAGAGACAGGATCACAATGCGCCTCACCACGAAGACCGGCACACTCGCGGCAACCGGCGTACTCCTCGCCTCCCTCACGGCCTCGGCACCTGCCTTCGGAGCCGGCGGGACCGTCGGGGCGCCGGGCGGCCAGGCCTGGCACACCGCGTGGGCGCAGTCCCAGCAGGGTCTCGCATCGGCGTCCCTCACCGATCAGACAGTCCGCTCCATCGCCCGCCTGAGCCAGGGCGGGGACGCCGTACGCGTGCGCATCCAGAACAAGTTCGCGAACGGGCCTCTCACCATCGGCCGGGGGGCGGTGGCGATCAGCGCCGGCGGGCCGGCCACCCGCCCCGGCACCACCCGCCCACTCGCCTTCCGCGGGCAGCGCGGCGTCACGGTGCCCGCCGGCGGCGAGGTATGGAGCGACCCGGTGTCCCTGGGTACCACGCCACAGACGGACCTCGCCGTCAGCCTGCATGTCCCCGGCACCATCCGCCCCGGGGAGCACAGCGTCTCCTGGCGCGGCAACTACCTCACCGAGCCGGGCAGCGGTGACCACGTCGGAGACACCGGAGCGACGGCGTACACGCAGACGACATACGCCACCTACCTGGTCAGTGCCGTGGACGTCCGCAACCCGCGCGTCAAGGGAACGATCGTCGCCTACGGCAGCTCCGTCGTGGACGGAGCCGGGAGCACCGACTGCGGTCCCGGCTGCAAGCCGCCGAGCACCGACAACCGCTGGACCGACGTGCTCGCCCGTCGCATCGTCCGGGAGCTGCCCGCCGACCGGCAGCTGGCCGTCGCCAACGCGGGAGTCAACGGCACGACCGCGTCCGCGCACTGCCCGGGCACTCCGTCGTCGGTCGCCGGACTTGACGCAGGCGCCCGCCTCGAACGCGACGTCCTGGCTCTGCACGGCGTCACCGGCGTGATCTTCTTCTACGGCACGAACGATCTCCAGCACGGCTGCACCTCGCAACAAGTGATCGCCGCCCACCGGGAGAGCATCGCGCGGCTGCACCGCGCGGGCATCGAGGTCTACGTCGTTCCGACCACGCCCCGCCCCATCTACACGGACCGGATGAACCGCTACCGCTGGGACGTGGGCACGTACCTGCGCAATCAGGGGAGTTGCGGCGGTGCCTGCGACGGAGTGATCGACTTCGATCACGTGATCAAAGATCCGGTCGCGCCCAACAGCATCGACAAGCGCTACGACATCGGCGACGGCATTCATGTGAACATCGCGGGCCACCGGGCGCAGGCGGAGACGGTCTCGCTGCCGCTGCTGGCCGCCTCAAGCCGTCGCTGACAGGGGCCCGGTGGGCGGCACACGGCTGCCGGCGGGGGAGGGATCACCAAGGCGACGGACCATCAACGCGTCCGCCGCCCTCCCGTTCCTGCCGCCGGCACCCTCCTCACGCGTCAAGGCCTCCGCGCTCGACGAGCTGGCGCACGATCACGTTCCGCTGGATCTCGTTGGTTCCCTCGCCGACGATCATCAGGGGCGCATCGCGGAAGTAGCGCTCCACGTCGAACTCGGTCGAGTAGCCGTAGCCGCCGTGGACCCGGACCGCGTTCAGGGCGATCTGCATGGCGGTCTCCGAGGCGAAGAGCTTGGCCATGCCCGCCTCCATGTCGACGCGGCGCCCCGCGTCGGCCTCGCGCGCGGCGTACAGGGTCAGCTGACGCGCCGCGGTGAGCGACGTGGCCATGTCCGCGAGGTGGTTGCCCACCGACTGGTGCCGCCAGATGGGCTTGCCGAACGAGTGGCGCTCCTGGGCATACGTCAGGGAGTCCTCAAGCGCTGCGCGGCCGACGCCCAGTGCCCGCGCGGCGACCTGCAGTCTCCCGGTCTCCAGGCCCTTCATCATCTGCGTGAATCCCTGGCCCTCGGCGCCCCCGAGTACGGCGTCCGCGGGCGCCCGGTAGCCCGCGAACGACAACTCGCAACTCTCGACTCCCTTGTAGCCGAGCTTCGGCAGATCTCGGGAGACCGTGAGGCCGGCGCCGTGCTCGACGAGAAGGATGGAGATGCCTCGGTACGCGGGTGCGGCCGCCGGATCGGTCTTGCACAGCAGCGCGATCAACTGCGAGCGGCGCGAGTTGGTGATCCAGGTCTTGACGCCGTCGATGACGTATCCACCGACCGGTTCCTTGCGGGCCACCGTACGCAGCGCCTGGAGATCGGAGCCGCCACCGGGTTCGGTGAGGGCCATGGTCGCCCTGATCTCGCCGGTGGCCATCTTCGGCAGGTAGCGGTGCTTCTGCTCCCGGGTGCCGAAGTGCAGAAGCAGCTTCGCGACGACAGTGTGGCCGCCCATCGCCCCGGCCAGGCTCATCCAGCCCCGGGCCAGTTCCTCGGTGACCAGGACGTAGCAGGAGGTGGACACGAGCGTACCGCCGTACTCCTCGGGAATGGCGAGCCCGAAGATGCCGAGCCGTTTCATCTGCTCGATCTGCGACTCCGGGTAGGTGTCGGCGTGTTCCAGCTCGCGGACAACAGGCTTGACGTCCCTGTCCACGAAGTCACGCACGGTGCGCACCACAAGTCTCTCGTCCTCGGGCAGGACGTCCAGCGTGCCCATACTGCGGCCCTCCTTGTCCGGTGGAGCGACATGTCCGCCCGGTCCGGACGCGTCGAGCGGACGAACCGGTCAGATGACGCCGTCGAAGCGCAGGGCATCCGTCCTGGCCGTGTCGTATCCGAGTTCGGCGAGGACACGGTCGGTGTGCTCTCCCAGAGCGGGCACGGGG
This sequence comes from Streptomyces sp., assembly GCF_035563135.1. GTDB lineage: Bacteria > Actinomycetota > Actinomycetes > Streptomycetales > Streptomycetaceae > Streptomyces. The sequence goes on from NZ_DATMVN010000885.1 coordinate 45,456, forward strand.
CCCATCCGCGGGATGACTCCGGACAGGCCGGCCGGGGGCATGAGCGCGCGGACCGGACCACCGCCGGGCAGCCGTACGTCTCTCCAGCGG
>NZ_DATMVN010000886.1:0-14790 GCF_035563135.1 Streptomyces sp.
TCATCGAGGTCATCGAGACGGCCGGACGAGTCGTCCGCTGCCCTCGCTACCTCTCCGTGGAAGTGGAATGCGTGGAGGGGCCCCGGCGCCGCAACGGCACCGGGGCCCCTAAGGAACTGCTCCACCATCTGCCGGCTCTCATGCTGCGCCGGCCATTCGTGTCCGCGGACCCGGCCTGCGGGCCGCGGCACGGCTCGTGGCGGCCCCTGATGACTGCGGGCCCCCCGGTCCGGTCGTCAGTCCCGTCGCCGTCCTGCAACCGCTCAGGCTTCGGAACTCCACCACCGCACCGCTCTGCGTGTACTGCTGCCCGGCAGTTCGTCTCTGCCGGGCCCTTCTCGATCTCGGTTACGTAAGAAACCATAGCTGCACGGCTACCCAATGTCTACTCTCACCGGGATAGATTTCCGTGCGCAGAGCGGAGAGATAATCGGCCTCGCCCGCTGCGGGATGACCTCGGCATGCAGGTGCGGCGCGTGGACGCCGCTTCGGGCGCCTCAGCTGCCCCCGGGGATGGCGCCGGCCTCGGCGAAGTGGTCGAACTCGCCGGCCACGACGCCCTTGGCGAACGCCTCCCACTTCTGCGCGGTGGTGGTCACGACCGTGCCGGGATCGTCGGTCCCACGCAGGTGCACGAGCTCCCCGGGTCCGAACGCCATCTCGATCCAGGGGCCAGGGCCCTCGGCGTCCTCGGGGGCGGCGCGGGTCCAGGTGAGGTCGGCGGGAAGGTCACCCACGGCCGTGGGCGACCTTGACGGTGCGGATGAGGGCGGCCCAGGCGGACGGGCTCGTCCGGAGTATCGCGCCGCCGGGGTCGCTGCTCTCGGTGAGCGCGACGGAGTCCTGGTCGGCGGCGACGTGTATGCACGCTTCGCCTTGTGCGCAGTAGGACGACTTCTGCCAGTCGGTCGCGGGCATCTTCGTTCCTTCACAGTTGTCGGGCGATGGCGTGGATGAGGTCTCGCGATCGAACCCTCGGCAGTGCGACAGCATCCAGGCGGTTGAGCAGTAGTCGGTACTGGGACAGCTGGGCTTCGGAGTCGATGAAGACCGGGCCGTGGGATTGGTCGAGTTGAGCGGTGTCAAGGGAAGGGACCGGGCCCGACACGTAGTACACGGACTGCCCGGACCCGGGGTAGTCCGTGGCGGAGAACGGGATGACTCCGATTGACACATGGGAGTGCTCGCTCACCTCAAGCAGATGCTGAAGCTGGGCGCGGGCAACGGCCGGGCCGCCGAACTGCATGCGCAGGGCGGCTTCATGAATGAGGGCGCGGTACGGCACGGCATTGTCGCGGTACAGGACGGTCTGGCGTTTCATGCGGTAGGAGACCCGGTGCTCGATCTCGGGTGGAGAGATCTCGGGTACGGCCTGCCGGTGGATCGCGCGTGCGTGATCCACCGTCTGTACGAGGCCGGGGATGTGCATGCTGTGCGCAGCCCGCAGGCTCGTGCCATGGTGTTCGATCTCGGCCAGATCAAGGAGTTTTGGAGGCAGGATGTCCCTGTACTCCTCCCACCAGCCGCGCTTACGGTCGCCTGTCATGTCGACCAGAGCGGCGATCAGTGTCTGATCCGTGCAGGAATATGCCTGTGCGGCTACCCGCACCCTGCCTGCACTGACGCCGAACCGTGCCACCTCTATGTTGCTGAGCTGCCCTGCGCTCGTACCCAGGAGATCTGCGGCCTGTGTGGTGGTCAGCCCGGCACGCTCGCGTAGCTTGCGCAGTTCCGCGCCCAGCCGTGCGCGGCGTGCAGTGGGTGCTGCCCTACCTGCCATATGAACTCTCCCTGGGGTCAGCTGTGTTGCAGAGCGTCACTCACACGAGTGGTTCAAATCAAGGATTCCGGTCGAATAAAGCAAGTAATCCTTGCGAGAGCCTAGTCTGTGACCCAGGCCACCCGCCCGGAAGTACCCCGCTCGACGGAGCGGTCTCGTCACCGGGCCATGCGACACGCACATCCCGACGCTCCTCCGTGAACGGAGACTTCCATGGCCATGGCCACCGTAACGCCGCCCTGGGCGTACACCCTCCAACTTCCGCAGGATCCCCGTGGCCCCGGTATCGCCCGGGCGACTCTGCGGACCGTGCTGGCGGTGCACGGGATGCGGGATCTCATCGAGACCGCCGAGCTGCTGGCGGGCGAGCTGGTCACCAATGCGTACCGGCACTCCTCGGCGCCGTACTCGCTCCGGCTGCGCGGGGCGGGGCGCAATCGGGTACGGGTCGGGGTGTGGGACAGCAATCCGGTGATTCCGGAACCGTTCGGCGGCGTTCCGGAGGAACCGTGTGCCCTGGCCGAGCGGGGGCGTGGGCTGCAGATCGTAAGGGAGTGCGCGAAGAGCTGGGGTGCGTACCCGATCAGGGGCGGGCTGCCGGGGCAGGGCGGGAAAGTGCTGTGGGTCGAATGTGCGGGGAAGCCGGATTGTCAGTGGAGTGACCTGACGTAACTCTGTGTAGCTGTCGATGGATCGGTGGAGAGGGCTTCGATGTCAGAGGCTTACGGATATGACTGGCAGTACGGTGGAATTCCCACCGGACGGGACACGGGCCCACCCGCCGAGTCCGTTCGTGCGGGCACTGCACCCGCGTCGCAGGGACGGAGACCACACGTCATGTCTGCTGACCCGCCCTGGCGTCCGCGCCCAGGAAACCTGCGTGAGATCGCCGCGAAGATCGAGGAAGCAGCGGGTCTGCGCGTGCAGGTCCTGGGGGGAAGTCTCGTGATGTCACCGACGCCGCGTGGCATAGCACGCGGGGACGATCAGGCGGCTGCGTCTGCAGTTGGACCCGGGGCTGCCGGCAGGGCTCGCGGCGTACGAAGTGACTTCGGCGGCAATGCCCGGCGACCTCGACGACTACGCCACACCGGATCTCGTCGTGTTGCCCGAGGCGTGGGACGACGACGACAACTGGCTGGCCGACCCTGCGGACGTGGAGCTGGCCGTGGAGGTCATCTCCCAGTCGGAGAAAGCCAGGGACATCGGCCAGAAGACCGACTGGTACTCGGTGGCAGGGGTGCGGACGCTGCTCGTCCTGGACCCCCGGCGCGGTACGTGGGCGATGCACACGCAGCCCGGCGAGGGCAGGTATCAGGAGTCGCGGCGTGGCAAGTGCGGGGAGGGCGTCCCTCTTCCTCCGCCCCTCGCCCTGACGGCGAGCACGGACTCGTTTCCCCTGTACGGCGTTTCCGGTGAACCGTCCCGGCGCGGATGAGGGCGCGCCTACGGGCTGTGTGCGCGGGAGATCTGACGGCGGGGCTGAACGTACCGTGAGGTGGTGAGCTCTTTCCAACTCCGAGCTCTCATCGGATGATCAGTTCCATGGCCTTCTCCTCCCGTCCTGTCCGGCTGTGGTTGCTCCCCAACGCCGTCCTTCTTGCCGGGCTGGCGACTTGGGGAATCCTCCGCTATCCGCACTTACCGGATCGGATACCGAAGCACATCGGAGTCGACGGAGTGGACGCCTGGACCGACAGGTCGATCGGCAGCGCGTTCGTGTTGGTCTTCGTGTATGCGGGAGTGACGATGCTGATGGCTGGTTGCGCGGAACTGACATTACGAGTGATACCGCGCGACGAGCTGCCGAATGCCGACGCTGCACCGTTCGCCGCTGCGCAGGCGACATCGTCCCTGCTCAACAGGCCCGGTAGCCGTGCCTCGGCACGCCGGGCCGCACGCGCGCTGCTGCTGTTCAACACCTGTATCGGAATCTCGTTCCTCGCGGGCTGCGGAATGCTCTGGCGTTCCACGCCGGACCCGAACGTGCCCACGTGGCTTTTCGCGGCGATGGTTCTGCCGCTCCTTGTCGGCAGCGCGGTGACAATTGCTGCGGCCGTGAGTGACCGAAAGCGGTGAGCCCGCTCATCGAGCCCTCCCGACCTGACGGCGTCACCGTTGACGTTGGCTGATGTACGACGCGAAGAAGATCGGCTGCCCTGATCCGGAACCGGCGGAGGCGGGCCGGGCTGGGCCGTGTCGAAGGCGGGGCCGAACCACGTGGGTAGCCCCAGCCCTTAGGGAGCATTTCAGGGGCTTGCCGGATACCGGGCGGAACGTGCGCGGACGATGCTCAGGACCTCGGACGAGGTGAGGGGCAGTCGCTGTGGTGGACAGTCAGGCATGGGGCGAAGGGCGCAGCCGGAGAGGGCGGTCATACCTCGTCTGCGGCGCGGTGTTGGCCTTGACGGTCAGCTTCACGGGCGTGGAGATCGCGAACGGTACGCCGGGCCGAGGGGAGGGCGGTGCGCCGGGTGAGCGGTGGGCGCCGGGGCCCGCCGGAGCGGGTTCGCGCATCGGGTGGAAACCGTGCGAGGGCGATGCCTCGGCGGAGTGCGGCGCACTTTCGGTGCCGGTGGACTGGGGGAAGCCGGACGGGGAGCGGTTCGACCTTCAGCTCGCCCGTCGCAGGGCCACGGGCCCCGGGGCGCGGGCCGGCTCCCTGGTGTTCGGGCCCGGAGGGCCTGGGGACTCGGGCGTGAACCGGATCGTGGGAGCGGGCAATATGGGCCGCTTCAGCGACAACCTCCGCAGCCGGTTCGACATCGTCAGTTTCGATCCGCGCGGTGTGGGGCTCAGCAATCCGATCCGCTGCTCGCAGGAGCTTCTGGACAGGCGTCCGTCGCCGGTCATGAAGAGCCGGGCCGAGTTCAACGCCACGGCGAAGTACAACCATGAGCTGCGGGAGGACTGCAGGAAGAACACTGAGAACGGACTCTTCGACCACGTCGACACCCTCAGCATGGTGAAGGACCTCGACGCCGTCCGGGCAGCTCTCGGCGAGAAGTCCCTGACCTTCCACGGAAGTTCGTACGGCACCCTGCTCGGCGCGCAGTACGCGGAGCAGTATCCGGAGCGGGTCCGTGCCCTGGTCCTGGAGGCCGTGGTGGACCACAGTCTGGGCACGGGGGAGTTCCTCGCCACCCAGGCCGCCACGCTCCAGGACTCCTTCGACGAGTTCGTGGCGTGGTGCGAAAGGACTGAGAGCTGCGCCCTGCACGGTTCGGACGTGCGGGCACTCTGGGCGGATCTGCTGGACCGCGCCGGGCGGGGGGAGCTGTCGTACGACGGCAGGGCGCTGACCCGGTTCGACCTCAGCGTCATGGTGATGAAGCGGCTGTACGGCCCCGAGCGGGCGAGGCTGGGCCAGGAACTGCGCGGAATGAAGGAAAGCGTGCCGGAGGCGGCGCAGGTGGCAGAGGTGGTAGAGACGGCGCAGGCGGCCGGAACGACCGCGGGCGGGTCAGGAACCGCGCTCGGGGAGAATGCGTTCGAGATCTTCTGCCAGGACTGGAGTCTGCCGGTCCGCGGCTACCAGGGGTACGCGCGGGAACTGCGCCGCGTGAGCAGCATCGCCGCGGACATGAAGTACCCCCGCGCCCTGATGGCCGTATCCGCCTGCCTCGGTGCGCCCGAGCCGGACAACCCGCAGCACCGGCTGAAGGTGAGGACCAGCAGGCCCATCCTGCTCACCCACTCGCTTCACGACCCGGCGTCCGGTTACGACTGGGCCACCCATGTGGCGGAGCAGCTCGGCAGCAGCGCCGTCCTGCACACGTACGAGGGCTGGGGCCACGGCACGTACAGCAGCAGTCCCTGCGTACAGGAGACGGTCGACGCCTATCTGGTCTCGCTGAAGGTCCCGGCCCGTGGCGCCGGTTGTCCTGCCGTCGAGCCGGCCGGGTGAGGCAGCAGCGAGATGGCACCGGGCCGCCCGTCCGGGTGAACAGTGGTTCGTGAGCCGTCCGTCCGGGGGCGGGCGGCGGCCCGGATGCCACGGCCTCAGGCCCGGAGCTCCGGGGGGAAGCCGGTCCAGCGGAGGGCCTTCGGGAGGTGACCCATGTCGTTGACCATGAGCAGGGCTGCGGGTCTGCCGGGTGTGTAGCGGATGACGGTCAGCGCGGCGTTGGCGTGGTTGAGGCCCAGCCAGCGCCAAGCGGGAGCGTCGAGGGCGTCCCGGACCAGCCAGGCGGCCAGGAAGGCGTGGGTGACGAGGAGTTCGTGGCGGGGCCCGTCACCGTCCGCCGCTCCGGTGAACCGTGCCAGCGCAGCGCCTGCCAGCTCCGGTCCCCGGCTGCGTTCGGGCTCCGGGAACTGCTCCACGAATGCGAGAAACCGGTCCGCCGATTCCGTGGGGAGCTCCTCCCGTCGCGGCACGTAGGGGATGTAGTCCCCGGCCGGCTCCGAGACCTGGAGGGGGATGTCCCGCCCGAGCCGTTCGTGGACCAGCCGGGCCGTCTGTGCGGCCCGGGGCAGCGGACCGTGGCGGACGGCGGCGAGCGGTGTGTCCCGGAGCCGTTCACCGAGCAGGGCCGCCTGGCGCCGGCCCTGCTCCGTCAGCTCGGTCTCGTCCGGGGACGCCTCGGCGTGCCGGGCGATGTAGAGGAAGCGGGTGGAGGTCTCGCTGGAGGTCACGGTCATGGGGGAACTTTCGGCTGGTCCGGTGGTTGCCGGAGGGGACGGCGTCTCTCTCCGGTCGGTTCCGGGTCGCGCGTTCGGGTGATGTCGGTGCGGGCGGCCCCTTACGGGGACGGGGGCTTCGGCTCGTGTGATCGCCGTGCCCGGCGTGTCGGGTACACCGTGTTTGGCACAGTGCCGCTCCGTGATCGAGAACGGGGTGAGCGCTATGACCGCGATGCGCGGGCAGGGAGAGCCGGCGGTACCGCCGGGTCGGGGCGACTGCGGGCAGAGGCTGAAACACAGCGACGGGCCGTGGCTGCGGGCCGCCGGGGGCGCGGAAGGACTGGCGGCTCATCTGGGACCCGTGCGGCACGAACTGGCGGCGGCTCATGAGGGCCTGCTGGCAGGTGCGGGACGGCTGACCGCGCTCGCGGAGCTGGCGGCCGTGCGGGAGTCCTGGGAGAGGCGGATCCAGGCGGCGCAGGGTGAGTGCGGAAGCCTGGCGGCCAAGCTGCGGGCCGTCGCACGGACGCAGGGAGCCACGAACGAGGCCGTCAGGTCCTCCTTCACCGCAATGACACCGTGCGGGGGAGACGAGCGGTGACGCCGACGCTGACCTGGGCGCAGTTACGGGACCTGAACTGTGCCGAGCTGGAGGGCGCGGCCGACGGATGGGGCAAGTCGAGCAACCGGGCCGATGCGGCGCGGGACCGCATCGAACAGCAGTTGCTCACCGGGCTCCGCGACACGCAGGAGGGCGAGGCGGCGCAGGCGGCGGTCGCACGGCTGCGGCAGCTGGGGCGGAACTTCCAGTACGTGTACACCGAGTGCGGGCTCCTGCGTACGACGCTGAACTCCCTTTCCCACGAGATGAAGACCCAGCAGCGGGTGCTGCGAGAGGCGTTGGACGATGCGGTCGCGCTGAAGTTCACGGTGCACGCGGACGGGTCGGTGACGTATCCGGCGGCGGGTGAGGGGCTCATCGACGGTGCACCCCTGCGGGGCGGTACGGCGTCGTCGACCGGGTCCCCGGGGCTGGTGCCACCTTCGGGCCTGGTGGCGCCGAATCCCCACGCGGCGAAGGCCCAGGACATCGCGGACCGGGTGACCGGGGCGGCGCGGGCGGCGGCCGAGATCGACTGGCGGTACGCGGGGATCCTGCGCCGGCTGAAGGCGGAGGAGGGCCTGAAAGTCCCGGACTCCACGTGGAAGGACGCGGCGGGCGACGCGGCGGAGGTCCGTGACGCGGCGGGGGCGTACCTCAAGGACGCCATCCCGCGGGATGCCTCTCCGGCGGAGCGGCGGGACTGGTGGGCGGGACTGACCCAGGAACAGCGCGAGGAGTACCTCGCGGTGTACCCGGACCAGATCGGGAACCTGGACGGAATCCCGGCACTGGTGCGCGACGCGGCCAACCGGGACAATCTGCGGCTGTTGATCGGCGAGCTGGAGGGGCGGGATGACGAGAAGTCGATCACGCAGCTGGCGGGCCTGCGGGAGATCGACCGGCAGTTGGGCGCGGCGGTCAAGCCCGGTGAGCCTCCGATGTTCCTCCTCGGAGTCAGCGATGAGGGGAACGGGCGGGCGATTGTTTCCTATGGGAATCCTGATACGGCGAAGAACGTGTCGACGTATGTACCAGGGTTGAATACTTCGCTGGACGAGGATTTCGCGAAGAATGACCTGAAGCGCGCTCTGGACACTGCGAAGGGTTCCCGATATCACGATCCTTCGAGTGCTGCGGTGGCATGGCTAGGATACGACGCACCGCAGGCAGTTGATGGATTCAGCAGTTTGTCTGTAGCTGGCGATGGGCGGGCGGTGGAAGGCGGTAAACGCCTAAGTGAATTTACCGCAGGATTGTCCGCGACCAACGAAAACGAAGATCCCCACTTGACGGCCATCGGGCACTCCTATGGGTCTCGCACCGTTGGGGCGGCGGCAACGCAACAAGGGGGCGGCATTCCCGGAATTGACGACATTGTTCTGGTCGGCAGCCCTGGGGTGGGCGTCGACCATGCTGAGGATCTCGGAGTGGGGAAAGAGCATGTGTTCGTCGGAGCTGCAGAGAACGACGTAGTGACTGTCTTGCCGTCGAAACAGCAAGCGGCTGCCGGTGCCGTGGGGTCATGGTTTGGCCCACTTCTCTACGTCGCAGGTGATGTTGCAGATCAAGGAGACGATGACCTCTGGTTCGGGAAGGATCCAGCGAGTGAGTCATTCGGTGCTAAAAGGTTTCGTGTTGACGACGGCCCCGGTCTCGTAGGAGATTTTGGGCCCTCTATTGCTGCACACTCGCAGTACTTCGACCCGAAGAGAGACGCGGTATCAGCGCATAATATTTCGCTTATTTCTGCAGGGCGTTCCGAGAAAATTAACACCCAGGAGTACCGATGAGGTGCAGAGCCGTTACATTAACCTTTGGTTTGGTCGCTGTGCTGCTACTCGCAGGTTGCACAAGCGGTCTCGGCCCCTTGGGTGGAAGTGAGAGGCCCAATATGAACATGCAGCAGGCTGCGCAGCGAGCGGATGACATTCTCGATGATCTTCTGGGGAAGATTCACCCAGAAGTGAAGTGGACGCACGACACGACCAGCGTCGGAAGCTGTGACGTAACTAGAAGGCGCGCCGTGATGACCATTGTGTCAGCTGAGCGCAGAGGCAACTTCTTGGGCGTGGTGGATCGTTCTTGGCGCAGCAACGGGTACCGGATGAAGTCCATCAACAATGACCCGGACGTCCCGGCGATCTTCGCGCAGACGCAGGACGGGTTCGGCGTCAGCCTGATCGTCGGAGGAGAAGGCCAGGTGTTCTTCGAAGTCGACACCCCCTGCGTAGAGGAGTCGGAGGTGGCCGAGTCCACCACTCGGGCGACTGCGCCCACCTACGAGGGGATGGAGCACATCCCCCGCCCCAACATCCGCTCGCCCTTCTGGTCCGCCGGCGCCCCCTGACCCCTCGTAGCCGCCCCTGACGCCCCCTCATGCACCCATCTATCCGTACACACCAGCGAATCGCGTCGTGAACCGTGCCCGAATGGGGGATGGTTGGGGTGTGCGGAAATACTGGGTGTTCGTCGGTGGTGGGATCGGGCTGGGCCTGTGCTTCATCGCCCTGCTCGTCGTCGGTACGTACTCCGCCGCCGCCGGGATCTCCGGGGCGAGCGGGGCCATCGGGCTGGTCAAAGGGGCGGTGCCGGCGCGTTATCAGCCACTCGTGGAGAAGTGGGGCAACCTCTGCCCCGCCATCAACCCGGCCCTCCTGGCCGCGCAGTTGTACCAGGAGAGCGGCTGGAATCCGCGCGCCCAGAGTCACGCCGCCGCGCAAGGCATCGCGCAGTTCATCCCCGGCACCTGGGCCTCGCACGGGATCGACGGGGACAAGGACGGGGACCGGGACGTCTGGGATCCGGCCGATGCGATTCCGTCGGCCGCCTCCTACGACTGCGAGCTCGCGGGCTACGTCGAGAAGGTGCCGGGCGACCCGACCGACAACATGCTCGCCGCGTACAACGCGGGTGCCTACCGGGTGATCCGGTCCGGTGGGGTGCCCGCGATCAGTGAGACGCAGAATTACGTCAAGATCATCCGGTCCCTGGAGAAGAGCTTCGCCAAGCCGGTCGGCCGGGTGCAGCCCTCGCAACAGGCTGCCGGGGCGATCTACTTCGCGCAGAAGAAGCTCGGCACCCCCTATCTCTGGGGTGGGAACGGCACGGCCGAGCAGGGGGGCCGGTTCGACTGTTCCGGGCTGACCCAGGCCGCGTACCGGACGGTCGACATCGAGCTGCCCCGGGTGGCCAACGACCAGTACAACGCCGGGCCCCACCCCTCCCGGGACGAACTCCTTCCCGGTGACCTGGTGTTCTTTTCGGACGATCTGAACAATTCGCGGGCCATCCGGCACGTGGGCCTCTACGTCGGCGGCGGGTACATGATCAACGCTCCGTACACCGGCGCGGTCATCCGGTTCGACAAGATCGACACCCCTGATTACTTCGGTGCCACAAGGGTCACGAAGGATGGCGCCGCCGCGCTTCCCACCGCGCTCCCGGAAGGCTGACACCCAGTCGGACGTGGCTGGAACTCTTCGTGAAGCCGAGGCCCTGAGCTGCGACGATGAGTCACTCTTCGATAACGTCATGGTGATCATTCGGTGGAGAACGGAACGTACGCAGCCGGCAGGCCGTTCCCTGGACTGGGACAGCATGCGCACATGACCATGCGTGCCTGCCCGGATCAGTCGGGCGTGACGGCATCATGGCGTGGCGCGGCACTGGATCCGCACCGACCACGGGGGTCAGACCAAGGCGACGCACGCCGTTGTGCGTCGCAGCAGCAGCAGAAAAGACAAGGGGCCGCGGCAGATGGCTGGACTCGCACTCGATGGGTCGAACCCCGATGTCAGCCTGCTCTACGACATCAATGGGCTGGCGAAGGCCGCTCCGACCTGGTTCGACCGGGTCATGGAGTTCGTCGGTGAATTCGGGATCATGTTCGCCATGGTCCTGCTGGTCCTGTGGTGCTGGTGGAGCGTGCGCCGACGCGGGACGACCGAGGACTCGGTGACGGCGGTCGCCGGCCTCGTGTGGGCGCCGCTGGCCGCCGGGATCGCACTGCTCATCAACATCCCGATCCGGGGATTCGTGGAGAGGCCCCGCCCGTTCTTCGACCACAAGGGACTCGAAGTCCTGGTGAAGGGCAAGACGGACTTCTCCTTCGTGAGTGACCACGCGACGATGGCGATGGCGATCGCGGTGGGGCTCTTCGTGGCCAACAGGAAATTCGGCCTGGCGGCGATCGGGCTGGCGCTCCTGGAGGGCCTCTGCCGCGTCTACATGGGTGTGCACTATCCGACCGACGTGATCGGCGGCTTCGCGCTCGGCACCGCCGTGGCACTGCTGCTCGCCCCGCTCGCGATGATGCTGCTGACGCCTCTCGTGGGGGCCGTGGCCCGTACGGGCGCGGTCGGCCGGCTCGTCCGCTCGGGCGGAGTGGTCACCGTGCCGGACGCGGACGGGCGGAGCGAGTCGCGCGTGATTCCGGAGCCGAGCCCGGGCGCCGGCCGTGCCGGTGCGCCCGGTGACAGGGACCTCGCCGCGTAGGCGGAGGGATACGGCGGTTCGAGGGGGGCGCCCCGTGCGGGACGCCCCCCTTTCGCATGGGCCGGGCGGCGCATGCGGCAGTTCGTGCGGTCGTTTCGCTCCCTGGGCCCCTGGGCCCCTGGGTTCCTCTGGTCCTTGGGCCCCTGGATTCCTCGGGTCCTTGGGGCCTTGGGTTCCCGGGCCCCGGCGGGATTCCTGCCCTCTAGGCGTTCTGGCGGGCCCCGGCCGGGGACGAGCGGTGTTCCTCCGCGTCCGTGCGGGCCCGGTCGCGTGAGCGCCGGGCCGGCCCGGACCAGCCGCAGGTGCACCGCGCCAGGCAGAACGAGCCTCGTTCGAGCGTGGTGGTGCTGTGCGGCGGGGCAAGGGCGGCGGGAGGTGTGGAGGTCGGAGCGAGCGCCTGGGCCGGGACGTGGGCTTGGGGGTCCTCGTGCACGGATCCACGGTACTGCGGCGGCCCGCTGCCGTGAACCGGTGGGCCGGACGGCTGCCGCGAGGGGCCCCGTGGCGTGACGGGGCGCCCCGGCTGTCGTTAGGCGAGGCGGGCGGGAATCCGGCCGGATGTACGTCGTTGGGGGCGGGCGATGGTGGTGCGGCGGCGCAGGTGCGGAGGCGGAGCACTGGTTGTGTACGCCCTGGCCGTCGCCGGCGTGATGACGACGGGCAGCGGGTGTTCCGGTGCGGGTGCCGAGGGCGGTGCCGGTGGGCGTGCCGTCGCCCAGGACGGCCCGGCCGGCACTCCGGCGGCTGTGGTGCGGCGGGCAGCCGAGGAACTGGCCGGTGCGGGGAGCGCCGGGACGCGTACGTCGATGGAGACCGCGGCCGGCGGGACCCGGGTGACGATCAGGGGCGAAGGGGCGTACGACTTCCGCAGGCAGCTCGGCCGGATCGAGGTGGTGCTGCCGAAGGACGCCGCCGGGGCGGGCAGGCGCCGGCCGATCACGGAACTGCTGGCGCCGGGGGCGCTGTACATGAAGAACCGTGGTGCCGGGGTGCCCGACGGCAAATGGGTGCGTATCGACACGACGGCCCTGGAGGACGGCAACCTGGTCACCGGTGGTGTGACGGATCCGACAGCCTCCGCCGAGCTGCTGCGCGGCGCGGTCGAGGTGACGTACGTCGGGCGGACGGAGCTGGCCGGAGTGGCGGTCCGGCACTACCGGGGGACCGCGGACATCGGACGGGCGGCGCGGGCGGCCTCGCCTTCCTCGCGCGGGGCGCTGGCCGCCGCAGCGAAAGGGTTCAGCACGGATGCGGTGCCCTTCGACGCCTATCTGGACGACGAGGGCCTGCTGCGCAAGGTGCGCCACCGCTTCTCCTTCGTCACCGAGGGGCGGGCGGTGGCGGTGGTGTCGACGATGCTGCTGTACGGCTTCGGGGGGCCGGTCCGGGTGGAGCTTCCTCCGGAGGGGGACATCTACACGGGACGGGTCCAGCAGGGCCCGAGTGGCCCGGAAACGCCGTAGGGAGGGGGCCGAAATGGTCCGTCCGTGCCATGCGCGGTGCGTGCCGCGCTCCCTACGCTAGGGAGCCGGTGCGCCAGGAGTCGGCGACAGCAGTGGGATCGGCGACAGCAGAGAAAGGTGACGCAGGTGATGACGCTCAGCGCTCCGACCGCTCAGGACTGTGTGGCCCTGGCCGAGATCGAACTGTGCGGCGAGCTCATGATCGCGGCAGCGGACGCATGTGAGGACCGGCTCAGTTCCGACCGTATCGACGAGGTGCTCAACGTCGGCGCATACGCAGCCGAGCCGGCGCCGACGATTCCCCGGCAGGGCCGTCACCGGGGGTGACCTGCTTCCCCCTCGCGTTCTCCCGGCCGCCGTCAGGTACGCAGGAGGCGGGCGATCGCCTTGGTGGCCTCTTCGACCTTCGCGTCGATCTCCGCACCGCCCTTGAGCGCGGCGTCCGCGACGCAGTGGCGCAGATGCTCCTCCAGCAGCTGGAGCGCGAAGGACTGCAGGGCCTTCGTGGAGGCCGAGACCTGGGTGAGTATGTCGATGCAGTAGACGTCCTCGTCCACCATCCGCTGGAGGCCGCGGATCTGCCCCTCGATGCGGCGCAGCCGCTTGAGGTGCTCCTCCTTCTGGTGGTGGTACCCGTGAATGCCCCGGTCGTGGTCGGTGACGACCGCTTCCGCACCGGTCACGCCGGCGCTGCCGGTGCTCGCGGTGGTCTCGGTGCTGGTCATGGAGTCCTCCCGTTGTCCTCTTGGCCGGCGGTGTTCGTGCCGTTCCGCACCGTCTGTATACCCCTGCCGGGTATATCGTAACGAATCCAGCCGAAACGTGACCGGGGGGCCGTGCTGATCACTGTGCCCGATGCGCGACACTGAAGAACGCCGGTTAGCCGTGGCCGGATGATGCGCCTAGCATCAGCCTGACCGAATCCAAAGCACCCCGAGGACCCCACGTGCGCTTTCGTCTGACCCCCAGGGAGACGAGCTTCTACGACATGTTTTCCGCTTCCGCGGACAACATCGTCACGGGCTCGAAACTCCTGATGGAACTGCTCGGGGCGGATTCTGCCTCCCGAGTCGAGATCGCGGAGCGTATGCGGGCAGCGGAGCACGCGGGGGACGATGCCACCCACGCGATCTTCCACCAGCTGAACTCCTCCTTCATCACGCCGTTCGACCGCGAGGACATCTACAACCTCGCGTCGTCGCTCGACGACATCATGGACTTCATGGAGGAGGCCGTCGACCTGGTCGTGCTGTACCAGATCGAGGAGCTCCCGAAGGGTGTCGAGCAGCAGATCGAGGTCCTGGCCAGGGCGGCGGAACTGACTGCCGAGGCCATGCCGAGTCTGCGGACCATGGACAACCTCACCGAGTACTGGATCGAGGTCAACCGCCTGGAGAACCAGGCCGACCAGATCCACCGCAAGCTGCTGGCCCAGCTGTTCAACGGCAAGTACGACGCCATGGACGTGCTGAAGCTCAAGCAGATCGTGGACGTGCTGGAAGAGGCGGCCGACGCGTTCGAGCACGTCGCCAACACCGTGGAGACCATCGCGGTCAAGGAGTCCTGAACCTCGTGGACACCTTTGCGCTGATCGTGACCATCGGTGTCGCGCTCGGCTTCACGTATACGAACGGCTTCCACGACTCCGCGAACGCCATCGCCACCTCGGTCTCCACCCGGGCGCTGACGCCCAGGGTGGCGCTCGCCCTGGCGGCGATCATGAACTTCGTCGGCGCGTTCCTCGGCCAGAAGGTCGCGCAGACCGTCAGTGAGACCATCGACCCACCACAGACCAACCACGGCCTGATCATCGTGATGGCGGGCCT
>NZ_DATMVN010000887.1:0-6032 GCF_035563135.1 Streptomyces sp.
CCGGCTGCTGCGGGGTCCGGGCGCCGCCGGGCGGGGACGGGTCTGCTGATCGGGCATGCGGCCGATTATGAGCCCCCAGCGGGGCGGGACGCGGGGCCGGATCGGCCGCAGGGCTCGGGGGCGGGGCGGGACCTGCTGTGACATCCGTCCGCAGGCCGTGCCCGGTGGGGGCCCGGCCCGGCGCCGTGGGGGGAGCGCCGGGACGGGCGTCGATCACCTGCGGGGCAGACGCTATTGATCCGGCCGCTCCGCGTCTTGGGCCCAGGGGCCCAACCCGGGCCGCCCGGACGTCGTGGCCGGCTTCGGGGAGAGGCCCGCCCCGGACCGGGGCATCCGGCCGGCCGGTTCCTCGACGATCGCGTGCCCGGTGAGGGACGGCCGGGCATGGCCGGCCCTCCTGGGAGGCGTCCTCCGGGAGGCGGGCCCCACGACGCCGTAACACCGTTCACAGCCCTCCACAGGCCCGCCCCGCCCGGTCACCCCGCAGGCCGCACCCTCGCGAACTTCGCCGCCATCACCGGCCCGAGCTCCTCGACGATCGCGTGCCCGGGCTTGCCCGGGAAGGGCAGGTACTCCAGGAACGAGGTGTCGATCACCTCGTCGATGCCGGACACCCCGCGTGCGCTCTGCTCCTCCAGGAAAGCCAAGGTCCGGCGCCAGTCGGGCGCGTCGGCGTCGGCACCGAGATAGGACTGCACGGTCTCCTGGGTGACGTCCCAGAAGAAGACGTGCGGCAGCACGGTGCCGTTCTCGTTGAAGACGTGCGACTCATAGAGATCCTCGAATTCGGGGATCCGGGAGACCAGGTCCTTCACCAGCTGTACGTCTGCGGTCATCAGCACTCATCCAGCCCCGGGTAGTTCTTGTGGCCCTTGTACTTGCCCAGCTGAGCATCGTCGATGGCCTGGATCAAGATCTTCGCGATCTTGATGTCCTTGGGGCTCCGGATGACCTGCTCCTTCTTTCCGCCCTTGAGCCGGATCTCGTCCTTGGTGAGGAAATTCTGCAGGGAGGCGCGGAGCTGGGCCGTACTGCGGACATGGTTCTTGCCCTCGACGCCTGGAGCCCCGTTGACCTCGGCACTCGCGGCTGCCATCGCACTGCCGTCACCGACGAGTTCCGCGTTGCCCACCCCGTGGTAGAGCGCGTCCACGATTTTCTGCAGCCTCGCGTTGTCCACGGACGGGATGCTCGCGGGACCGTCGTTGTTGTGGACGAGCAGCCCGGTGCGGTCGGCCACCACGTAGTACGTGTGGATACCCGCCACCGTCAGGTCGTGCGTGGTAAGGCGCTGCGTGAAGCGGGACACGGACGCGACGGAGAGCGCGGTTCCGTCCGCGGTGCGGAGCTCGGCCCCCGGTTCGATGTCACCGGCCTCGACCCAGCGCCTCTGGTCGACGAGCCAGAAGGGATGCGTGTCGGTGGCCGTGACGAGCGCCGGCCCGTGACCGGCGCGGAGGGTGAGCCGGGTGAAGTGCTTGTCGTCGTGGGTGGTGATCGCCTGCTCGACCTTCCGCACCCCGGTACGTCCGGTGTACGGGTCGGTCGCGAGCACCTTGTCGCCGACGTCGACCTTCTCGATGGCGATGCGTCGCCCGTCGGCCAGGAGAACGGGAGTGCCTGGCACGAAGCTGTGCCGGGCGGGGCACGCGGTCGGCTTGTTGTCCGGCTTGTCCTTCTCGGGTGGGTCCTTCTTCTCGGCGTCGAGCTTCTTCTGCGCGTCGGCGAGCTTCTTCTCCGCGTCCGTGACCTTCTTGCGGTTCTTGACCAGGCCCTTCAGCCCGTCATACAGGTCCCCGCCGTGCTTCTTGAGCTTCTTGATCAGCTCCGCGGCCTTCTTCCACTTCCACGGCGCCCCGTACTTCGCCGCGAGCTTCCCGACCGCACCACCGACCAGACTCAGCAGCACATTGATCAACGTCTCCGTACAGGCACCCATATCACCCTTGGTGATGCAGTCCAGCGCATCAGTGATCCCCAGCTCCTCCGCCAGGATCTTCGCCAGCTCCTTCGCCGCCTCCAACGCCTGATCCGAACTGGACTTCTCCGCCGCCCGCGCGTCCTGCAACTCCTTCAGCGCGGCGTCATAATCGATCTGCGCCTGTGACTTGGGCGCGTCGTCGTCCGACGCCTGGTCGCCGTCACCGGACTGATCACCCGCCTGCACACCCGGCTCACCGCCACCGCCACCGCCACCACAGTCACCCCCACCCGTGACCCGGCACACCTGCGCACTGATCTTCTCCGACAGCTCCGCACCGATCCCCGTCGCCACCAGCGCACCGACGATCGCCGCCACCACCAGGACCAGACCCAGATACTCGATCGCACCCTGACCACGCTGACCACCACGCGACCTGCGCAGCCCCAGCAGACGCACCCCCGTCCGCGGCACCTTCCCCCGCGACCAACGGCGCAACCGACGACCCACAACCCCCGGACCAGACATACCCACGAACCTAACCACCGCACGGCCGGGCGGTCTTGGGCCCACAGACCCAACCTGACGCCACCCGCACCCAAAAACACCACCTCCCCCACCGCCCCGCGTGCCGAACCCGGCAGAGCGGACGCCGCACACCGCGCGACGGTTTCGAGCGTCCGTACGACGTGCCTGCTCCGGAGACGCGCCGTTCAGCTGTTCCAGGGCAGCTCCACCGGGCGCCGGTGCCACCACCAGCCACGGTGGGCGACCGCCGAACCCGACCTGGTGAGGCGCCCGAGCAAGGCACCGGCGTCGTCCTCGGTACCGCGCCGGAACACCTCGTCGAGCTCTGCCACGGCCCGGACCAGTAGCGCGCGTTCCGGGCCGACGGTCTCGGCCAGCTCGCTCAGAAAGTCACGGGTACGCAGATCCTCGGTGTACAGCTCGAAGGGATAACGGCCACCCGGCAGCCACCCGGCGTCGATCCGGCGCACCAGCCGCTCCCAGAGCAGCAACGCCTCACGGGCACGGTTCACCGTACCGGTGGCCGATGCATCACCGCGCGGGTCCGCCTCCACCGCGAAGGCGTCGGTGACCGGGGTCTCCACGTGCTGCTCGCGCAGGATCTCGGCAAGCACCTCGACCCGCGCGGCCGGGAGTTGCTTCATCGGGGCTTCGACCGCGTCCACCACGTGGACCGGGAGGCCGCCCTCCCCCTCGTACAGACGCGCCCGGGTGACCGTCCCGTCCGGGCCCGCCGCCCAGTACGCCGAAGGGGGCGCCTCCTGGGCGGGATACAGGACCGTTGTACCGAGGCTGCCGGCGAGCCGCAGAGCTGCCTCCGCTTCGGTCGGCAGCGGCGCCACCGCGTCCGGCACGGAGACGTCCCAGGCGAGCGCCAGGTCACCCGCCACGGAGCGATACGTGCAGAGCACCGGGGCGGCCCAGTTCCTGTCGTCCGTCCGCGCCATGTCCTCGTCGGCGGCATCCACGTCCTCGACCCTGGTGCCGAGGGCTCCGGCGAGTGCCGACGCCATGGCGTGCGGGGCAGGTCGGTGCACGGTCAGGAAACTGTAGGTCGCCGTCACGAACAGGTCCCGTCGTAAACCTCCTTGGCCTTATCCACCGTCTCAGGATGGCCGGCAAAGCGGGGGTCCCTTGTCAAAGCGGGTGAATCGGTCTTGCCGCCCGCCTTGGCGATCTCCTTGAGCATCGCGTACTCGTTCCTGTTGAGCCCCACGAGTCCCTTCCCGGGATCGGGAAGGCCCGCCCGTTCCCTTCCACTTCGTACTTGCGCCCGTTCCGCGCTGATCACCTTCCTGGCCACGGCATCGGCGTCACCCTGTTCGGTATCGGCTCGGCCTTCTGGGGCCTGGTGTCCGGGGTCGCCGCACATCTCGCGCTCAACGGCCGCCTCCGCCGCACCGGTCCCCTTCCCGCCGACTCTGCGGAACCCGCACGTCAGCGGTGACCCCGGCGCCCGCCCTGCCCCACCGTCCGGACCGCCCGGACCGCCCGGACCGGACTGACCGGAAACGGGCCCGTCCTGGGTCCCGGGGGCCCAGATCAGGCACGATTCCCGCCGTACACCCGCCCCCTCATTCCCCCCTCGCTCAGTCGAGGCAGAACTCGTTGCCCTCGATGTCCTCCATCCAGAGGCACGACTCATTGAACTCATCGGCGACCAGCAGCCGCACGCGCACCGCACCGAGCGGGATCAGTCGCGCGCATTCGGCTTCGAGTGCGGCCACGCGCTCTTCACCCACGAGCCCGGTACCGACCCGGACGTCGAGGTGCACCCGGTTCTTGACGACCTTGCCTTCAGGAACACGCTGGAAGTACATGCGCGGGCCCGCACCCGTGGGATCCATGCAGACGAACCCTGCCCCCTGGCGCTCAGGCGGCAGCGTGCGGTCGTATGCGTCCCACGTCGCGAACCCCTCCGGGGGCGGCGGTACGACGTATCCCAGCACCTCGCACCAGAAGCGGGCGACACGCTCGGGTTCCGCACAGTCGAAGGTGATTTGGACCTGCTTGATCGACGGCATCGACCCAAGATAGGGGCGAGGGCTTGCGCAGTCCACGGCCTTTCCTGGGCCACGGCCCTCCCCTGCCCACGGCCCACCCCTGCCCAGGATCCCGGCACCGCGGTCAGGCGGGGTCCTCGCCGGCCGGCGAAGGCATCGGGTGCGGACGCAGGACCATGAGCGAGCCCTGCGAGGCCGCCACCATGGCGAAGGGGAACCGGTCGACCTCGAGACAGAGCGCCACGTCATCAGGATGGGCTCCCTGGCGCACTCCGCCGGCCAGTTCGGCGGCGGCGCGCGACCCGGCAGCACGATGGACGTACTCGGCAGCGTCCGTCCCGACTCCGGTGGCCCTCCGGGCGATGTACTGGGCGCATGCCAGATCTTCATCGGCCTGCCCGTCCTCGCCGGTGACCACGAACGTGACGCTGTCGCTCTTCCGTGCCCGCAGGAACTGAGCCGTCGCCTCCGCGACCACGAAGCCGGCGCACAGCACCAGCGGCACCTCCTGGACGGCGAGGGCGCCGACCGTCCCCGCAGTGGTCTTCTGCACGACTGTCCGTCCGCCGAGGTCGACGGACCGCAGCAGGCCGGGTGAATTGACGGCGTCGAAACCGGGCGCGGGCGGGCCGTCCTTGAGCGCCACCCAATCCGGGTGGCGGGCCTTGAGCGCCAGGGCTTCGTCCAGCGACTCGGCAAGAACGATCTTTTCCGCCCCCTGACCGAAGGCCCAGGCAGCCACGGTGTAAGCGCGCATGACGTCGACCACGACCGCCACGGACGGGACTTCGACGAGATCAGCGATGCCGAGGAAACGAGCGTCCATACCGGTCATGATCGGGCAGGCCCGGGCCGTGGCACCCGGAGTGCGATGCGCATCACATCGGCCGTTCCGGTACGCAACACCTCCGGCTGGTCCGTGTCGCGGACGTGGACCTCGTCGTCACGCCACCGCCCCGATGTGCCGAAGGGCGATGTCATCACTGCGGACCGCTTCACGTGCACCGGCCGGCAGGCTTGCCGGGCCCGTCGGGTCCTCGGGATCCGCCCCGTACCTGTCGTACCCGTCGAAGGGCCCACAGCAGAGAGTTTGGGCCCGGTTTTGGGGCCGAGGGCCCAGGTCACGGCCACGTACCAGCCGTACATTCGCCCCCGGGAGCAACAGGGCGGGTGTCGGCGAGAGGGTGAACCGTGAGCGGTGGCAGCGACTGGGGAGGCAGGGCACCGGGTCACATACCGGCGGGTGGTGAGGGCGGCTGGTTCTTCCCGCTGAGCCGCAGCTGGGCAGCCGGGGCCCTCGTCTACGCCATCGCCGGATACATGATGGCGCGAGCTCTCGTCGAGACGCTCGCCACCGACGAACGGCTCGAACTGTTCGGCTGGCGGCTGGCCCTGCTGCATCTGCCCGGCGTCCTCGTGACCGTGCTGACGGTCCTGGCCGCCGCCCGCGCCCTCCCCGAGCGGCAGCGCGAGTCCCGTTCCCTGTACCTCCTCGGCACGCTCGCCGTCCCCGTCGCCGGACTCGCCTTCGGTTACGTCGCGACGTGGGACGTGGTGGACGCCGAGGGACTCCTGATGCC
>NZ_DATMVN010000888.1:0-7347 GCF_035563135.1 Streptomyces sp.
CCGAACGGGGTGCGAGCGTCGCCCGCAATCTGCCCCAGCGGCCCGCCACGGCCCACAGCCCCGCCCGGAGGACCCGCACGTCCTCGGCCGGCGCGGACACCGCGCCCGGCTCGGGTGCGTAGAGCACCTGCTCCACCGCACCCGCCACGCGGTGCACCGCGGCGGCCGAGGGCCCGTCGAGGCCTCCCAGCCGCACGACACGCGCCGCGGCCTTGCGGGGGGTCTGCGACTCGTCCGGCGGAATGCCGTGATCCCAGGCCGTATCAATGATCTCCCGCCAGGCCGCCATCACCCTGGCACCGGCATCGGCGGCCGTGCGCCCCCCGGAGGAGCCGAGCCTCCGCCCGCGGGCCCGGATCCGCCAGAGCATCGGCAGCAGGAGGAGCGTGAGCACCAGCAGGGGGCCGAGCACCCACAGCACCACGGTGCCCGCCGGGGTCCCCGGACCGGCGGGCACCGTGGCCCCGGGGGCCGTGGACGCGCCGCACTCACCCTGCTGACGCATCTGCGCGGGGCAGGACTCCGAGACGGAGGGGGCGGCCGTGGGCGCCGCGGAGGCACCGTCCGTCGGCAGCGCGGGATCACTGGGGTCCTGCGAGGGCGCGTCCGCCCGGGTGTACGCCGGGGTGCTGCCCCGGGACGGCGTCGGCTCGAAGCGGGTCCAGCCCACGCCCTCGAAGTACAGCTCGGGCCAGGCGTGCGCGTCCCGCAGCCCGACCGACACCGAACCGTCCGCCTGGACCGTGCCCGGCGTGAAGCCCACCGCGACCCGGGCCGGAACGCCCAAGGTCCTGGCCATCGCGGCCATCGTGAAGGAGAAGTGGACGCAGAAGCCCTCCTTCTCCTTCAGGAACCGCTCGATCGCCGCCGTTCCGGTGCCCGACGTCACCGTCGTGTCGTACCGGAAACCACCTTCCGAGGCGAACCAGTCCTGGAGCTTCACCGCCCGCTCGTAGTCGTCGGCGGCACCCGCGGTCACCCGCCGGGCGGTCTCCCCGACCACAGCGGGCAACGACGGTGGGACCCGCGTGTACTCACGGACCAGGTCCGCACCCGGTTCCCTCGACGCGGCGAGCTGACCGGCCGTCGGCTCCACCACCAGGCTGCTGACCTCGTACCGGGCGCCGCGCGTCGTCTGGCCGTCGTCGCCGACCAGGGTGCGCCCCTCGGGCTCGTACCGCCAGCGGCCCTCGATGTCGACCTCGCTCGCCGGGTAGGGGAGCGGCAGATACGTCTGCTGGTACGAGCGGGACGCCGAGATGCTCGTACGGATCTCGGTGACGGCGACCTCCCCGCCCAGTCCCGCCGGCTGCGGCAGCCTGTCGGGGACGTCCCTCAGCGTGCGGGTCGACGGACGCCACTCGCCCCCGCTGAACTGGTCCAGAGCCAGGATGCGCAGGTAGAAGTCCTGCGGGCTCCCGGAGTCGGTGCGGTACGACATCACCTCACGGTTCTCCGGCTGATTGAGGTTGTTCTGCAGCGAGACCAGCGGGTTCACCGCGGAGATGGTGCCTCCGCCGCTCCCCCCGCCCGGCCCGCCGCCCGTGCCGTCCAGCAGCCCGCTGTCCAGAGGGGGCAGGGCCGCGGGCACCGCCAGCGCGATGCCCAGCGCCACCACGCCGATGCGCCGGCCCGTACGGACCGACGCCAGGGCACGCCCGGAGCCCTCCAGACCGGCCGCCAGGCCGCCCGACGTACGCGACACCCCGCCGAAGACCCGGCCCCACCGGGACAGCCGGTCCCGGCCCTCGGCCAGCAGGAGAAGCAGATAACCGCACGCCGCGAGCAGGAACCAGAGCCATCCCGCCCCGCCGTCGGAGAGCCCGGCGGCGACCGAGTAGAGCGCGAGCAGCGGCAGACCGGCCGCAGCGGCGGCGCGGAGGGTCACCGCGAGGACGTCCACGGCGAGCCCGATCAGCAGCACCCCGCCGATCAGCATCAGCCGGATGCCGTCCGTGGCCGGCGCGGGAATGGCGTACCGGCCGACGTCGTCGGCGCCCGCGGCCAGCAGCTCGGTGAGCCGCTGGACCG
This sequence comes from Streptomyces sp., assembly GCF_035563135.1. GTDB lineage: Bacteria > Actinomycetota > Actinomycetes > Streptomycetales > Streptomycetaceae > Streptomyces. The sequence goes on from NZ_DATMVN010000888.1 coordinate 2,032, forward strand.
CCTGGGGGCCGGGCAGCACACCGAACACGGCATGCTCCCTGGCGAACACCACGGTCAGCGTCAGCAGGGTGACGAGCACCTGGAGCGAGACCGTCAGGACGCGTGCCAGGCGCACCCGGCGGGCCGACGCACCCACGCCGCTCTGGACGGCCAGCAGGAACGCGGCGTGCAGGACCCACTGCGACGTCTCGACCAGGGGCAGCAGCGCCCCGGCCGTCATCATCGTGGCCGCGAAGGCGCACAGCGCCAGTCGGGTACGCCCGCTCATGACCATCCTTCTCAGAGCCCTGTCGTCGTTCCGGCCGCGGAGGACCGCGCTCCGGAGCCCTCGTGGCCCGCCTGCTGCCACAGCCGGGCGAGCTCCGCCCCGGGCGGCACCGTCACCACCGTCCATCCCGCTTCACGCAGCAGCCGCAAGGGCGGCGCGGCTTCCGGGCCGTGCGCCCGGTCGTCGCCGTCCAGCACGAACGCGACAGCCCCGCGGCTGCGCTGCCGCATCCTGGCCACGACCGCCGCCTGCTCCTCGTCGAGATCGCCGAGGAACGCCACCAGCAGCCCCTCACCGCTCCCGCGCAGCACGTCGTAGGCACGGGAGAGACCGCCTCCGTCGGAATGGCCGACGACCGCGAGGGCGTCCATCATCAGGCCCGCCGAGTCCGCGGACCCCTGGGACGAACCGGCGAAGCCGTCTGCGCCCTCGCCCGGCACGGCGCTCCCCTCGTCGGTGAGCAGCCGCACCGCGAAGCCGCGCTCCAGCATGTGCACCAGCGCGGACGCCGCCCCGGACACCGCCCACTCGAAGGCCGATCCGGGTCCGGCACCCTGGTAGGCGATCCGCCGGGTGTCCAGCAGCACCGTGCAGCTGGCCCGCTGCGGCTGCTCCTCCCGCCGCACCATCAGCTCGCCGTGGCGCGCGGTGGAACGCCAGTGCACCCGTCGCAGATCGTCACCGTGGCGGTAGCCGCGCGGGATGAGGTCGTCCTCGCCGGCCAGCGCCGGCGAACGCTGCCGGCCGTCGCCGTATCCGGAAACCTCCCCGGCCGGCCGCAGCGCGGGAAGCGGCTCGGTGCGGGGGACGACGACGAGGGTGTCGTAGGCACTGAAGGAGCGTGTGAGCTCACACATCCCGAACGGATCGCTCAGCTGGAGCTGCAGAGGTCCCAGTGGATAGCGCCCGCGCAGGTCGGAGCGGACCCGGTAGGAGACCTCCCGTACGCCACCGGGCTCCACCCGGTCCAGCACGAACCGGGGCCGGGGCCCGAGAACGTACGGAACGCGGTCCTGGAGCATGAGCAGGCCCGTGTGCAGCCGGGACACGTTGTCCATGCGCAGATGGACCCGCGCCTCCGAACCGGCCGGCACCCGGGACGGCGACAGCCGCCGGCTGCCGGCCACCCTGTAGCGGGTGCGGTACAGGACGGTGACGCAGACCAGCGGCAGCACCGCGAGGAGCAGGCCGACCCGGAGCAGGTCGTCCTGGCCCAGCACATACGCGCAGACCGTCGCCGCGGCACCGGCGGCCAGGAAGGACCGCCCCCGCGTCGTCAGTCCGCTCAGGGCCGCCCGCAGTCCACCCCTGCCGTCGCTCTCGTCCACGGGGCCGGGCGCCCCGGCCGTCATCACAGCCGCCGTGCGCCGGGCTGCCCGCCGTACACCGGGCTGCCGGGACGGTGCCGGGGCTGCCCCGGGGCGGCCCCGCCGCCCGATGTCGGCACGGGTGTGCGCTGCAGGATGTCCAGCACGACCTGCTCGGCCGTACGGCGGTTGAGCTGTGCCTGCGCCGTCGGCAGCAGCCGGTGGGCGAGCACCGGGGCCGCGAGGGCCTGGAGGTCGTCCGGCAGGGCGTAGTCCCGTCCGGCCAGGGCGGCCGACGCCTTGGCGGCGCGCAGCAGATGAAGGGTGGCGCGCGGTGAGGCCCCGAGCCTGAGATCCGGGTGCTGACGGGTGGCGGCCACCAGCTCCACGGCGTACCGCCGGACGGCTTCGGCCACATGGACCTCGCGCACCGCGTCGATCAGCTTCACGATGTCATGGGCGTGCGCCACCGGCTGGAGGTCGTCCAGCGGCGAGGCACCGCCGTGCACGTCGAGCATCTGCAGCTCGGCCTCGGCGCTCGGGTAGCCGATCGACACACGGGCCATGAAGCGGTCGCGCTGTGCCTCGGGGAGGGGGTAGGTGCCCTCCATCTCCACCGGGTTCTGGGTCGCCACGACCATGAAGGGATCGGGCAGCTCATAGGTCCGGCCGTCGATCGTGACCTGGCGTTCCTCCATCGACTCCAGCAGGGCCGACTGGGTCTTGGGCGAGGCGCGGTTGATCTCGTCGCCGATCACGATCTGGGCGAAGATCGCGCCCGGCTTGAACTCGAAGTCCCGTCGCTGCTGGTCGAAGACCGAGACTCCGGTGATGTCCGAGGGCAGCAGGTCCGGTGTGAACTGGATGCGCCGCACCGAGCAGTCGATGGACCGTGCCAGTGCCTTGGCCAGCATCGTCTTGCCGACCCCGGGCACGTCCTCGATCAGCAGGTGCCCCTCGGCGAGAAGCACGGTCAGCGAAAGCCGTACGACCTCGGGCTTGCCCTCGATCACACCCTCGACCGACCTGCGTACCCGCTCCGCTGCGGTGGTCAGATCCGTGAGGCTCGCTCGATCGTCATAGGTCGTCACCCGGCCCTCCTCGGCCCCTTGTGCACGGGCCGGCGCACAGAACTGCCCGGCCCGCCCCGAAATACGGACACTCTCCGGAGGACCCGGAGAGATGTCGCACCCGCATTCTTGTTGCCGTTACCGCTTCGTGTCACTCGCCTGCGGACAAGTGAAAGCGATATGCCGGATGTGGCCCCTATGTCAGGGGTTTTCAGGAGGCGGGGAGGACCTCGCGCAGGGCGCCGGTGGACACGTCGAGGACGAAGCCGCGGACATCGTCCGTGTGCAGGAGGAAGGGGGAGGTGCGCACGCGCTGCATCGACTGCCGTACGTCCTGGTCGGCGTCGGAGTAGGCCTCCACCGCCCAGGCGGGACGCTGTCCGACCTCGGCCTCCAGGTCCTGCCGGAAGTCCTCGGTGAGCGACTCCATGCCGCACTTCGTGTGGTGGACGAGGACGACGCTGCGGGTGCCGAGCGCCCGCTGGCTGATCGTCAGCGACCGGATGACGTCGTCGGTGACCACGCCGCCCGCGTTGCGGATGGTGTGGCAGTCGCCGAGTTCCAGGCCGAGCGCGGGGTAGAGGTCGAGGCGGGCGTCCATGCAGGCGACCACGGCGACGTGCAGCGCGGGCCGCGCGTTCAGGCCCGGGTCGGTGAACGCCTTTGCGTAACGGGTGTTCAGTTCGACCAGGCGGTCGGTGACCGTCCCTCCGGAGCGTGCTGCGGGGGAGGTGGCGGAATCGGTCCCGGCGGAAGGGTACGCAGAAGTCGACATGGCTATGACGTTAACCTTCGCGACCGCTCCCGGCGTGCTGGGGAGGGGAACAAAGAACGCCAACGTGGCTTGTTGTGACGCACCCCACAGGTCTCGCGTGCAGGCGTCCGACCGGGTGAGGTTCTCCGGCCGCGACGGCGGTGCGACGCGCTGCGCGGTTCATTGAACGGGAATGGATCGGATGGCAGGGTGGACTAAAGTGACACGAAGTTACCGACACGCTTGCGCATTCTGCACATTCTTATATGTTTCGAATTCCCCGTGATGTGCGGCGCACATGCGGCCCGGCCCTCTCCCGCTCGACGGCCGACCGACGCCCCTTCCCCGGCGCCGGCCGGCCTCCCCTTCCGGGCGGGCGGGGACCAGAGCGCATGTGCGGCCGCACGGGACAGAGCCTGAGAGGGCGCTTTGAGCCAGACCCGACACGTCCCGGTGATGCTCCAGCGATGCCTGGACCTGTTGGCCCCGGCACTGGAGGCGACGGGACCGCAGCCCCCGGTCGTCGTCGACTGCACCCTCGGGCTCGGCGGGCACAGCGAGGCGCTGCTCGCCGCCTTCCCCGCCGCCCGGCTGGTCGCCCTGGACCGCGACAAGGAGGCGCTGCGGCTCTCCGGCGAGCGCCTCGCCCCCTACGGCGACCGCGCCACCCTGGTGCACGCCGTCTACGACGAACTGCCCGAGGTCCTCGGCCGGCTGGGCATCCCCAAGGTCCAGGGCGTGCTGTTCGACCTCGGTGTCTCCTCCATGCAGCTGGACGAGGCCGACCGCGGCTTCGCGTACGCCCAGGACGCGCCGCTCGACATGCGGATGGACCAGACGACCGGCATCGGCGCGGCCGAGGTGCTGAACACCTACCCGCCGGGCGAACTCGTGCGGATCCTGCGCGCGTACGGCGAGGAGAAGCAGGCCAAGCGCATCGTCTCGGCCGTCGTGCGCGAACGCGAGAAGGAACCCTTCAGCAACAGCGCCCGTCTCGTCGAGCTGATCCGTGACTCCCTGCCGCAGGCCGCCAAGCGCACCGGCGGCAATCCGGCCAAGCGCACCTTCCAGGCCCTGCGCATCGAGGTCAACGGGGAGCTCACCGTCCTGGAGCGGGCCGTTCCGGCCGCGGTGCGGAGCCTCGCCGTCGGTGGCCGGATCGCCGTCCTCTCGTACCACTCGCTGGAGGACCGTCTGGTCAAGCAGGTCTTCGCGGCCGGGGCGGCCAACACGGCGCCGCCCGGACTGCCCGTCGTCCCCGAGCGCTACCAGCCCCGGCTGAAGCTGCTGACCCGCGGTGCCGAACTGCCCACCGAGGAGGAGGTGGCCGAGAACCGGCGTGCCGCCCCCGCCAGGCTGCGCGGTGCCCAGCGGATCCGCGAGGAGGAGCGATGAGGGGGGCCCGCCGGGCCGGCCGGCGGCGGAACAGGGCGGTGGCACCGCGGTGACCAGGACGGCCGGGCAGATGAAGGGGCGGGCCGGCCGGCTCGCGCGGCTGATGCCCTCAGGACCGAGCACCGCAGCCCGCACCCCCTTCGTCCTGCTGGTCGTGCTGCTGCTCGCGGGTGGCCTGATCTCGCTCCTGCTGCTGAATTCGGCGCTCAATGAAGGATCGTTCAAGCTGAGCGAGCTGAAGAGGGAGACCACCGAGCTCACCGACGAGCAGCAGGCCCTCCAGCAGGACGTGGACAGCTACTCCGAACCCGACGCGCTGGAACGCCGGGCCAGGGAGCTCGGCATGGTGCCCGGCGGCAACCCCGCCTTCCTGAACCCGGACGGCTCGGTCCGCGGAGTGCCCGAGCGGGCCACCGCGGCCCCCGGCCCGGCCTCCCTGCCGCCCGCCGTATCCTCGGCGACGCCGTCCACGACCCCGATCACACCGCCCCCGACGAGCTCCGGCAGGTGACGCAGTGCTGT
>NZ_DATMVN010000889.1:0-2464 GCF_035563135.1 Streptomyces sp.
AAACGCAAGATGAGCAACTGGCACCTCAAACACACCCACCACCGCAACCCACCCCAACCACCCACCAGGGCAATCACACTCGTCCCACCCACCAAAGCAACCAGTAGACGCCAGAAAACCACCTAAATCACCGGTATTGGCCCTAGTACTCCAGTGAGATTTCGTGTCCTGAGCTGGTGGTTGTCGTTGTCTGGGTATGGAGGGGTTGACTGAAGTCGGCCAGTGGCAGGACGAGTTGGAGTCGGTGTTCGCTCGGGTGGCGGGTCGGTTCGCTCGGGCGGATCTGCGGTGGCGGATGCGTGACTACGTGCGGGGTCTGCTGGCGCCGGTCGGGCGAAAGAACGGCTGGCAGCTGGCTGAGTGGGCCGGTCACCGTGATCCGGCGGGCCTGCAGCATCTGCTCAACGGGGCCCGCTGGGACGTCGAAGCGGTCCGGGACGGCCTGCGCGACTATGTCGCCGAACGGCTCGGTCCGGGCGGGATGCTGATCATCGACGACACGGGGTTCATCAAGAAGGGCACCACGTCGGCCGGGGTGGGCCGGCAGTACACCGGCACCTCGGGAAAGATCGACAACTGCCAGATCGGGGTGTTCGCCGCCTATGCCACCGGCTCGGGCCGGGCCCTGGTGGACCGGGAGCTCTACCTGCCCAAAGCCTGGACGTCCGACCGTGACCGCTGCCGGGTCGCGAAAATCCCCGACGAACGCGGCTTTGCGACCAAGGGTGAGCTGGCCCGGGGCATCGTCCGCCGCTGCCTGGCCGCCGGCCTGCCCGCCAAGTGGGTCACCGCGGACGAGGCCTACGGACAGGACTGGCACTTCCGCCGCCTGCTCGAGCAACTCGACATCGGCTACGTGGTGGCAGTGCCTAAGTCACAGCAGATCAAGTCCCTGGCCGGCACCTGGCGCATCGACCAGCTCATCGACGAAGCACCGACTGACGCCTGGCAACGGCTGTCCTGCGGCAACGGGGCAAAGGGGCCACGCGTCTACGACTGGGCCGCGGCCAAGCTGCCCGCCAACATCGTCTTCGACCCCGACCCATCACCGCTGAGTCATGGCCCGCCGCAGCATCTCCGACCCCGGCGAGATCGCCTACTACCTCGCCTACGCACCCGTCGGCGCCGATATCCCGGAGCTGGCCCGGATCGCCGGTTCCCGCTGGGCGATCGAGGAGTGCTTCCAGGCCGCGAAGAACGAGTGCGGCCTGGACCAGTACGAAGTCCGCCGCTACACGGGCTGGTATCGGCACATCACCCTGGCCATGCTCGCCCACGCCGTCCTGACAGCACTCGCCGCCCAGGCCGGCGAGGCCGCAAAGGGGGCTGCAGAAACGGATCAGCCCTCGTGCCACTCACCGTGGCAGAGATCCGGCGCCTGCTGGACCCTCTCCTGCCCCACCCCCGGCCCCATCACGACAGACGCCTGCATGCCCTGAACTGGTCCCACTGGCGCAGACACCACCAAGCCACAGCCCGACACTGCCACTACCGAAGAAGAACCAGCTCAGGACACGAAATCCCACTGGAGCACTAAGCGCTTGCTCAGCCCATGTCAGTCGAAGTTACTCATCGGTCACCCGGTCTGTCCAGAGTCCGAGTCTGTGATCCAGCGCCCTTCGATGGAGTCGTGCACGTACGCCGGTCTCCCCCTGGTCCCGCTCGTGCGGAACGGCTTCCCGCCGTCCGTGATCCGCACCGTCCCCGTACGGCCCCCGGCGCTCCACTCCAGCTCCAGGTACCAGCGGCAGTCGCAGCCCGCCGTCCGCGCGGAGACCAGCAGCTCCTCGGGGTCGGAGGAGGTGACCTTGTACGGGAAGGAGACGGCCGGGATCTTCCGGACCTCGGCGCCGGAGGCGTCAAGGCCGTCGACGGGCCTCGCGAGCGGGCGCGGCCGGTCGAGGTCCACGGCGAAGTGGCGCGGGGTGAAGGCGCCGCCACAGCCGTTGTCCATCCGGTACGCGTTCCACGGCAGCGGCGCGGCGCGGTCGACCACGCGCACGTGCAGGGCATGGAGGACGACGGCGTCGGACGGCGACCGGCCCTGGACCGTGATCCGCACCAGCGCCTCCCCGCCGGGCACGGCACCGTGCGTCCCGGCCCACGCCCCGGAGTCGGCCGCGACCGGCGGCGGGGCGACCGCGCGGGGGGCCCGGTCCACGAGGTAGGTGTGCCCGCAGCCGCCCTCCCAGATCTGGGAACCGATGCTCCAGGTGAAGGGGAGGGGGGCCGCGGTCCGCCCCGGAGCGGTGGAAGCGGGAGCAGGGGCGGAAGCCGTACGGGTGGGGTGGCCGAGCAGGGCGGCGGCGAGGGTGAGCACGACGAGGGCGACGGCAGCGGCGATGAGGAGGGGAGCGGGGGCGCCACGACGGGGGCGGGCGCGGGGCGCCTCCGGCGCGGACGGATCTGCGGCGGACGGGTCCGGCGCGGTCGGGTCCGGGGCGGGGCCGGGGCCCGGATCCGG